>DMUF01000139.1:18793-21016 GCA_003476445.1 Gammaproteobacteria bacterium | reverse complement strand
CGGATCTCGCTGGTTCCGGCGCCGATTTCGTAGAGCTTCGCGTCCCGCAGCAGACGCCCGGCCGGAAAATCGTTGATGTAACCATTTCCACCAAGCAGCTGAATGGCGTCGAGCGCCACCGCCGTGGCGCGCTCCGCTGCGTAAAGAATGCAGCCAGCGGCATCGAACCGCGTCGTGCGCCCGGCATCGCAGGCCGCCGCGACGGCGTAAACGTAGGCGCGGGCGGCATTGGTCACGGTGTACATGTCCGCGAGCTTTCCCTGCAGCAGCTGGAAAGTGCCAATCGGCTGTCCAAACTGGTGGCGGGTATGCACATAGGGCAGCACCAGATCCAGACAGGCCTGCATGATGCCGAGCGGACCCCCAGCAAGCACCACGCGCTCGTAGTCGAGCCCGCTCATGAGAATGCGCACCCCCTGCCCCACGTGCCCGAGCACCTGCTGGCGCGAAACGCGGCAGTTGTCGAAGACCAGCTCACAGGTATCCGATCCGCGCATGCCGAGTTTGTCGAGCTTGCGACCGGTGCTGAATCCCGGCATGCCCTTCTCGATGAGAAAGGCGGTGATGCCACGCCCGCGGAGCTCAGGATCCACCGTGGCGTAGACCACGAGCACATCTGCGTCCGGCCCGTTCGTGATCCACATCTTGGTGCCGTTCAGCACGAAGTTGTCGCCATCCGCATCCGCCCGAAGGCGCAGTCCCACAACGTCCGAGCCAGCACCCGGCTCGCTCATCGCGAGCGCTCCCAGCGCGGTGCCGGCAATGAGCCCCGGCAGGTAACGCTGGCGCTGGGCATCTGAGCCGTAGCGGCGAATCTGGTTGACGCACAGGTTGGAGTGCGCGCCATACGACAGTCCTACCGCGGCGGACGCGCGGCTCAGCTCTTCCATGACGATGCAGTGGGCGAGATAGCCGAGACCGGTACCGCCGAGCTCGGGCTCCACCGTAATGCCGAGCAGACCGAGCGCGCCGAGCTGCGGCCAGAGATCCCGCGGAAACGTATTCGTAGCGTCGATTTCCGCGGCACGCGGCGCAATGCGGTCCCGCGCAAAATCAGCGACGGTCGTCCGCAGCGCGTTGATGATGTCGTCATGACCGAAATCGAACTGCAGCATGTTCACTCCGACTGCTGATCTGTTGCGGGCGCCACGTCGTCCTCGAGCTGAACGAGTTCCACCCCTTCCTGCACCCGATCCCCCGCGGCGCAGGCGATCGCGGCGACACGACCGGCGCGCGGAGCGCGCAGAACGTGCTCCATCTTCATCGCTTCGACCACGAGCAAGAGCGCGCCCGGCTCTACCCAGTCGCCGACACGCACCGCCACTTCGATCACCTGACCCGGCATAGGCGCCGCCACGCGCTCGCCCGGCGCTGCGTCCTGCAGATCCTGACGCTCTTCGGGCAGCTGCCAGCGCTCCACGCCACCAAACCGGGCCACGTGTACAACAGAGCCTTCAACACGTACTGCTGCGTCGATCCTGATCTCCCCAGCGAGCAGCCGCACGCGCTCAGTCGTGCTGCCGAGGTCAACAAGGTCATAGACGCGGTCATCCACCAGAGCGGTGCGGACACCTGTGCGCGAGTCTTCTTTCAATACCACGGCAACGCGGCGCTGCTCACACGTGAGCTCAAGCGCGAGCGCTGCCGCCTGATTGAGACGAAAACCATCGCTCGCGCCCCATGGCCCTTCGCTCCGGTTCGTCAGCCTGAGCGCGAACGCCGCGACCAGCGCGCCCAAATCCTCCGGACCCGGAACCAGCGTATCGCCTGCTTCTTCGATCAACCGCGTGGTATAGGATCCAGAGACAAAGTCACGAACGGCGAGCACACGGCGCAGGAATCCCGTGTTGTGCTCGACGCCCAATAACTCCGTCTCAGCGAGCGCCCGGTCCAGCGCAGCCAGAGCAGTGGCGCGATCCGGACCCTGCGCAATGATCTTCGCGAGCATGGGATCGTAATGCACGGACACCTCATCGCCCTGCTCGACACCCGCGTCTGTCCGCACGCCTGTTGGAAATGCGACGTGCAGAATCCGCCCGCTCGACGGCAGAAAGCCCCGCCGCGGATTCTCGGCATAGACGCGGGCTTCGATCGCATGGCCATCGAGACGCACATCCGATTGCGCTATATCAAGCGGCTCGCCCGCGGCAATGCGCAGCTGCCACGCAACGAGATCGAGCCCGGTAATCGCTTCCGTCACAGGATGCTCCACCTGCAGGCGGG
>DMUF01000139.1:12799-18515 GCA_003476445.1 Gammaproteobacteria bacterium | reverse complement strand
ACCTGCAGGCGGGTGTTCATTTCCATGAAATGGAATGCACCGTCCTGCACGATGAACTCAACCGTGCCTGCACCCACGTATCCGATGGCCTTCGCAATCTCTACCGCCGCATCGCCCATGCGCAGGCGCAGCACGGGATCGATACCGGGGGCGGGCGCTTCTTCGATGACTTTCTGGTGGCGGCGCTGTACCGAGCAGTCGCGTTCGAAAAGATGCAGGGTATGACCGCGCTGATCCGCGAGCACCTGCACCTCGATATGTTTCGGTCGGGTGAGATAGCGCTCGAGCAGCACGGTGTCATCTGCAAAGGCGGCGAGCGCCTCACGTCGCGCCCCTGCCAGCGCTGCTCGGAATTCGCTCGTCTTGGAGACGAGGCGCATACCCCGACCGCCACCGCCGGCGGAGGCCTTGATGAGAAGCGGATAGCCCACCCGCTCCGCCTCCATAACAAGCCGATCGTCAGACTGATCATCGCCCTCATATCCGGGCACCACCGGGATCCCCGCCTGCGCCACCAGTCGCTTGGCTGCGCGCTTTGAACCCATGGCACGGATCGCGTCCGCGGACGGACCCACAAACGTAACGCCGGCCGCAGCACACGCGGCGGCGAAGTCGGCGTTCTCCGAGAGGAAACCATAGCCAGGATGTACGGCATCGGCACCGCTCTTCTTGACCGCGGCGATGATCGCCGCGATGTCGAGGTAGCTTTCAGTTGCCGGGGCTGCGCCAATCCGCACCGCGCGATCCGCCGAGCGCACGTGCAGCGCACGCGTGTCGGCATCGGAGTAGACCGCCACGGTGGTGATCCCAAGCGCGCGGGCGGTGCGCATGATGCGGCAGGCAATCTCGCCGCGATTGGCGATGAGGAGCGTTCTGATCATGTTCACATCCGGAAGATACCGAAGCGACCCGACCGGGTCGGGCCAAGCCCGACACTGCCGGCAGCCTGCGGCTCGCGACACGCCGTTGCCAGACCCAGTGCGAGCACGCGACGGGTATCGAGAGGATCGATGACGCCGTCGTCCCACAGTCGCGCGCTCGCATAGTAGGGATGCCCCTGGATGTCGTACTGAGCGCGAATCTCGTCCATGAACGCGCTCTGCTCCGCTTCCGCCCAGACTTCGCCGCGCGCCGCCATGCCGTCGTTGCGGACCGTCGCCAGTACGTGGGCTGCCTGCTCACCACCCATCACGGAAATGCGGGCGTTGGGCCAGGTCCAGAGCATGCGCGCGCCGTAGGCCCGACCGCACATGGCGTAATTTCCCGCGCCAAACGAGCCCCCGATCACCACCGTGAATTTGGGCACGGCGGCGCAGGCGACGGCATTCACCATCTTGGCGCCGTCCTTGGCAATACCCTGGTTCTCGAACCGCCGCCCCACCATGAAGCCAGAGATGTTCTGCAGAAACAGCAGCGGAATGCCGCGCCGATCGGCGAGCTGCACGAAGTGAGCGCCCTTGACCGCGGATTCGGAGAAGAGAATGCCGTTGTTCGCGAGGATGGCGACGGGGTAGCCCTCGATGTGCGCGAAACCGCAGACCAGCGTTTCGCCATACAGCGCCTTGAACTCGTGGAACACAGATCCGTCCACCAGGCGCGCGATCACCTCGCGAACATCGTAGGGCTTGCGGGTATCCACCGGCAGCACGCCATACAGCTCCTCCGCCGGGTACATCGGCGCAACCGCCGACTGACGCGCCACCGTATCCACATAGCCAAGCTGACTGTGCGCAACCACGTCGCGCGCAAGCTGCAGCGCATGGACATCGTCCGCGGCCAGATAGTCGGTCACCCCCGAAATGCGGCTGTGCACATCACCGCCGCCGAGGCTTTCAGCGTCGACTTCCTCGCCGGTTGCCGCCTTCACGAGCGGCGGGCCGCCGAGGAAGATCGTGCCCTGATTACGCACGATGATCGCCTGGTCGCACATGGCTGGCACGTAGGCGCCGCCGGCGGTGCACGACCCCATCACGACGGCAATCTGGGGAATGCCGCGCGCAGAGAGCTGCGCCTGGTTGTAGAAGATGCGCCCGAAGTGGTCGCGATCGGGAAACACCTCGTCCTGCAGCGGCAGGAATGCGCCGCCGGAATCAACCAGATACAGACAGGGCAGGTGATTTTCGAGCGCGATTTCCTGCGCGCGCAGGTGCTTTTTGACCGTGATCGGGTAGTAGGTGCCGCCCTTCACCGTCGCGTCATTCACCACGATCATGCAGGGCACGCCCGCCACGCGTCCGATCCCGGTGATGATTCCCCCGGCGGGCAGAGCATCAGCGTAAAGACCGTGCCCCGCGAACTGACCGAGCTCAAGAAATGGCGAACCCGGATCGAGCAGGGCATCCACGCGCGCGCGCGGCAGCAGCTTGCCGCGACTCACATGCCGCTCCCGCGAGCGCGCATCGCCGCCGGGAACGATGCCGGCCACCGTCGTGTGCAGGTCGGCTGCCAGTGCGGCGTGATGCGCCTCGTTACGCACGAAGTCCGCACTGGTGCGGTCGATACGGCTTTTGAGCGTGGTCACATCGATCTCCGTCGGGTTCACGCGGCCCGGGTCAGCCAGTCCAGGGTTTCATCGAGCGCCCGCGCAAGCTTGGAAAACAACTCGTCGACCTGCGCCGCCGAGATGATGAGCGGCGGGCACAGGGCGAGCGTGTCGCCGAGCGCGCGGACGATGAGCCCGTTCGCCTCGCACCGCGCGGCGCAGTACGCGCCAACGCCCCGCGCCGCGGGAAAGGGCTGTCGGGTATCACGGTCGGCGACCAGCTCAAGCGCACCAATCAGCCCGACACCGCGCGCTTCACCGACGAGCGGATGCGATCCCAGCGCGGCAAGACGCTGCTGAAACGGCACGCCCACACGGGCTGCGTGACCAAAGAGATCGCGCTCCTCCATGAGCTCAAGGGTGCGCAGCGCCACCGCGGCGCAGACCGGGTGACCGGAGTAGGTGAACCCGTGACCAAACGTGCCCACCGCACCGCTCTGTTCCGCCACCGCCGCGTAGAGCGACTCCGGCACCATCACAGCGCTGAGCGGCAGATACGCGGACGAGATCGCCTTCGCGAGGGTCATGGTGTCTGGAACGATACCCATGGTCTCTGCGCCGAATGGTCGCCCGGTGCGCCCGAAGCCGCAGATCACCTCGTCATCAATGAACAGGATGTCATGTCGCGCAAGCACCGCCTGCACCCGCGGGTAGTACCCCGGGGGTGGCACGATGACGCCGCCCGCACCCAGCACGGGCTCGGCGATGAACGCCGCAATCGTGTCGCCGCCTTCCCGCGCGATCAGCGCTTCCAGATTTGCCACCAAGCGGTCGACGAACGCCGCCTCCGTTTCACCCGGCAGCGCACCGCGATAGTAGTGCGGGCAGTCGGTATGCAGGATCCCGGCAATCGGCAGATCGAAATGCGCGTGGAAAGCCGGCAGACCCGTGAGCGAGCCAGAGGCGACGGTCACCCCGTGATAGCCGCGATGACGGCTGATGATCTTCTTCTTTTGCGGTTTGCCAATCGCGTTGTGGTAGTACCACATGAGTTTGATCTGGGTATCGTTGGCGTCGCTTCCCGACAAGCCGAAGAACACCCGAGGGAGATCGAAGGGCACGAGACTCGCCAGGCGCTCAGCAAGACGAATGCTCGGCTCGTTGCCCCGCCCCGCAAACAGCTGCGAGTACGACAGCTTGCGCATCTGTTCGGCCGCCACGCGGACCAGCTCTTCCTCGCCGTAGCCAAGCGCCGTGCACCAAAGCCCGGCCATGCCCTCGAGATACTGGCGGCCTTCGGTGTCCCACACGTACACGCCCGCGGCGCGCTCGAGTATGCGCGGACCGGTGACAGCGTGCGTCTTCAAGTTGGTGGTGGGATGTAGCACGTGCCGCAGGTCGAGCGCTGCGAGCGACTGCGCCTCGTTATGCAGTGGATTTGCCATGACCTACCTTACGTCTGCGCCCTCTGTCGGACGCTACCCGAAGGTTCAGAGGCAGGCAATGCGGCGTGGCAGCGGTGCCTGGAAACCGTGAATCGGCGCGGCGCCAGGAAACTGCGCGGCTCAGCCGCGATAGACGCGCGCGACCCGCGGCCCCAGTCGGGTCAGCAGCTCGTAGGAAATCGTGCCCGCGCGCTCGGCCAGTTCGTCGATCGGCAGCGCCGCGCCAAACACCTCTACCCAATCGCCAGCGGTAAGCGGATGCAAGCCTGCGTCCACCACCGTCAAATCCATGGAGACGCGGCCGACCATCGGCAGCCGTGCTCCGTGCCAGGCGACACAACCACGATTGGAGAGCGAACGCAGAAGGCCATCAGCGTATCCAATCCCCAGCGTGGCGAGCCGCGTCACCGCGTCAGTCTGGTGGGTGCCGCCATAGCCCACGGGTCTGCCTGCCGCCACCGAACGCACCTGCAGCACTTGCGCTTCGAGCGTAACCACCGGACGCAGCGGGTTTGGCGCGCCGGAAAAAGGATTGCCGCCATAGAGTCCGATACCGGGCCGCACCAGATCGCCAACGGCCTCTGGGCACGTAAGCGTGCCGCCAGAGTTGCAGAGACTGATCGGAACGCCGGGAAACCGCGCCGAAACCGCCTTGAAGCGCTCGATCTGCAGCGTGGTGAAGGGATGCCCAGGCTCGTCTGCCCGAGCAAGGTGCGTCAGCAGTAGCGCGAGTGAAAGACCACGACACTCGGCAGGATCGAGGCTTGAATCAAAGCCGCGACGCTCCATGCCGGTGTCGACGTGCACAGCCGCCGGCAAACCCGGACCGACGGACTGCCAGCAGGCCATCTCCACCGCGTCGTTCAGCACTGGCACAAGACCCGCATCACGCATAACGCCCGCGGTTTCTTCATTCACGCCGTCGAGAACAAAGATTTTCGCGCGCGGCAACACGCCGCGAAGCACCCGCCCTTCCTCTGCCGTCGCGACAAAAAACGACCTGCAGCCCTCCGCCCAGAGGCGGCGCGAAATCGGTTCGGCGCCCAGCCCGTAGGCGTCTGCCTTGACCACGGCGGCGCAGTTCGCCACCCCTGCCGCGGCGACGAAGAGCGCATAGTTCGCCGCCAGCGCCTCGAGGTCGATGATGAGGCGGGCGCTCACCGGTCAGCGCAGAGAGTTGATGTAGGCAACGACGTCGGTGACGGCCTGATCCGAAGCCAGGGTGGCCGCCATGGGCTTCATTTGTACGCCATAGGTGTCCTTCGGGTCGTACCCGCGCAGCCCCTGGCGATAGTTCTTCAGCTGGCGCACGAGGTACCAGTCGTCCTGACCCACCAGGCGCGGGCCGCCGAGCGCCTGGTTGCCCTTGCCATCGGCGCCATGACACGCCGCACACACACCATAGGCAGCCTTGCCGGCGGCCACATCACCGGTCACGGTCGTTGCATTGGGCGCATCCGGAAGGGTAGCGATGTAGGCGATCAGGTTGTCGAGCGCCGCCGGAGCGGAAACCGAGATCGCCATGGGCCGCATCTGGGCTCCATGGATGTCGCCGGGCGCCGTGCCGCGCAGCCCGGTGCGGAACGCATCCATCTGTCGCTTCAGGTACCAACCCTCCTGTCCCGCCAGGCGGGGCGCATTCATCGCCAGGTTGCCCTGACCTTCCGCACCGTGACAGGCGGCGCAGATGGCGTAAGCGGCCTTGCCAGCAGCGGCATCGGCAGCCATTGCCGGCACGGAGCCAAGCAGACAGGCCGCCGCGAGAACGCGGGCGATGAGCGACATGCGG
>DMUF01000139.1:0-12424 GCA_003476445.1 Gammaproteobacteria bacterium | reverse complement strand
ATGTGCAATCTCGATCAGTGCCGAGGCGCTACCCCGAGAATCCAACCCTCAACTGCGGCCACGGCGCGCTCCGCTTCAGTCAGCGCGGGGTTGAAGTGCTGCGCAAGCTCACCGTCCCGATCCGCGCGCGCCAGCCAGGCAGCGACGCTAAAGGCATCATGCTGATCCGGGGTGCGATCCTCACGCGGATACAGCGTGCTCCAGAGCGCCGGATAGGCTTCGGCAATCACGGAGCGACCGACAGGAACGTCCCAACCGTCAAATGGCCAGAAATGCACTCGCGACCCGAGCTGCGCGCGCAGGAAGCGCAGCCAGGGAATGCCCGCATGAGTGGATTTCGCAACGGACCCCTGTACATCGAAGTGAAACACCGACTTGGCCCGTCGCGTGGCGAGCTCGGTCAGACGCCGCCAGCGCGCGTCGCCGGTTCGAGCCGCACCCGCGCCGAGGGCCCCCTCGCGAATGAAGTCGACGTAAACGCGGTCGCCATCGGTCGGCCAGTGGAACTGGAAATCCTCGAGAAAGTAGCCCCAGTCATGCGGCAGTCGATGGGTCTCGAAATAGCGCAGAGGGAACGAGAAACCATGATCGATCCCGACCATCGTGGGTATGTCTTCAGCCAGGCGGTCGCGCAACCATTCCGCAATCCCACGACGCGACCAGTACTTGCGCGTACCGGGCGGCGGCAGCACCTCCACCGGGTCAGCGCTGCCCGAGCACAAATAGACGCGAAGCCCCTTCAGGCTCGATGTCGGCGTCTCGGCACCGGAGTAATCGATGCCAATGGTGCGGGCGAAGCGCGGCATGAAGCGCGCTCAGGCGCGCCTCGCCACCTTCACATCGAACGGGTGCCAGACTTTGGCAGCCGGCGGGAGCACGCCCGCGGTGGCCTGCGCTTCCACCTGCTGCGCCAGGGTCTGCGCGCGTTCTTCCGCCGCTTTCAGCGCCTGCCCAAGTCCATGAATCAGCGCCTTCTGCTGCTTGAGCGCGGAATCCATCTGCGTCATACGGGTCTCAAGCGCCCGGCGCTCTTCGCGCTCTTGCAGAGCCTCTGTTTCCGCCCTGCTGCGCGCGGCGTCTGCCGTGGCAAACGCACTCTGCACGCGTCGGTTCTGATCCCTGCTCCGCTCGGCGGCGCTGCCAAGGGCCGCGCATTCCGTCTGCAGGCGGGCAATTTCGTCCCTGACCGCTTGCTCCTGGGAGGCCTGCGCAGCAATCGCTGCGTCCCGCTCGCGTACCTGCGCGAGCAGGAACCAGGCCTGATTGCGCCAGTAGGTGAGACCCTGCTCCAGGGCGCTGGGGTTCTGCTCGGCTTTGCCGCTGTTCCCTGCGGGTTGCCGCGATTTCACCGGATCAAGCCGCGGGGTCACTCTGCAGGCTTTTCGAAGCGTCTTCATGTCCACACTCCTTGTGGGCTATGGCGCGATTGCTCATGACGACAGACTGTAGACACAATCGCTCCCATGATCTGTCGCGAGAAGCGCGTGATTTGTTCGCCCGATGTAATCGCAAGTGAACCCGCGCGCGGCTCGCCGGTCCAAGCCAGCACCATTGAGGAATGAAGACCATGCGCATCCTGCTCTTCCTGGCCACCAACCTTGCCATCATCATGGTGGCCAGCGTGACGTTCCGTCTGCTCGGCTTCGAGAGCATCCTGGCGGCGAACGGCGTGGACCTCGACCTGACGGCGCTACTGGTCTACTGCGCCCTGTTCGGCTTCGGCGGCTCGTTCATCTCGCTGCTCTTATCGAAGAAGATCGCCAAGATGGGCACGCGCGCCCAGGTCATCGAGCAGCCGCGTAACAGCACCGAACGCTGGCTCATGGACACCGTGGCACGCCAGGCTCAGGCCGCGGGCATTGGCATGCCCGAAGTTGCGATCTTTCCTGCCGCCGAGCCAAACGCATTCGCCACGGGCGCGAGTCGCAACAAGGCGCTGGTCGCTGTGAGTACGGGGCTTCTGGAAAATATGACCCCGGACGAAGTCGAAGCCGTTCTCGGGCACGAGATTGGCCACGTTGCGAACGGCGACATGATCACGCTGACGCTCATTCAGGGCGTTGTAAACACGTTCGTCATGTTCTTCGCACGTGTCATTGGCTGGTTCGTCGATCGGGTTCTGCTCAAGAACGAGCGCGGTCTTGGCATCGGCTACATGATCACCACGATCGTCGCGGAACTCGTGCTCGGCATTCTGGCCAGCGCGATCGTGATGTGGTTTTCGCGCCGGCGGGAATTCCGCGCGGACGCAGCCGGCGCACAGCTGGCTGGACGGCAGAAGATGATCGCAGCCCTCGAGCGCCTGAAGCGCGCCCAGGAACTGCCGAGCACGCTCCCCACCACCATGACCGCATTCGGTATTTCGAGCGGTGCTGTGAGTGGTCTGCGGGCGCTGTTCCGCTCGCACCCAACGCTCGACGACCGCATCGCCGCGCTGCGCCAATCCGCGTGACACCGCGCGCGCTTTCAATGCGCGCGATAAACCCAGTCGAGGAACGCGTTCTGCAGTTCCTCGCCGGGTCCCAGATGCGCCTGCTCCGCGTTCACCAGTAACACCACGAGCAGGCGCTGGCCTGACGCCGCGTCGACATAGCCTGCCACCGCCGAGACCCCATTCAGACGACCTGTCTTCACGTGCAAACGCCCCGCCGCGGGGGCACCGCGAAGCCGGTTGCGCATGGTTCCATCCAGCCCCGCAAGCGCAAGCGAAGACACATACTCGGACATCCATGGGCTGTTCCAGGCTGCTTCCAGCACCGCTGCCAGCTGACGCGCGGTAATGCGCGTCTCGCGCGCAAGCCCGGCACTGTTACCGATGACCAGCCCCTGGGTATCCACGCCCCGCGAAGCGAGGGCTCCGAGCAGCGCGCGCTCGCCTTTCTCCGGCGTTGCCGGTATGCCGAACTCCTCGATCGCGAGGGCATATTCAAGCTGTCGCGTCATCACGTTGTTGCTGAACTTGTTAACCAGACGGATGACATCGCCTAGCGGGGGGGAGCGGTGGACATGCACCGGGGTGCTGCCGGGCGGCACGGCGCCGAGCCGCCAACCCCCGGAAAACTCGCCGCCGAGTTGCCGCCAGTAGAGTTCAAAGAGACCGTGCGCATAGGTTTCCGGCGTCAGCACCGAGCGCGCAAGCTCGTGTTCGCCACAGGCCGCGGGGAATCGACCGTCCAGCGCCGCGAGGTTGCGCTCGGCTGCATCCTGGATCGAGATACCGATCCCGAGCTGGTAGCCGCCACAGCCACCGGGTACCGATCGCAGACGATTGCGCACGACCAGATTTGGCAGCGGCGGATCGGCGGTTACACGGGTCAGACCGTCGGGCAACGCTTCCACGCGAAAGGACACCGCGTTGAAGTTCACCAGCAGCGCGTGGGGCAGCACGTTATACACGCGATCGGGCTGACCATCGAAAGCGCCGCGACTCTCGATCGGCAGATCGAATCGCGAGAGATCAAAGACGAGATCGCCCTCGATACGGCGAATTCCCCGATGCCGTAGCGCTGCGAGCAGTTTCCAGAATTCTTCCTGCACGAGATAGGGATCGCCGCCGCCACGAATGAAGAGGTCGCCGACAGTGTCATCGGCGTCGGGCACTCGAGCCGCGTGCACCTCCGTCGTCCAGACATGGCTCGGACCCAGTCGCTCGAGCGCCGCGAACGTAGTGACGAGCTTGAGCGTCGAGGCGGGATTGCGCGGCACATCCGCCCGGTATGCAAAGCGCGGAGCCGGATCCCCGATCCCCTGCACAAGAAGGCTAACGCCGGTAGTCGGCACACTCAGCTGCCGGGCGATCCGCGCGAGCGGCTCGGGCAGTCTCTCGGAAGCCGCCGCCCCTGCGTTCGTTGCCGTTGTTGCCACCGCGGACGCCGCGAGCGAGACCAGCGCTGCGAAGCAGCACAAAAGACCACGTATCCCGTTCACGCTAACGCCATCACACGACGCAGAGTCATATCGAGCGGTGTCAGCTCGATCCCCAGACGCGCCGCCGCGGGCGCGGGATCAATGCAGTCGTCGTGATCGAGCACGCCCAGCATGGCGCGCGTTACCGGCGCGGCCTTGAGCGCCCGCTCAAGCGCGAAGGCAAGGGCATAGCCAAAGGCGACCGGGAGCGAGAACACCCGCGTCTGTTGCCCCACCAGCGCGGCAGCCCGATCGATGAGCGCCTTGCGGCTCAGCGACTCCGGACCCGCCAGATCCAGAGCAGCGCCCGCCAGGGGCGCGAGATCGCCAAGCGGAACGCCGAGCAGCGACCGCAGCGCCGCGACAACGTCATCGGCGTCGATAGGCTGCTCGAGGCTTGTGGCGCGAAAGGTCACCGACCAGGAACGCCGCGCCCGCGCGGCCAGCGCCCGGGAGGCAGGATCCTCGCCTCCGAGCACCATCGGTACGCGAAGCACCGTGGCGGGAACAACGCTGCCGCGCAGCAGGTCATCCGCTCGACCGCGTGAACGCAGGCAGGCGTTCTGATGGCGCGCATCGGCGCCGAGGATGCTCAAAGCAATAAGCTGACCAACACCGTTTCGGGAGGCGGCGGCGATCAGCGCCGCGACCGCTCCCTCGTGGGCGTCGGCATAGCGATTGCCCGGGGTCTCGCGCAGGATGCCCACGAGATGCACAACTCGGGTAACGCCGACGAGCGCAGGTCCCATTGAATCCGGGTTGCTGAAATCGACCGTGCGGACATCAAGCAGCGGATGCGTCGCCACCAAGTTACCAAGCGACGCCGCAGCAGCGGCGGAGCGCACGAGTGCCCGTACCGGAACACCGGGTTCAAGCTCCGCAAGGCTGCGCACGAGTCTGCGCCCAAGCTGACCGTTAGCGCCGGTGATCGCAAACACGCTAACTCCGCTTTCCTGCACCAGGGACCGCGACCGCTGCCGCGGGCGAGTTGCGATAAGCTGCCATCACCATCTGCACCGTCCTGTTTGGGCGTCAGCTGAGCCGCACGGAGTATCTGCGGAGGGTCCACATGGAACAAGCATCGAATCCGACCCACCCCTGGTTTACCTGGGCAAACGTCCTCACCCTGATTCGGGCCTTGCTGGCGCTGCCGACCGCTTTCTGCGTCTACCACGCGGCCTGGCTGCCCGCGACACTGTGCTTCGCTGTGGCGGTCGTTACCGACGCGATGGATGGTCCGCTTGCGCGACGGCTGGGGCAGGCGTCTGCGCTCGGCGGGCTCCTCGACCATGCAACCGACGCCCTGTTCGTGACCGCGGTGCTGGCAGCGGCGGCGCTCACTGGCAGCGTGACCTGGCTGTTGCCTGTGCTGATTCCCTTCGCGTTCACGCAGTACGTGATCGATTCGTCGGCACTGCGCGGGCGCCCGCTCCGCGGCAACCGGCTGGGGCGCCTGAACGGGATCAGCTACTTTGTGCTCGCAGGCGCCGTCATCGCGGCGCCGCTCGGCATGAGCGCCTGGCCGAGACTCGCCCCCGACGGCACCGCGCTGATCTGGTGGGTCAGCGTCGCCCTGGTGCTCACCACCGGCTGCTCGATGATCGACCGCGCGCGCCGGCTTCAGGCGGGCTGACCGAGCGACGCGTAGAGCATGCGTTTGAAGTCGTGACTGAACGGATGCCAGAAGCCTGGCATGCGCTGGGTCATACAGACACCGGTCAACCCGGCCCGAGGCGCCATCCAGGTGTGGGTGCCCGCCATGCCGCCCCAGTGGTATTCCCCAATCGCCGTCGCGGGTTCGTCCGGGCCCGCCGCCTCCTTGAGCGCAAAACCAAGACCGAACACGGTGCTCGACATCTCCCACATCGGGAAGCGAACGCCGATGCCGGGCGCCAGCTGATTGCTGCGCATGAGCGCAAGCGTTTCGTCGCGGAGAATGCGCACGCCCTCCCAGCTGCCACCGTTGACGATAGCCTTCAGGAACGTGAGGTAGTCGCTGACGGTGGAAACAAGACCACCACCACCCGACAGAAACGACTTCGGCTGACTGTAGGCGCCGGTGCGCGGATCGTCCGCCTTCACCAGCCCGCCCTTCATGGGCGTGAAGATATCCACCGGTGCGTACTGGGTGACGAACCGGTCCTGCTTCTCCACCGGCACATGGAAATCGGTATCGACCATCCCGAGCGGGCCCAGAATGCGCGTCTTCAAAAAATCGTCAAAGCGCTGCCCGGACAACACTTCCACCACACGTGCGGCGACGTCGGTCGCCAGGCTGTAGCGCCAGTTCGTACCCGGGTGATAGGCCAGCGGCAGCTGCGCGAGCCCGTCACAAAGCGACGCGAGCGTCATGCCATCCGCCGTCATGGGGTTGAGCCCCGCTGCCAGGTAAGCCTGGTCAACCACTGACTGCGGCTCGATGAAGCCGTATGAGAGTCCGGCGCTGTGGGACAGGATCTGGCGCAGCGTGATCGGCGAGCGAGCGGGTTCGACGTCGTTCACGGAACGGGCCTCCGGACGCAGCACGCGCATGTCGCGGAAAGCGGGCAGCACGCCGGACAGCGGATCGTCGAGCCCGAAGCGTCCTTCCTCATAGAGCATCATCAAGGCGACGCTGGTCACGATCTTGGTATTCGAGTACATGCGAAAAATGGCGTCGGACCGCAGCGGTCGCCGCGTCTCCAGATCCATGTAGCCGAACGTGCGGAAGTCGACGATATCGGTGCCGCGCATCGCAAGCGCAACGCAGCAGGAGAGAATCTCCTGGTCTACATACCACTGCATCCGCTCGTGCAGTGCTCCCAGATCCGGATGCGTGATCTCATTCATGCTGTGCGCTCCGCGGCCACGCCGCCTTGATCAGTATTCGAAGGTGATACCCGCACGCTCGGTCAGGCGCCGAACCAGGGCACCGCCCATGGCGGTGGCTGGGGTCAGGACACCACCCGCCGAATCGAGCGCATCCTGCGCCAGACATACAGCGCTTTCTCCGAGCATACGCGCCGTGGACCCATAGCCCGGGTCACGGTCGCCGCGAATTCGCAGCGTGAGCCGCTGGGCTGCTGACACGCGCGTGGACGCCGTGAGCTCGAGCAGGTAGAAACCCGATTCACGGACCGCTGCCGACGGCCCTTCTCCCGGCTGCGGCAACCGCTTGCCGACAAAGCGTCGCACGGAGGGTACGCGCATGGCCGCCATGCCTGCTGCGCTTGCAACACTCATGGCGAGGGCGGCAGGGAACCCCCACAGACCATGGGGCATAACGGTCGCCTCGTCATAGCGGAAGTCGTGACCATAGGGATAGCCCGCCAGCGCGTTAGAGCGACGCACGACCTTGGTGTTGATCGACGCCATCACAAACGGGGTCAGCCAGGCGCGCCGCTCGTTATCAAACGCGGGCAGCGCAGGCTCCGGACCATCGAGTCCATGCCGCTCACCCGCTGGGTTGAGTCCATAGGGATCGGCCAGCAGCGGGTAGATCGAGGCATCGTGATCAGCCTCATTCAGCATGTTGAGCATGCTCGCGATCGTGCCGCCGCTAAACCCGCCGCGAAACTCGAGTCCCCGAAAGGCCACGCGCTCCGCCGGTCGACCAAACCGCTCCATGAAAGCACGCTGCAGATCGAACACCCCGAGGTCCGAGGGAATGCTGTCGAAGCCGCAGGTGTGAACGATTCGCGCGCCTGATTGCCGCGCCGTTTCATGGTGCGCATCGATCATGCGCCGCATCCATTGCACCTCGCCCGTGAGATCGCAGTAGTGCGTGCCCGACGCCGCGCAAGCGGCTACCAGTCCCGAACCGTAGAGCGCATAAGGTCCCACGGTTGTGCAGATCACGCGCGTGCGCGCCACCAGGGCGGCAAGGCTTGCCGCATCATCGATGTTCGCGGTGAGAATCGGGAGACCCGCGGCGGCTGCCCCAAGCTCGGATCGCACCGCTTCGAGGCGCGCGGCGTTGCGTCCGCCGAGCGCCCAGCGCAGCTCCCGATCCGCCCCGTAACGAGTCAACAAATGTTCTGCAACCAGACGGCCGGTGAAGCCGGACGCCCCCCACACCACGACATCAAATTCCCGTGCCTGCACGCTGCCACCTCCGCACCGGATGGATCATGAGGCAGGCACTCTCGCATCGGTGCGACGGTCTTGCAAACGCCCGCGGCAGGGCTGCGGAAGGTCCGGCTGGCGCAGTCCCCTACGCCCACCGACAATGGCATCTACGACCATACTGCCAGGATCGTGATGGAAGACATGCATAACGCCGGCGCCACCAACACCCGCCCCGGCTGGTTCATTCGCGCGCTGAACACCCCCTTCGCCGATCGCACGGTCGTCGTGGAAGGCACGCCGATTCATTACCTCTCCTGGGGCGAGGACACACCGGACAAACCCGGTCTCGTGTTCGTGCACGGCAACGGCGCGCACGCACACTGGTGGACATTCATCGCGCCGTTTTTTCTCGACCACTACCGCGTGGCTGCACTCGATCTGTCGGGAGCGGGCGACAGCGGTCGGCGCGACCGCTACGCCCCCGCGCAGTTCGCGGCGGAGGTGGTCGGAGTCGCTGAAGACGCGGGTTTCGGCAATGATACCGTCGTGGTCGGGCATAGCTTTGGCGGCTTTGTTACGCTGCAGACCGGGCTTCTGCACTGCGATCGGCTGCGCGGAATCGTGCTCGTGGATTCCGCGGTGCGGCCGCCGGATTATCAGTGGGAACGCGATCCGCGGCGCTCGCCGATCAAGCCGAAGCGCATCTACCCCACCTTCGAAGAAGCGCTCGCCCGCTTTCGCCTGATGCCGCCGCAGGATTGCCGCAACCAATACATCCTCGATTACATTGGGCGCTGGTCGCTCATGAAGGTGGACACTGGCTGGACCTGGAAATTCGATGACGGGCTGTTCCGCAAGATGGATTTCGGTCTCGAAGCCATGCACGAAGCTCTGGCGCAGCTGCGCTGCCGCGTAGGCGTCATCTACGGTGAGGACAGTTATCTCTTCACCCAGGACATCGCGGATTACATGTTCCGCGTGCTGGACGAATCAGTGCCCTTTGTCGGCATACCAGACGCACAGCACCACGTGTTCCTGGATCAGCCGCTCGCCTTTGTCAGCGCGCTGCGCACGCTGCTCGCGGAGTGGCGACACTCGAAGCCGAATCGGGTTTATGCCTGACGCGGCACCGGGACGCCTGACGCATCCACCGGATCGACGAGTATGTCGCCGGCGCCCATCTCCCGCGTCCACGCAGCGAACTCGAGCATGACGCCGTCGGGATCGTTGAAGTAGATCGAACGGACATAGGTGCTCGGGGTGATGCGCGAACTCGCCTGATGCGGGGACTCATCGTGGTTCACCACCGGCGTGCACGTTATGCCGGCCGCTTCGAGCTTGCGCTGATAATCGTCAATGCGATCTGCCGCTACGTTGAACGCCACGTGATTCATGGACGCGTGGGCCGTGGTGAGCGAGCCCTGGCCGATGATGTGCGCCGGATGGGTAACGCCGGGCACGCTGTCCGGCGCATCCGCGAACCAGAAGAACGCGAGCGCGTCGCCGTTGCCGACGTCGAAGAAGAAGTGCTGACCCGAGCCGCCCGGCAGGTTGATGGTCTTGATGAGCGGCATGCCGAGCAGACCGGAGTAGAAATCCACCGTGCGCTTCATGTCCTTGCAGACAAGCGCGAGGTGATTGATCCCCTGAATATCGAACTTTTCGTTGCGCCGCGACGTGCTCACACCCTGCTCCCTCGCTCTCGTTCCGCACCCGACTATCGGCCGCGGCTTCGAGGCCTGTCAAGCGGCGACCGGCAGGGTGGCCGCACCCGCGGTATAGTCCGTGCTTTCGTAGCGGAGCAGCACCCATGTCGAACACGACCGAGGATAACCTGAGTACCATCCGCGCCTTCATCGCCGCGTGGTCACGGCTCGATGCCGCGGAACTCGCGAGCTTTTTCACCGAGGACGGCTGTTACTACAACATGCCGACCGAGCCGGTACGGGGCCGCGCGCAGGTGGAACAGTTCATTCGTGGTTTCACCGCCACCTGGAGCCCAACGCAATGGGATCTGCTCAATATCGCGGCAACAGGTGACGTCGTCTTCGCTGAACGCCTGGATCGAATCCGCACCTCGCGGGGCAACGTCGACCTGCCGTGCGCCGGCGTGTTCCTGATGCAGGGCGGCAAGATTCGCGAGTGGCGCGACTACTTCGATCTCGGCACCTACATGCGCGCGATGGAAGGATGACGGGCACCTAGTCGACCAGAAAGCGTGACCCGGGAAGGGCGCGGCGTATACGAATTCGGCTAAGATCCTCGCGGGGGGATGCGACTATGCCGGTTTCGAACTTGATACGGTTCCTGATCGCGTCGACGCTGATCATTGTGCTCGCGATCGAGCCTGCGATTGCCGCAGACACCGCCGCCGAGGGGGTTGTGGTCGCGATCGGTGCAAACGAAACGATCGCGCTTCAGCGCCTGACGGCATCCGACGGCCGCATCAGGGTCGACGGACGCCTCGACGAACCTGTCTGGCAGCGCCTGCCCGCGTACGATGAATTCGTGATCGTCGAGCCGGATCTTCGAGAACGCCCTCCGTACCGAACCTACATCCGCCTCACCTACAACGACCGCGGGCTCTACCTCGCGGCAGACATGCGCCAACCGCCGGAGACTCTGATCAGCCGACTCTCCGGGCGCGATACGCGGGAACTGAACCGGGACAGCATCAACTTCACCCTGGATACCTCGGGCGATGGACGCTACGGCTTCTGGTTCGGCATCAGTCTGGGCGACTCGCTGTCGGACGGCACCGTACTGCCCGAGCGCAAGTTCTCACCTGACTGGGACGGTCCCTGGCTCGGTCGCAGCAAGGTCACCGAGCAGGGGTGGACCGCGGAGTTCTTCATTCCCTGGAGCGCGGTATCGATGCCCGCGAGCGGTCCGGTGCGTCGCATGGGCATGTACTTGTCACGCAAGTTCGCCGATACCGATCAGCGCTGGGGTTGGCCCGCGCTACCAGAAACACAGCCGAAATTCATGTCCGCGCTGCAGGGCCTTGAGCTCGAATCGGTCGCACCGCGACAGCAGTACAACATCTACCCCTACGTGTCCTCCACGGTGGACCGGATCGACAACCGCATCACTCCGAAAAGCGGCGTAGACGTGTTCTGGCGGCCCTCATCCAACTTTCAGCTCACGGCCACCGTGAATCCGGACTTCGGCAACGTGGAATCCGACGAGGTCGTCGTGAACCTCACCGCCACCGAAACCTTTTTCCCGGAAAAGCGTCTCTTTTTCCTCGAAGGGCAGGAAATCTTTTTCGCATCGCCGCGCGCGGATACGCGCAGCACCAGTATTGGCAACGCCGGCTTGCCCTACACGATGGTCAACACACGCCGCATCGGGGGCAAACCGCTGCGGCCGACGAATCTGCCCGCTGGCGTAGCCATTGACCGCCGGCAGCTCAATGAACCCGTCGAACTTCTGGGTGCGATGCAGGCAAGCGGACAGGCTGGCGCGGTGCGCTACGGTGTAATGGGCGCATTCGAGGACGACGTGCGCTGGAATTATCAGGTCAACGGGCAACCGGAGACGCTCATCGAGTCCGGCAGCGACTACGGTATTGCCCGGGTGCTGTACGAGGATCAGGCCAGCGGCGCCTATCGCGGCCTTGGCTTTCTGAGCACAGCGGTGGTCAATCCCGCGCGCGATGCCTTTGTCCAGGGCGTCGACGCGCACTATCTGTCACGCGACGGCAAGGTAAAGCTCGACGGGCAGATGATGACCTCAGACGTCGACGTGGCCGGACGCGGCTACGGCGGATTTGTGGACGCCGAATACACCTATCGCCGCGGGCTGGTGCAGCGCTTCGGTGTCGAATACTTCGACGAAGATTTCGACATCAACGACCTTGGCTTCCTGCAGCGTAACAACGAATACCGTCTGCGCAGCTCGGTGCAGCTGATTCAATCGGAGCTCGACTTTGCTCGCGACAATCTGCTCGACGTACGCGCATTCGTGCAAAACAATGTTACGGACGATCTATTCACCGGCGGCGGACTCTTTATCACCGACCGTCTCACCTTTCGCAATCTGTCGCGCGTTCTGCTGCGCGCGAGCTACCTGCCACCGCAGTACGATGATCTGAACAGCTTCGGCAACGGCGCCTATCGCACCGAAGAGTGGACGGAATTCAACGCGCGTTGGGATTCCGACCCGACGCAGCCCTTTGCGTTCGGTCTAGGCGGCGGTTTTCGCGAGGAACTGCAAGAGGGCGAAACACTTCTCGCCGAAGGCGGCTTCAGCTTTCGCCCGGTCGATAACTTCACCGCCCAGCTCGAACTCAAGTGGCAGGATCGCGGCGGCTGGTTGCTGCACCAGCGCCGTGACCTCATGGCCACCTTCGACGCCGAGCAGTTGCAGGCCGTGTTTTCTCTCGACTTCTTTCTCACCGCGCGTCAGCAGTTCCGACTAGCGCTGCAGTGGGTCGGCGTGAAGGCGCGGGAGCGGGAGTTTTTCCGTA
>DMUF01000047.1:12385-12542 GCA_003476445.1 Gammaproteobacteria bacterium | reverse complement strand
CAGATCGAGGCGATGAAGATCGCGATTCGAGCTGCGTTCGACCATTTCGCCGATCCCGCCGCCATGCGGCTTGCGCCCCATGAGCTGCTCGAACCCGGAATGCTCGCCAGAGCAGCCGCCCGGATCGGACCGAGCGCGTCCACGCTCCCCCCCCAGG
>DMUF01000047.1:10618-12117 GCA_003476445.1 Gammaproteobacteria bacterium | reverse complement strand
ACGCTCCCCCCCCAGGCGTTACCCGTGAGCCACGACACGGTCTACCTGTGCACAGCCGATAAGGCGGGCAACATGGTGTCGTTCATTCAATCCAACTATCAGGGCTTTGGTTCTGGCATCGTGATTCCCGACACCGGAATCGCCCTGCAGAACCGTGGCCACGGATTCTCCCTCGACCCCGCGCATCCCAACCGCGTTGGACCCGGCAAGCGCCCGTATCACACGATCATCCCCGGGTTCGTCACGGAACACGGCGCTCCGCGCATGGCATTCGGCGTCATGGGTGGACACATGCAGCACCAAGGGCATGTGCAGATGGTCACGCGCATCTTCGATCACGGGCAAAACCCGCAGGCTGCAAGCGACGCGCCGCGCTGGCATCTGTACCCGGATCTCTCGCTCGGCATCGAAACCGGCTTTCCCGACGATACAGCCGCAGGGCTAGCGCGCCGCGGGCACGCCGTTCGCCGCGAACCGATGGAACATGTATTCGGAGGTGCACAGCTCATACTGCGTACCGATGACGGCTATATCGGTGCGTCCGATCACCGCAAAGAGGGTCAGGCCGCTGGGCTGTAATCACTCTGAAGAGGCGGCAGAGATCGCGCCACGGATTCGCGGGCTCGCCGGCGAACGCGACGACAAATAAAGAATCGAACGAGCAGGTTCGTAGCGATCTAAGCCCAATTCCATAGTCTGGTTACTAACTTTTGTAAATGACCTGATATTAAATCTTGTTTTTGCAACTATCTTCGACGTCTTCGGTGTTGCCAACAACGGCTTGACGTTTACCGACTTAGTGGAAGGAGATTCCTGCGAGTTCAGCAAGGCGCTTCTGTTTAACCCTCGTCACTCTCATCTCTGGATTGCTGGCGTCGACAGCATAGGCTACTGCCATCACCTACGCTGCTCCGGCGACGACAGCAAACGGCTCCTCCTCGATCCAAACCGGAGCCGCCTATACGGCCAATTTGGGTTACGCGTTTCAGACTGGCTCGGCTGGGCCTTACGACATCGACTGGATAACGCTCGAGTTGACATCCGGTGCCGTTTCGGCGAGCGGTACGTTCAAGATTGCCATTCATGCAGCGACGGACAGCACCACTTCGGCTGTCGCGAGCGCGACCGCGCATGCAACCGACACGGTGAACTTCACGACGCCCAATAGCCCCAACACGCCGTTCACTTTGAACCTCACCGCGGCCGACTTGCCCAACATCTCGAACTATCAACTCTTGGCCAACACGGCCTATGCGCTTATCGTTTACAACTCAGCTGGCTCCGGCATCGCCCTTCGCAGGACACAGAATTTAGCCGACGGGACCACTAACGCCAGTTATACGGTTACCAATGGTTTCACGATGCTCGATACCTTCAGAAACAACGGCGCGAACTACGCTAACTCCCCTGGTAGCCATCCAAATTTCCATATCTCGTTTGGCGCGAACGCGGTCGCCGCTCCCGTGCCACCCGCAGTAGCTCTGCTCTCGACCCTGCTG
>DMUF01000047.1:1164-10240 GCA_003476445.1 Gammaproteobacteria bacterium | reverse complement strand
TCTGAGGCATGCCGCCTCATCAGACTGTAAGCACCGACGAGACCATCGAGGTACGCACAGCGAGCGGAGCTTGCTGTGCGAAGGAATTGCCGCCCTGCTAACATTCTGTTTTGGACAGACGCCGGCCGCGCCGGCACGGAAGCGCTGATGGAATCCTCGCCGAGCAACGTCACTGACCTCACGGCAACACCCCGCCGCGAGATCCGCAAATCTCACAAGCTGGACAACGTCTGCTACGACATCCGCGGGCCCGTGCTGAAGGAAGCGGATCGGATGGAGGAAGAGGGTCACCGCATCCTCAAGCTCAATATCGGCAACCCGGCACCGTTCGGCTTCGAGGCGCCCGAAGAGATCCTCGTGGACGTGATCCGCAACCTGCCCACGGCGCAGGGCTATTGTGATTCTAAGGGGCTCTACCCCGCGCGCAAGGCGATCATGCAGTACTGCCAGTCACTGCAGATCGCGAACGTCGAGATCAACGATATCTACATCGGCAACGGTGTGTCGGAACTCGTGGTCATGGCGCTGCAGGCGCTCATCAACAACGGCGACGAGGTGCTGGTCCCTGCGCCCGATTATCCGCTCTGGACCGCGGCTATCACCCTGGCCGGGGGCAAGCCGGTGCACTACCGCTGTGACGAGCAAAACGCCTGGAACCCGGACCCGGATGACATCCGTCGCAAGGTTTCGCCGCGGACCAAAGCCATCGTGGTCATCAACCCCAATAATCCAACGGGCGCGGTCTACAGCCGTGAACTCCTGACCGAACTGGTCGAGATCGCCCGCGTGAATGATCTGGTGGTTTTTGCCGACGAGATCTACGACAAGATCCTCTACGATGGTGCCAGCCACGTGCCGCTCGCATCGCTTGCCGATGACCTGCTGTTCGTGACCATGAACGGTTTGTCGAAGACCTATCGCGTCGCCGGCTTCCGCACCGGCTGGCTCGTCGTGAGCGGCGCCAAGCGACGCGCCCGTGATTACATCGAAGGTCTCGATATCCTCGCCTCGATGCGTCTCTGCGCAAACGTCCCGTCGCAGCACGCGGTGCAGACCGCGCTTGGCGGTTATCAAAGCATTCAGGAATTCATCGTGCCCGGCGGGCGGCTCTACGAGCAGCGCAACGTTGCCTGGGAGCGCCTGAACGCGATCCCTGGGGTCTCCTGCGTCAAGCCGCACGGTGCGCTTTACCTCTTTCCGAAGCTTGATGCCAAGCGGTTCAACATTCGCGACGACGAGCGTTTCGCGTTTGATCTGCTGCGAGAGGAGCGGCTGCTCATCGTCCACGGCACCGGCTTCAACTGGCCAGAGCCCGACCACTTCCGCATCGTGTTCCTGCCGCGGGTCGAAGACCTCACAACGGCGATGGATCGGCTGGAGCGTTTCCTGACCAACTACCGGCAGTAACAGGCCCTCATACCGCTGACCGCGGCGTCGCCGGGACGCCCGCGGTTTCCGGCCCGGCATCGACCCGATACCAGAGCCGGTCGTCGTAGCCGCAGATAATCTCGTGCAGTCCGCAGAGCGACCGATCCAGAGCCACATCATCCGTATCTATGGCAAGCGGCCGCCCTTCGAGCGACTTGAGCTTCGAGCGCGTGCCGAGTATCCAGAGACGCTCCCGACTCACGGCGCGGAGCACCACGGGTGAAAGCTGAAGATTGCCCCGACCCAGGAGAAAACCCTGCTGGCGCGTGAAGCTCAGTACGAGCGTCAGCGGCGTTGTCGCACCGCGCTCGCTGACCAGCGACTCGAGCTGGTCCGCCGTCGCATCGAGGATCAGCGTTGCTCCGTTCTCAAACACATCGACACCAATGAGCGTGGGCACCATGCCGAGTGCAGTCTTCACCGCGGCGAGCGAACTGCCCGGGCCGAGCAGATAGATTCCGGGTTCGGTACGTATTTGCTCAACCACGTCAGCCACGATCTCTTCCAGCGCGAGCGACTCGTTCTCGCGCCCGCTCTCTTTCGTGTGCTGCAGAAAGCCGCCAAGGGCGGGCACCTTGAGTTCACCGTAGAACCGCGGACGAACGACACCGTCACGCAGGGCGTCCTCATCAAGGTCGCGCACTTCAGCCAGCGTTGACTGGATGAGCCCGCCCTGCTCAAGACCGACCAGCACCGCCGCTGCCGCTTCAGGCGTCGTGGCGAAGACTCCGGAATGCATTTTGACCCCGGCCGGAATACCCAGCACCGGTACCGAAGTTCCAAGCGCGTCGAGAATATCCCGCGCCGTTCCATCGCCCCCGGCGAAAACAAGCAGATCAACATGCGCCGCCAGCAACGCGTGCACCGCGTGCCGCGTGTCATCGGCGCAGCTGTCTGCCTTAGGCATTCCCATAACCTGCGCGGAAACGCCGGCAGCCTGCAGCACGTTCGCGCCCATATCGCCGCCCCAGGTCAGCCAGCGCAGCCGCGTAGCCGCCGCGCCTAGCGCGGTAAGCATACGCGCTGCGCGTCCGCCGCCGCGCCCCACGGCACCCGCTGCGCGAGCGGCCGCGTGCAACTCCGCGCGGTCACTGCCCTTCTGCGCAAGGCGGCCGCCGATGCCGGCGACGGGATTGATTAGAAACCCGACGGTCAGCACGCGAGCGCGAGCCGGTCTGCTACACGGCTTGCGATGGCGAGCGAAGACGTGAGCCCTGGACTTTCAATGCCGAGCAGGTTCACAAGACCAGGGATGCCATGTTGGTCCACCGTATCGATGCGGAAATCTGCGGCCGGCGCCGTGGGCGGCGAGATCTTCGGTCGTACCCCCGTGTAGCCGGGGAGCAGGCGATCACGCTCGACCGCCGGAAAATAACGCGCAATGGCGTTCGCGAAGTCGTCGCGACAGCTGTCATCGAAGGTGTAATCCGGCTCCTCAATCCATTCCACGTCCGGACCAAAGCGCACCTGTCCCGCCAGATCAATGGTGACATGCACACCGAGGCCTGCTGCCTCGGCGATGGGATAGACGAGACGCGAAAACGGCGCTGGACCCGCGTAACCGTAGTAACGCCCGCGCGCATACCAACCGCTCGGAGCTGCGGCATCGAGCTGCTGCGCAAGCGCGGGTGCACCAAGACCACCCGCGTTCACAAGACAACCGGTGACGAGTTCGAGATCATCAGTGAGCACGCGCAGTTGTTCGCCGTCGCGCGCGAGCGCACGCACCGTCGTCTGCAGCGCGACAACACCACCCGCCGCCTCGAGGTCACTCTGCAGCGACAGCATGTAGGCATGGGAATCAATGATGCCCGTGGTCGGTGAATGCACGCCCGCGAGCGCTTCGACCGCTGGCTCCAGCGCGCGCACCTGCGCCTGGTCAAGCCATGGCAGTTCGCCCACGCCGTTGCGCAGCGCCTGGGCCTGATAGGCGCGCAGCGTGTCGAACTGCGATGGCGCCGTTGCAACGATGATCTTGCCGCAGCGACGGTGCGGGATGGCGCGCTCGGTGAGGTATGCGTAGAGCAGCGCCTTGCCTTCGACACAGAGAGCAGCCTTGAGACTGCCCGTGGGGTAGTAGATGCCAGCGTGGATGACCTCGGAGTTGCGCGCGCTGGTCTCGCTACCGATGAGCCCGTGGCGTTCGAGTACCAGGACCTCGCGTCCGCGCAACGCCAACGCGCGGGCGCACGCAAGCCCCACCACGCCCGCACCAATCACAACGGCATCGACGACTTCCGCGCTCACGGTGGTGCGAGCCCCAGCCGCGAACGCCACTCGGGGTCAAGGGCGACCATCACCGCGACCGTGCGCGCGGGCAGTGACGTCGCGCGCCACATCGCGCTCGCCTGCAGAACGTGCTCGGCGAAGTCACCAGCGTCGGCGCCGGGATCATCGAGACTCACATGAAACCGCACGCCAGCAAGCTCAGCCAACAGCGCCTCGAGACCCTGAACACGACTCTCCACCACGAAGAATTGAGCGCGCTCCTTCGCGGTGCGCGGCGGCGGAACGTACCAGTATCCGTAGTCCGCCAGCGCGCGTCGTTCGCGACCCGCAATGCACCAGTGCGCGATTTCATGCAGCGCGCTCTGCGCGTAGTCCAGCCGGTAGCGGATGATCGCCGGAGACGCGCCCGTCGCGGGTTCATACAGCGGCTCCGGCGCCCCACCCTCGAGGCGCGCGCCGTAGCGCAGACCGGGTCCCCCATTGAAGCGCTCGCAAATGTCACGATCAGTCATCGTGAGGGGCGCAGAGCAGTCACGCCTGGCAACGGGTTGCGTGCGCCTGTCAGGCATACCCACCGTCATGCGTCGTCCGCGCAGGGCCACTGCGCAAGCCGTTCGCCGTAGCCGCGCGACAGATAAGGTCGCCCCTCGAGCAGGTGCGCGAGATAGTCGCGCCGCGGAAACAGGTTGGGTGCCATGACGGCGGGATTCGCAAAGTAGGTCCAGGCAGCCACGTGACCCGAACTTGTTTCCACCACGATAGCGTCGCGGCTGTAATTGATCGGGGCGCGCTCAAACGGATCCATCTTCCAGATTTCCTCAGGACCCGCGAGCAGGTAGAGCACGCCTTCCACAATGTCGTCCGGCGCGCGCTCGATGTGAGCGTGACCGCTACCCGCGTGGTCGCGCGACTGCTTGCCGAACCCGAGCGCAAAGCCCCGCAGACGTGCACCTTCAACCCGAGTAAAGAGCAGTCCGCGCTGCCTGACACGCTCGGGATTCATGTTGGAACCGTAGGCAAAATAGCGCTCTTCGCGCATGACACTCATCCGCCCTTGCGGATCCAGTATTCGAACCGCGATCCGTCGCCACGCTCGGCGAGCAGCGCATGTCCAAGGAAGCGGCAAAAATCGCGGAAATCGCGGCCGGTGGAGGGATCCGTGGCAATGACGTGCAGCACTTCTCCCGCTGCCATCGTGCGCACCCGGTTGCGCACCAGCATAAGAGGCTCCGGGCAGACCAGCCCCGAGGCATCCAGCGTGCTGTCCACATGAGCGGGAGGTTCAACGGCAGAATTCACGTGAGCGGACACCAACGGTTCAACGCAACACGCATGTTAACGAATGGGTTCTACTCGAGCCAACGACCCGCTCGTTCACCGAACTGTAGTTTTCGGGAGTTAACCCGCTTTGAAGTTACTTATAGGGTCCCCGCCAACTGGGAGGGGAGCGCGGTCACGTGGCCACGGCGTTCGATCTTCCTTCTCGCCAGTCAGGAACTAAAGAGAGGAAATCGATGAAGGAAATTCGGATGCAGCGGCACCCGCGTTTGGCGGCAGTCTGTCTGGTGCTTGGAGCGTTCCCCGCAGTCACGTCCGCCCAGACCGAGGACGCGAGGGTGATTGAAGAAATCGTCGTGACGGCGCGGAACATCGAAGAAACCTTGCGCGAAGTACCCGTGGCGGTCACGGTTCTCGATCGAGATACGATCGATCGGTTCCGCATCGACCAGGCAGCCGACCTCATCACGCGAGTACCGGCACTCACAGTGAGCCTTGGGGGCTCCGGCGCCGGTGCGCAGATCAACCTGCGCGGCGTCGGCTCGTCGAGCATCTCCAACGCCTTCGATTCCGCCGTCGGCATCAACTACGACGGTATTTCGGTCAGCACCCAGCGGCTGCTGCAGAGCGCGTTCTTCGACGTCGATCAGGTAAGCGTGCTCAAAGGCCCGCAATCCCTGTTCTTCGGCAAGGCCGCGTCGGCGGGTGTACTCGCGGTACAGTCCGCGGAGCCCACCGAGGCGTGGGAGTTTGGCGGCAAGTCCTCGTATGAATCCGAGGAAGACGGCCGCAGCGTGGGTGGATTCGTTTCCGGCCCGATCACCGAGACACTCGGTTTCCGGCTGGCAGCCGAGTACCAGGACATCGAGGAGTACGTGACCGTTGCGGACATCGTTCCCACGCGCCGTTCCGACCGCGGACTCGAAAACTTCGTCACCCGTGCCACGTTCAACTGGGAGGCGACCGATAACATCAACGCCAACCTCAAGATCAACTACAACCGCCAGCGTTCAGACACGCTGAACGGGCGCCAGGATATTTTCTGCGGCTCGGACGGTCCGGATCCGTCGGTCCTTCTGGGCGGCGCGCTGACCGGCGGCGGCATACCGGGCGTCGACCTGTTCCTGCCGACGCATGACTGCGACCTCGACGACGGCGAATTTGTCGGCGTCGATGGCAACGCGCTGATCGACAAGGTTCCCACGGGATCGCCGGGCGCGGATCGTGGTGACATCAGCCAGGCGTTCAACAATACCGATATCTTCTTCAGCCGGCTGAAGGTCGAGGTGGGTCTGAGCGAGAACTATGATCTCACCGCGCTGTTCGGCTACGTTGATCTCGACAACGAGTACAACGACTCCTTCAACTCCACGGGGAAGAATCCGAATGGCACCCCCGCCGGACTTGTCGCGCCGTTTGAAAACACGCTGAAGCAGTTCACCAGCGAGGTGCGCCTGGCAAGCAGTTTCGACGGTCCGTTCAATTATCAGGTGGGCGGTTTCTTCGAAACGCGGGACATCGGACACCGGACCTCGCAAAACGCGTTCAATCCATCGCTGCTCGGCGTTTTCGGACCTCCGTTCGGACCGGATCCGGTCACCGGATTTACCTTCGACTGGCTCGCAGATCGTCCTATCGACGCCGAGGCCCTATCCTTTTTCGTGAGCGGCGAGTACCAGCTGACGGAGCGCTGGGAACTGTCCGGCGGCGTGCGCTGGACGGATGAGGACAAGAGCACCACCGTCGCGTTCCCGTACGTCCACGCGGCGCTGCCGATCGTGTTCGGTTCAGTCCCCAGCGGCTTCAAGACGGGTGACATCGAGTTCAGCGACGACAACTGGTCACCCGAAGTGGTGTTGCGTTACCTGATCAGCGACGAGATGTCCGTTTACGGCTCTTTCAAGACCGGCTTCAAGTCCGGCGGCGTCGACAACAACACGCTTCCGATCGGTTCCGTGATTCCCGATCTCAACAGCACGGATCCGGTCGTAAGACAGGCTGCGGTCGATATTCTGTCGTTTGATTCCGAAACCTCGGAGGGCTTCGAGCTTGGTTTCCGCTCCCTGCTGCTCGATGGAACCCTGATGCTGAACGCGACAGCCTTCCATATCGAGTACACGGATCAGCAGGTGCAGCTCTTCAATCCCGCGGTGTTTGCGTTCGACACGTTCAATGCGGGCGAGGTCAAGACGATGGGTCTTGATATCGACTGGGCGTGGGCTACGCCGGTTTCCGGGCTCAGCCTCTATGGCGCATGGGGACTTCTGGATACGGAGATCACGGGCGACCTGATCACCGCGTCTGGCGAAAATCTGCAGGGCCGCGAGGCGAGCAACGCACCCAAGTTCTCGGGCAATGTCGGGTTGAGCTGGGAACGGCCGCTCACGGACGCCTTCATGCTGAGTATCAGCCCCAACGTGTTCTACTCCTCCAGCTATATCGCGGGCGGCGCGCTGCGGGAGTTCTCGGCGACCAACCGGTTGGGTTACCTCGAGCAGGAGAGCTACACCAGCATCGATCTGAATATCTCGCTGCTCTCGCAGTTGAGCGATTGGAGGCTCTCCCTGATCGCTCGCAACCTGACCGACGAGCAGACGATCACCGGCGGTGGTCCGGCTCCGTTCCGTCCGCCGTCAGGCGATGATCAGCTGGTGAACTTCAACCGTGGTCGGCAGTTGTTCGTGGAGCTCGCCTACAACTTCTGATTCCTTCCTCCAGCTGGATCCGGTGCGCGCGGTGCCTCCGACGGGCCCGCGCGCGCAAACCGGTTGCACGGCTCCTCGCCTTGACTTGCCTTTCAGGCGAACGGACACTCGATGCATGGGCTCCCGCCCCGCCACCCACCGTGATGACGCAACCCGGATCCATATGACAGCTATGCCGAGTGCGCGCCGATCTCCTCTGGCGGCCTGCCTGCTGGCATTGCTTTGCGTCGCGGGCGCAAGCCGCGCTCAGGTAGCGCCCGGCATCGTCGCGAGCGAACTTGATCTTGCCGCACGCCAGGTAGAGACAGGGGAGTTCGGGGCCGCGCGCGACTGGCTACTGGACCACGTCACCGACCTTTCCGCAGGGGTCAATCGCTACGATCCCGCCCTGGTTCGACCGCTTACGCTGCTCGGCGATGCTTACATGGGGCTCGGCGAACCCGCAGAAGCATTGCGCCAGTACCAGCACGCCACCCATCTGGCGCGTGTGAGCTCGGGTCTGCGATCGCCCCAACAGGTTGAGATCGTCTATCGTGAGGCTACGGCGCTGAAGTCGCTCGGAGCCCTGCAGGATGCGAATGAGCGCGAGGAATATGCCTTCCGCATCCTTGCCGAATCCAGCGACCCGAGCGACCCGGAGTTGCTGCCCGCCATCAATCGACTGGCCGGCTGGTACCTGGAGACGGACAACCCCTACCCGGCCCGAGCGCTCTATCAGCAAGCGCTGGTGATTCATCAGGCGACCGGCCAGCTCGAGTCAGAAACCGCAGTTCCCGCGCTGCGCGGGCTCGCAGCCAGCTTTCGGCTGGAACGATTTCCGCCCGTCTACGAGCGCAACGAAGAGCCACCGATTGGCGCCGGCATTTCACCGATGGTGGCGGCGCAGATGGCGGGTAACGCGCTCCCCGCCGGCGAACAGGCGCTGCAGCAGGTGGCGCGCATTCGCAAAGCGCAGGAGGAATCCAATCCGCAGGGATATCTCGAGGCGATTCTCGAGCTCGCGGACTGGTACAACCTGTTCGAGAAGCCAAGCCGCGCCAACCCCCTCTACGCGCATGCCTTTGAACTCATGGCCAAGGTACCGAACGCGGATCCCGTCGCGTTCTTTGCCGACCCGCGCACGCTGTACTTCCCAGACCCCGGACAGACGCGGGATCGCGCGGTGCGGGGCAAGGGTGAGATTCGCGATGGGTTCGTCGAGGTTGGCTACGCTGTGACGGATACCGGTTTTTCCCGTGATCTCGTTACCATCGCCTCGGAACCCAAAGGGCTCATGGACATGCGGGTGCGACGCAGTCTTCGCGCCGCCCGCTACCGCCCGGCGTTGGTGAACGGGGTCGCCGTCGCAACCGCAAATCGGGTCTATCGGCACGAGTTCCAATACGAGGAAGAGCCGGAGCCGGAAGCGGAAGGGAAAGCGGAAGCGGAAGCGGAAG
>DMUF01000047.1:482-866 GCA_003476445.1 Gammaproteobacteria bacterium | reverse complement strand
AAGCGAAACCAAAAGCCGAAGCGGAAGCCGAGGCAGAAGCAGATGACAAGCCGTCGAAACGTGCAGGCACGCCGTGATGAGCAGTACCCACCGTAGCGAGCAAGACCTGTCAGCGATGCGCGGCGCGCCGTTCAACGGCGCCCGATCGTCCGCGCAGCGGCGATTACCCTGCGCCATCGTCATTCTCTGCCTGCTCGGCGGGTGCGCCAGCAGCCCGCAGACCGCGCCGAGTTCTCCGTCGTCCACGCCGCCCGCCTCTACCCCGCCGTCTGGCGCACCGCCGGCGGGACAACAAGGATCAAGCGGGTCATCCGGCAGCCAGCAACCCAGCGGCGGCAACCCCTCCTCGGGCGGCAGCCCTTCGTCGGGGGGCGTTCCCTCTGC
>DMUF01000047.1:0-165 GCA_003476445.1 Gammaproteobacteria bacterium | reverse complement strand
GGTGGAACACCGCCGGGTAGCAGCGGTCGTTCCGGTGGCTCGTCATCACCGCCGGGTGGGTCTTCCGGCAGCACGATGCCGAGCGCGGGTCTTCCGGGAATGCCAGGGGTACCGGGCGTGCCCGGAGTGCCGGGCGCACCGGGAACGCCGGGAGAACCCGGCACT
>DMUF01000044.1 GCA_003476445.1 Gammaproteobacteria bacterium | reverse complement strand
GAAACCCGGCACTGCGGGCACCGCAGGAGACCCCACCGCCACGCCTGGCACAAGTCCAGAAGCAACCGCCGGGACTCCGTCCGCGGGCGCGGGTCAGCCCGATGACTCCCGATTTCCCCCGCCGCCCAAACAACGCGGCGGGGCGGGCGACGATGGCTGGGTCACGAGCAACGAAATTCCGGGCGTCGGGGGAAACGGCGAGGACCCAGCACAGGGCGGTGCGGAGGGCGCTGGCGCAGAGTCTGCCGGAGTGCCGGGAGGCGAGGGAACGCCGGGCGGCGAAGGCGCTGCTGGCGGCGAAGGCGAACTCGACGCAGCGCTCGAAGGTCTGGACGGCGAGATCATGGCGGAGCGCGGTGTGATCCGCTCTCGTGCGAACGCGGGCGCAGGTGCAATGACCATTCCCGGGGCAGGCGCGGGGGGATCCGAGGGCTCGACTGAGGCAGAAGGAAGCTCTGCGTCCGGTGGCACCTCCGCCGTCGGCGGTGTACCCACGGCCAAAGCCGGCGTACCCGGCATGCCGCCCGCCGGTGCCGATGGTCTGCCCGGTGGCATTCCCGGTCCCCGATCCGGCACGTCCGGCAACCCAGGCAGCGGGCCGGTGCCGAAAGATATCCCCATGGCTTCGCAAGACGACGACATCATCGCGCGACAGCTGCGGGAAGCCGCCATGAAAGAAACCGACCCTGAGCTGCGCGAGAAGCTCTGGGCCGAGTACCGGCGTTACAAGGGCATCTGAACGTGAGCCGCAACACGCTGCTCCTCTGCCTGCTCACTGCGGTCGCGGCGCTGCCCGGCTGCGTGACGCGCGAGGTTCGGACCGTGGACATGACGCCTCCGGCGCAGGCTGCGACGCCGATTGAAGAACAGCTGCTGCTCGATGTCGGCGTTGCCGTATTCGATGAGAATGTGCCGGAAGACTATGACGCGCAGGTCGAGCAGAGGATCCAGCCGGAGATTCGTCGAGCCGAAGCCAACTTCTTCCCGTACACGGCGAAGAACCTGCTGCAAAGCACCGGCAACTGGGGTGCCGTGCGCGTGGTGCCTGTGCCTACCCACGCGGTTGACGTCTTGGTCAAGGGTCGCATTCTCCACTCCACGGGTGAGCGTCTCGAAGCCGAGATCTCTGTGGTCGATGCGACCGGTCGCCTCTGGTTCACGCGCCCCTACACCGCGCTTGCAAGCAAATACGCCTACGATCCCTCCGTACCGCCAACGGTGGATCCGTTTCAGGGGTTCTACAAGAATCTGGCGGACGACATGCTTGCCTACCAGCAGACTTTGACCCAGGCGCAGATACTCGAAATACGCCGCGTCGCCGAAATGCAGTTTGCGCGCGATTTTGCACCGGACGCTTTTGGCGACTACGTAACCGATGCCGAAGGGTTACTGACGGTGCGTCGCCTGCCGGCGGAAGATGATCCGATGCTTGAACGGGTGCGGCGGGTACGCGATAGAGAGTATCTGTTCATCGATACGCTGGATGAGTATTACGAGAGTTATCAGCGCCAAGTCTATGTTCCATATCAGAACTGGCGCAAAGCAACGTACACGGAAGCCATGGCTTTAGCGGAATTGGAGGCACAGTCCCGCGCCCAGATGATCGGCGGAGCCGTCGCCATGGTGGGCGGTGTTGCAGCCATGGTTGAGAGCGAGGATCCGGTGGTGGATGTCGCCGGCATCGTCAGCGTCGTGGGCGGCGCGGTGACGCTGAAGAGCGCGCTCGACAAGCGGGCAGAGGCAGCCATGCACGCCGAGGCGCTTGAGGAGCTCGGAACGTCGGCGGAAGCCGAGGTCATGCCCCGGACCATCGAACTTGAGAATCAGGTCGTACGCCTGAAAGGCACCGTCGACGAACAGTACGCGGAGCTCCGCACCATCCTGCGTCGGCTCTACTTCGAGGATCTTGATCTTCCGCCACCGCCCGAGGCTGCTGACGCGGCAGCCAGCAAGGACAGCTCGAGCCCCAACAGCGCACCATGAGCGAAGAATTCCGGCCGATCCGGCCCAAGGCGGTGGACCTCACCGGCGCTGCAGAGCCGGCTGCGTCTGCGCAACGCAGCGGCCGCACCGCGGGCCCAACGGTGATCGGGCTCGCCGTCGCGCTCGTGTTGGCGTCGTTCCTCATCGTGCCGCGACTGCTGCCGGAACGCGCGCCGGAAGCCACAACCCCCTCAGCCGCCGCGCCCGCCGCAGCGCCGGGGACCGCGACACCGGAGCCCAGTGCCCCTGCGCAAACTGCGCCCCCCAGCCGCGCGACCGACGGAGCGGGCATGGCGCCTTACGCGGCACAAGCACGGGAGGCAGACCGCACCGCGGCGCAAAATGCGCTGGAACGCTTCGTCGAGCTCGAGCTCGCGCTCAAGGCGGCTTTCACGCTCGGCGACTGGAGCGACGCAAGCTACAGCGCGGCACGGGACGACGCCGCCCGAGGCGACGATGCGTTCATGAAGGAACAGTACCCGGCTGCGGCGGAAGCCTACACGGCCGGTGCCGAACGCCTCGAAGCGCTGCAGACCGAAGGCCGGCGCCGGCTGGAGTCTGGACTCGCGGACGGCGCGAGTGCGCTCACCGCACGGGACGCCGATGCGGCCAACGCCGCCTTCGCGCTCGCCGCGACGGTTGCACCTGCCGACCCTGCCGTCGTTGCGGGGTTGAAGCGTGCCGATCTGCTCCCACGGGTCAACGCTGCGCTCCGGGCCGCACGCAATCACGAACTCGCCGAGGACTGGGATCAAGCTCTTGCGGCGCTGGCTGAGGCGCGCACGCTCGATCCCGAAACCGCCGGGCTTGCCGACATCGAGGCACGTCTGCAGGCGGCTCTCGGAGCAGCCGAACTCGGCAACGCGCTGTCGCAGGCCTTTGCGGCCCTGGACGCCGGCGACGATGCGGCGGCGCGGACAGCCTTCAACGCGGCACTTCGGCTTGACCCTAACAACCCGGCCGCTCGCGGCGGGCTCGAGGCCCTGTCCCGCAATGGCGAGCGTCGGCAGCTCGCCCGGCTGGAAACCGAGGCCTCCGCAGCCTTCGGCGAGGAGCGCTGGGACGATGCGCTCGCACGCTACGAAGCGGCGCTGAAACTCGACCCCAACGTCGCATTCGCGGTTGCGGGCCGCGAGGCGGTGCAGCTGCGGCGCAAGGCGCTGGCGGAAATCCAGCGCATTCTCGATGACCGTGATCGGCTGTCGTCGGCGAATGTCCTGCAGGACGCTGAAAGCGTTCTTGCACGCGCCCGCGCGATCACCCCCATGAGTCCGGGCCTCGACGCACGCATTGCCGAACTGGCTGACACGCTCGCGCGCTACGCCACACCGGTCGCCGTCACGCTGCGCTCGGACAATGCCACCCGGGTAACCGTCTCCAGCGTGGGCGTGCTCGGCACGTTCGACGAGCGCACGCTCGAACTGCGGCCGGGGGCCTACACCGTCATGGGTAGTCGCGACGGCTGCCGCGATGTGCGCACGCGCGTCGTCGTTCGCGCCAACATGCCGCCCATCGACATTCGATGCACCGAGACCCTGTGAGCACCCCAAACCAGGACGCTGACGCCCCGATCCGCCGAGTCGCCTATCAGCCGCCCGAGGCGGCGGTGGGTCGCCCCGCACCACGCCTGCTCTGGCCGGCTCTGGTGGGCAGCGCGCTACTCATGGTCGCCCTCGGCTTCGGGTTTCTCTTCACCGCGAACACGGTTCGTATCGCAACCGACCCGCCGGAGGCGACGGTGAGCCTGTCAGGCGGGCTTGCCCTCCCCCTTGGCGACACCTGGCTGCTGCACGAAGGCGCGTGGACCGTCAGCGCCGACGCGCCCGGCTATACGCCCACCTCACTGCCGATCAGCGTCTCCGATGAAGCGAGCCAACGTTTCGAGATGACGCTGCTGCCGCTGCCGGGAAGAGTCACCATCGAATCCACGCCGCCCGGTGCCGAAGTACGGCTCGGCGACAGCCTGCTCGGCATCACGCCGATTGCAGAGGTATCCCTGCCCGCAGGCCCGGTCACTCTCGATCTGCGTCTCGAGCGTTACGAGCCGATGGCTCTCGAAGCGGAAATCGTCGGGCGGGCGCAGGCCCAGACCGTGACTGCGGCGCTGCTGCCCGGCTGGGGCGACGTCAGTCTTTCCAGTACCCCCGAAGGCGCGGAGATCTTTGTCGACGACGCGCCCACGGGGCTGAAAACGCCTGCGGTAGTCCCCGTCCCGGCGGGTGAACGCACGCTGCGCATCACCGCGCCCAAGCATCGGTCGCACGAACAGCAGATCCTCGTGGTGGCGCGCGAGCCGGTCACGCTGCCGCCCGTGACACTGGTGCGCGCAGACGGGCTGCTGCGCATCCGCACGCAGCCTGCGGACGCAGGAATCACGGTGAACGGGCAGTACCGCGGACAATCGCCTCTCGAACTGGCGGTTGAGTCGGGGCGCAGCTATCGCATTCAGGCATTTCGCGCCGGGTTCGATCAGGCAAGCACCGAGGTCCGTCTCGACGCCCAGGGCGAGCGCGCCGTGAACCTTGCACTCACGCGACTGACTGGACGCCTCGCCGTGGTGGCAGAGCCGGCGGAAGCCACGCTCTACGTCAACGGGCGCGCGGCGGGCAGCGCCAACCAGACCCTGACACTGCCGACGGGGCGCCAGGCGATCGAGGTGCGCGCGCCAGGCTTCGCTGCCTACACCACCCAGGTGGAGCCACGCGAAGGGGTCACCCAGACGCTTCGGGTGCGACTCTTGTCGCTCGCGGACGCGCGCCTTGCCGCACTTCGATCAGAGATCCGGACGCCGCGCGGCGAGACGCTGGTGCTGCTCAAGCCCGGCCCCTTCACCATGGGTGCCTCCCGACGCCAACCCGGCCGGCGGGCAAACGAGACCGAGCGCGAAGTGGCCATGGAGCGGTTCTTCTATCTCGGCACCCGCGAGGTTCGTAACGGCGACTTCAAGCGTTTCATCGCCGATCACGACTCCGGGTCGTTTCAGGACACGCCGCTCAATGGGGATGACCAACCGGTCGTGAACGTGTCCTGGGAAGCAGCGGCTCGGTACTGCAACTGGCTGTCACAGCAAGAGAAACTGCCACCCTTCTACCGCGAGAGCGGCAACCGGATCGTGGGCATAAACCCGCAGGCGACCGGATACCGCCTCCCCACGGAGGCCGAGTGGGAGTGGGCCGCGCGGCAGGTGCCCGCCGCGCCCGCCGGTGATCTGCGCTTCGCGTGGGGCCCAACCCTGCCGCCACCGGATCGGCATGGCAATTACGCAGATCGATCGGCGGCGAACCTGGTGGGTCGAATCATCTTCGGCTACAACGACAATCACATCACCTCGGCGCCGGTGGGCAGCTTCAAGGCAAGCCAGATCGGCATTCACGACCTGTCCGGCAACGTGGCCGAGTGGGTCAACGACTTCCACGAAATACCCAACTCAAACCCGGCGCGCGATCCGCTCGGACCCACACAGGGCAAGCACCACGTGATACGAGGCTCAAGCTGGATGCACGGCACCATCACCGAACTGCGCATCGCCTTTCGCGACTATGGCAACGAGGGGCGCCAGGATGTGGGTTTCCGTCTGGCGCGATTCGCGGAGGCGCAATGAAAGACGCCGGCCAGGTGCGCCCGATCTTGCAGGCAGGGCTGCGATCACTTCTGCACAGCAGCCTGATCCTGCTCGGCCTTCTGTTCGCCGCGGGCGCCAGCGCCGCTGACGCGACATCGTCTGATGGTCAGCAAACAGCCGCCGACGACGACGCGACGCCCGCCACCGGGGCCGAAGACGACGCGGCTGCGCCGTCCAAGCCCGGGGATGACGTGTTCAAGCCTACCGAGGAAATCTCCGAGGATTTCGCGGTACCCTTCCCGGTAGACATCTGAAGCAGCCGCCATGAAGCGACAGATCCAGTTTGAGTTTCTCTACCAGGTCGCCGCGCTGGCCATTGCCATCGCGGTCGTTCACCTCGCCTATATCGCGCTGATTCGGCCGGAGGCCGCGGCTATCGCAGAAGCCACGGCGGCGCGTATCGCAGCGGGCGACACATCGGCGCAGGCCCAGTCCATCTACGTGATTCTCAAGGACTACGAGCAGGAAGCCTGCGTCGTGCTGATGCTCTGGGCCATGGCCATCATGGGGCTGAAAGCGCGGGAGTCCCTGGCGGAGCGGAAGCTGCTGGATGAAGACCTGATCCACGTGAGCGAGGGCACCAGCATCCTGCCCGAAGATACGCGCGAATATGTGCGCAGCATCGAGGCGCTGCCGGAGGAATCGAGGGACTGCCTGCTGCCGCGCGCCCTCACGACCGCGCTGCAGCGCTTTGCATCGACCCGCAACATTCAGGATGTGTCAGAGGCGGTGCGCAGCGTATGCGACCGGGAATCCGACCGGCTCGACAGCGAGCTCTCGATGGTGCGCTACATCTCGTGGGCGATTCCGTCCATCGGCTTCATCGGTACGGTGCGCGGTATCGGCGACGCGCTCAGTCAGGCCTACAAGGCGGTCGAAGGCGACATCGCGGGCGTGCCCGCGAGCCTCGGCGTTGCCTTCAACTCCACGTTTGTTGCACTCGTGATCAGCATCATCCTCATGTTTCTGATGCACCAGCTGCAGCTGCTACAGGAACGCCTGGTCCTCGAAGTGCAGAATCATGCCGACCGGCGCCTCATTCGCCATCTGCAGGTGCGTGACGCGTGACCCTGCTGCTCGAACTGAACGATGCCGCGCTGACGCTGTACCGAGACGGCAGCCCGGTCTATCAGACGCCTGCGGTCGCGCTGCTCGACGATCGCGGCATCATCTTCGGTAACGCGGCGCTGGCTCAGGCTCGCATCCAGCCGCGCCAGATAAATCAGCACTATCTCGCGCGCTTGAACACGGACCCGCTGCCCACGCGCAGCCGGCTGGCGAAAAGTCACGCCGATCTGGTCTATCTGCACCTGCGCGAACTCGCCCGGCACGTGGATGCCCCGCTGATCGTCGCCACGCCTGCCGTCTACAGCACCGACCAGCTTGGCATTCTGCTCGGCATCCTGGAGCAGGCTGCGCTGCGCGTGGCCGGATTCGTCGACAGCGCCGTCGCGGCCGGCAGTCTGACGCCGGTCCCCGGCAGCGCATGGCACGTCGACGTGCTGCTCCAGCGTGCGGTGCTGACCCGGCTTGATCTAGCGGAGGGACAGCTCGCCCGCGGCGCCGTGGAAGAGCTACCCGACTGTGGACTCGCGCGACTGATCGACATCGGGGTCGATGCGGTCGCGGGACATTTCGTGCGCGAGACACGGTTTGATCCGCTGCACGCGGCTGCCGCGGAGCAGCAGCTCTACGACCAGGTATACGCCGCCATGGCTGCGGCACCCGCACGGGAACTCGCTTTCGAAATTCGCCAGGGTGCACAGACACGCCGCGTCGATTTGCAGCGCAGCGTCCTCGAAAGCGCCGGCGCGCAGCGCTTTGCGAGCCTGGCAGAGCGAGTGCCGCGAGGCAGCCACGTGCTCCTGAGCGCGCGCGCGGCGCGACTGCCCGGACTGGTTACCACCCTCGAGCGCATCGCTTTCGTTGAGCGACTCACCGACGCCGCGCTCGTGCTTGGCTGCGACCGGCACCAGGGACGCATCGCGAGTGCCGACGACCCGCGCCTGATCACGCGGCTGCCCGGTACCGCGGCTACCGCGCCGGAAGCCCCGCCTGCAACCCATCCGCCTGCGCCCGGCAGCACCCATTCGCATGACAAAACGGCGCACACCTACGCGGCCACGCACCTGCTGATCGGTCATCGCGCCCTGCCCTTCGCGCACGCCGACCTGCCGGTCACCATTATCTGTCATGGTCCAATCACGCTGCTGCGGGCCGGTCGCGGAGTCACGCTGAACGGCCGCACGCTTGAGCGCGACACCTCGCTCGAACCAGGCGACCAGATCGGATTCCAGGGCGGCGCAGGCATCGTCATCGGCGTCGAGCACTGAGGCCATGGCGCGACGGCGCAGCTTCTCGATCTTCTCGCTCTCCTTTCTCGATGTGATGTCCTGCGGTTTTGGCGCGGTGATT
>DMUF01000244.1 GCA_003476445.1 Gammaproteobacteria bacterium | reverse complement strand
CCGTGCTCGCGGTTGATGTGTTGCAAAAGCCGCAGGAGACCCGCCGTGGACTCAGAGTCGAGGTTGGCACTCGGCTCATCGGCAAGCAGTATCGACGGCTCGGTGACGATCGCTCGCGCCACGGCTACGCGCTGCTGCTGCCCACCGGAAAGCTCACCGGGCCGACGGTTTGCCAGCTCCGCAATGCCCAGGGAACCCAGCGCCTCGAGCGCTCGACGCCTGCGCTCGCTGCCTTTGATGCCCTGCAGTTCCATGATGAACTCCACGTTCTCGCGCGCGGACAACACGGGAATGAGGTTGTATGCCTGAAACACGAACCCGATCCGATCACGCCGCAGATCAGCGAGCGCGCCCGTGTCGAGATCGGCCAGGTTCACCCCTTCCACGATCACGCTGCCACCCGTCGCCCGATCAAGCCCACCGATCAGGTTGAGCAGCGTGGACTTACCCGATCCGGAAGGACCCGCGAGACTCACGAATTCGCCGCGCATGACACGCAAGTCAACGTCATCGAGCGCCTTCACCACAAGCGGTGGGATTCCGTAAACCCGCGAGACGCGTTCGCACAGCACGACCGGACCGCTCATGTTCTTGACCCCTGCAGCGCGACCAGCGGCGGCGTGGCAATCGCGCGCCAGGCGGGATAGAGACTGCCCAGAGAAGCAAAGACAAAGGACGCAAGGAGCACCAGCACAAGATCTCCGAACAGCAGCCGGGGAACCAGAACCTGCCGCATGCCGAACAACTCCGCGCCGGTAGCCCAGGCACCAAGGTCAATGCCATCCGCCAGCAGCAGCACGAACAGACACCCCGCCAGCGTGCCCACGAGCACCCCCGCCAGCGTGACCAGCAGCGACTCCACCAGCACCTGCTCCAGCACGTGTCGCGGATGCATGCCGAGCGCGCGCAACAGTCCAAATTCGCGCGCGCGTTCGAGAACCGCCGTCGCGAGCGCATTGACCAGACCGAATCCGAGCGCAATCAGCACGATCGAAAGCCAGATCAGGAGCGACGCGTCCGCCAGCTCAAACATGCCTGCGGCGAGCGGATCCAGACTTTTCCAGTCATGCACCTGCAGCGCGGGGAGCGCGGCTACGAGCAGCCGTCGCGATTCGTCGAGCGCGTTCTCATTCGCAAGGCGGAAGGAAATCTCGGTCACGCCAGCAACCCCGAGCTGGCGCGCGAGCGCATCACGCCCGGTTACCGCGTACGCAAGCTCCTGATTCCGCCCTGGCGTGTCGAACACGCCAACGATGCGGAAACCAAGCTCGCGATGGCGACCATCCGCCCCGAGCGCCATCACCACGACGCGCCGTCCCAGCTGAGTATCGAGACGCGCGGCAAGCTCGCGCCCGAGCAGAAGTCGACCATCGGACGCGCCCGCGAGACCTTTGCCATCAATGTCGACCGACCCGAGAAAGGACAGAAATTCCTCGTCCGCGGGGTCGATGCCCACCAGCTCCACGCCACGGGTTTCGCGCTCGGACTGCACCACCGCCGGAACGCGGATGCGCGTTGCAGACGCTGTCACGGCGCCAGACGGCAGCAACGACTCGGGGGTCAGGGTCAATGCAAACGCACGCGCCGCCGAAGGATCATCCAGATAGCCTGGCGCCACGACTTTCAGATGCCCATTGAGATTATCGATGGCATCGTCGCGCATGTCGTACTGATAGCCCCTGATCAGCGCGTTGGAGAGCACCGTCGACGCAATTCCTACGGCAATGGCAGCCAGCAGCAGAGCATTACGGCGTCGATGACGAAGCAGATTGCGACTGCCAAGGCGTAACAGGAGACCCATCGCGAGGGTCATGAAGGGGTCGCCCGATCAGACACGATGCAGCGCCTCCACCGCAGACAGCCGCCGCACCCGGAGCGCCGGCAGCAATGCGGCAACAAGTGTCGCGGCCGTCATGAGGAGCATGGGTTCCACGAAAGCGGCCGCGTCGAGCGCCGCATACATGCGATCGGGCAGATGGAACCGCCGCAGCATGATTCCGGCCGATTCACCGAGCGGCAAGCCCACCGCCGACGTCCACGCGACCAACGGCCACGCGAGCAGAGCGCCCAGCGCTACGCCAAGCAGCGCAAGCCATAAGGCCTCAAGCTCGAGCATGAGCAGCAGGCGCCAGGGACGCATGCCCATTGCCATCAGCAAACCAAACTCACGCGTGCGTTCGAAGACGACCATCACAAAGCTGTTCACAATGCTGAAGGAAACCAGCAACGCGAGCAGACCATAGAACAGACGGTTGCTGACCCGATCGAAGGCAATCGTCTGCTCGAGTTCGGGCAATAGCGTCTGCCACGGCAGGACTGCGATTCCTTCATCCAACAAGGTCTCGATACCCCGTTGCACGTCGGGTACCGCGTCAACCGTCGTCGTCCGTACCACCAGCGCGTGCGCACCCGTATCGAGCGCCCACGCCTGCCGCACCTGATCGAGGGGCGCGAGTAACAGCGAGCGATCAAGCTCCGCCTGACCGGTATCAAGAATGCCGCTGACGACGCCCACAAGCGCGGCAATGCCGCCTTCCGGCTGCGTGCCGAGCAACACCACTTCGGCTCCCAGCTCGACACCGAGATTGCGCGCCACCCCGCTGCCAAGCATCACCGGCACCCGTGTATCGAGCGGTTGGCTCTCCAGCGTATAGGCGGCGAAGAACTGACCGACGCGCACCATGCCCGGCAGCTTGGATACCTCTGGCTCACGCTCAGGATCAACCCCGATTATCTGGGCTGCGACCGTACGCTCGCCGGCAGAGACGAGAGCAAACGCCTGTACTCGCTCCGCAGCCGCCTGCACACCCGGAAGCGCTTCGACCCGCTCGCGCAGCGCTTGCGCGTCTGGCACAAGACGCTCGACACGCGGATCATCCTGATAACCGGCCGCCTGAATCTGAATCTGACCGGTCATGAACGTGGTGCCGTTTTCAATCATGAGCCGGTAGCTGCCCGCCTGTTGCGACATGGCGAAGCAGAGCAACAGAACCGCAAACGCGATACCACCCGCGGTCAGGCCGGTACGACGACGGTTGCGCCAGAGGTTACGCCAGCTCAAACGCCCCATCGTCACGGTGGCAGACCGTCAGGGCGCGCGACCGGACTGGAGCGAGAACACGGTAAAGAGCGCGTCATCGAGAGCGACGTCGAAATCCGCGCGCGTGTACTCAACTTCGGTCCAGTGCTCGTTTGATTCGAGATCGGTCATCCGAATCCGGGTGGCGAACGTGCGACCGCCAAGTGTTCCCACAGCCCGGGCTTCCAGCCGCTTGACCGGCGCGAGCGCCTGATCGAGAAAGGTATGCTCAAGGACAACGGCATCGTCGCGCAGCAGGAGATCCTCGCGTCCCCAGACAACGGCGGCGTCATCCCGCGGAGTCGCCTCGATGCGGTAGACCTGATGGTTATCCCGCGACGACACCAGAACGAGCGCAAGGTCGTAGTCTTTGAGCAGCTGATCCGTGCGCGACAGATCGTTATACGAGAAATCGGACCCCGCCCAGCCCTGCGACATCATGCTGTAGGGCAGTCGCACCACCCGATTGATCTGCGGGGCGAACGTCCACATGCTTTCATCGGTTTTGAGCATCGCGTTGCCCGCATCCCGCGGCGGCGCCACGAAGCGAATCAGGGCATCCTCACGCCCGCGCGTCCAGGCGACGATCGAGGAGCGACGCTCCCACGTCGGCCGATGGATAACCATCGACAGCTCTGCGTAGGAGCGGGTACCGCGCGTGAGATCGATGGCGGCTGCGATCAGCTGTTTCGGGTCGGGGGCGTTGGAGAGCTCATCGCTCGTTGACGAACCCTCCTCTGACCACGCTTGAGATAGCGGAAGGAACAGCACAAGGAGCCCAAACGCCGCGACGAACGCTCGAGAGCATCCTTCCACGACTCCCCCTGAAACGCCCCTCCGCTCTCAGAACCCGAGCAGGTTCGCGTAGCGATTGCGGTGGTAGGCCTGATTGCCGTACACCGATTCGATGGCCCGCGCGCGCTTCAGATAGAAGCCCGCATCGAACTCATCGGTCATGCCAATGCCGCCATGGATCTGGATCAGCTGATTCGACATGTTAAACAGGAAAGTGCCGGCGCGGCACTTAGCGAGCGACGCGAGTTGCGCGACATCAGCAGCGCCAGCATCGATCGCCTGAAGCGCCGCTTCAACGCAGGACCGCGTGAGCTCCATCTCGGTGAACAGCTCAGCCGCACGGTGACCCAGCGCCTGAAAGGAACCGATCACCTGCCCGAACTGCACCCGCGTCTTGAGATAGCTCAAGGTCATGTCGAAGGCTTGCGCCGCCGTGCCAAGCATTTCCGCCGCAATTCCGGCGCGTGCACAGTCAAGGATTTGCGTGAGCAGATCACGCCCCGCCCCTGCGCTGCCCAGAACCGCATCCTCACCTACCGTTACCCCGGCAAAGGAAACATTCGCATAGCCGCGGCTGTCAGAGGTCTGGAGCTGCGTCCGAGTAACGCCAGGCGCATCAGCCGCCACCAGAAGCAGCGTGATGCCCTCCGGGTCCTGCGGTGCACCCGCCGTTCGTGCGGCGACGATGAAATGGGTGGCCGCCATCCCTTCCAGCACGAACGTCTTCTGACCGTCGACACGGTAACCCTGACCCGTCGCAGTCGCCGCGCACGCAATCCGTTCCGGCGCATGTTTCGGACCTTCGTCGACTGCAAGGGTCAGAATGGCGGAGCCATCAACCACTCGCGGCAGCCAGGCGGCCTGCTGAGCCGCGCTGCCGCCGCGACGGAGCGCGGTGGCTCCGACCAGCGCCGAGGCAACGAGCGGCGATGCCGTGAGCTGCCGGCCCGTTTCCTCGAGCAGGATTCCCATGGCGAGGTAGCCCATGTCCGAGCCGCCGTGTGCTTCGGGCACGAGTATGCCCGTCCAACCAAGGTCGACAATGCCGGACCAGGTCTGGGGGCTGTAACAGGTTTCCACGCCGCTGTCGCGCATACGGCGAAACGCGAGGACCGGGGCCTGCTCCGTGACCCAGGCCTTGGCCTGGTCCTTGAGCAGTGTCTGTTCTTCCGTCAGTGCTGCCATGTTGGTGGACTCCTCGCCGGCCTCAGCCTTTCTGGGTGGTCTCGGGCAGGCCGAGAATGTTCTTGGAAATGATGTTGTTCTGCACTTCGAAGGAGCCGCCGTAGATCGACATCGCCTTGCCGAAGAGCCAGGTCTTCACCGTTTCCTTTTCCTGACCGGTGAACTCTTCGCCCTCCCAGCCGACGCCCTGGTGGCCCATGATCTCGAGCGTGAGTTCGGAACGAGTCTGCGCAACGTTGGTGGCCGAGTTCTTCAGAATCGAGGCCGCCGCGGTGACCGACGCCTTGCCACGCGCCTCCGCCGCGATGCGCGCCAGCGTGAGGTTGTGGGCTTTGGCGCTCATCAGGTGATTCGCAATCCGAATGCGAAGATCCGGGTCTGACAGGCGCCCGGCTTCGTCTGCGCCCACGTAACGCTTGGCCATATCCTGCAGCGATTCGGCGCGACCGCCGGCTGCTGGATTGCCGCCCGTCTGGCTCGCGCGCTCATGCTGCAGCAGCCGCTTGCCGACCGTCCAACCATCGTTGAGCTTGCCGAGCAGGTCGGTTTTTTCCGCGCGGGCGTTGTCGAAATAGGTCTCACAGAACGGCGAGGCACCGGAGATCAGCCGAATTGGACGGGTACGCACCCCGGGCTGCTTCATGGTGAGCATGACAAAGCTGATGCCATCACGCTTCGCCACCTTGCTATCGGTGCGCACCAGCGCGCCGCACCAGTCAGAAATGTCGGCACCCGAAGTCCAGACCTTCTGCCCGTTGATTTCCCAGTAATCACCCTTGTCCTCGGCACGGGTCTGCAGGGACGCGAGGTCCGAGCCCGCGTTGGGTTCCGAATAACCAAGGCACCAACGAATTTCACCGCTCGCAATGCCGGGCAGGTGCCGCTGCTTCTGGTCTTCGGTGCCGTACTCGAGGATGGTGGGCCCCACCATGGTGACGCCCATACCCGCCAGCAAGGGAATCGGGTTGAACGCGCCAACGGAGCTCATTTCCTCCTGGAGTACGCGCGCCTCGAGCTGGCTCAATCCGCCGCCACCGTACTCCCGCGGCCAGGTGGGAGTGCCCCAACCCTTGGAAGCCAGCGCCTGACGCCAGGCGAGCGCATCACCCTCGATGCGAACCTCGCCTTCCACGACCATGTATTCACTGGCGCGTCCAACGAGCGATCGGGGGAAATTTGTCTCCAGCCAGCTTCGCGCTTCGGATCGAAAGCTGTCGAGATTCTCGCTTGCCTTTGCCATGTGGTCTTGCCTCCTGTGTCGGCTTGCGCCGGGCTCACTTGGATCATGCCCGCCTTGGCGAGCATTTTGCTGCCTTTGCCCTGTGCGCGCCAAGGCGCACTTCTCCCGGTAGGCGCCATCGTGCGCCGCAGCCTACCGCGCGAACGGTGTGGCTGTAGAATGCCGGAAAGCGGGAAGACGAGCATCCAATGGCAACAGACCCGAATAGTCAAGACCAGCAGCGAACCCAGCGCGACCACGATTACTGGCGCGCCAATCTGCGACTC
>DMUF01000085.1 GCA_003476445.1 Gammaproteobacteria bacterium | reverse complement strand
GACCGAAGACCAGCGCGCCATTCGCGACCTCGCTGAGCGTTTCACCGCGGACGAGATCACGCCTCAGGCGGCGCATTGGGACGAACACAAGATTTTTCCGCGCGACAGCATTCGCAAGGCTGCTGAACTCGGGTTCGGCGGCATCTACATACCCGAGGCTGATGGCGGTATCGGTCTTGGCCGCGTGGAGGCCGCGCTCATCATCGAGGCGATGGCCTACGGCTGTCCGTCGACCTCGGCGTTTATCTCCATTCACAACATGGCGACCTGGATGATCGCCGCCTATGGCAACGAGGAGCTCAAGGCGCGCTACCTGCCGGGGCTCATCAGCATGGAGCAGATCGCGAGCTACTGCCTCACCGAACCGGGTGCCGGCTCCGACGCCGCCTCGCTGCGTACACGCGCCGTGCTCGATGGTGATCATTACGTGCTGAACGGCGCGAAGGCGTTTATCTCCGGCGGCGGCGAAAACGAAGTCTATGTATGCATGGTGCGCACGGGCGAAGACGGGCACCGGGGTATCAGCTGCATCGTTGTTGAAAAAGGTACGCCAGGGCTGAGCTTCGGGGCGCAGGAGCGCAAGCTCGGCTGGCACTCCCAGCCGACCGCCATGGTGATCTTCGAGAACGTCCGCGTACCTGTTGCCAACCGGGTTGGTGCCGAAGGCGAAGGTTTCAGGATCGCAATGGCCGGGCTTGATGGCGGGCGACTGAACATCGGCGCCTGCTCACTCGGTGGCGGGCAGCGCTGCATCGACGAAACCGTGCGCTACGTGAAGGAACGCCGACAGTTCGGGCGCGCCATCGCCGACTTCCAGAATACGCAGTTCATGCTGGCGGAGATGGTGACCGAGCTCGAAGCTGCGCGAGCGCTGCTGTACATCGCCGCACATAAGCTGGACGCCAGTGCGCCTGACAAGACAACCTTTGCTGCAATGGCCAAACTCAAGGCGACGGAAGCGGGCTCGCGCGCGGCCAATGATGCGCTGCAGCTGCACGGCGGTTACGGCTACCTCATGGACTATCCTATCGAGCGCTTTGTGCGTGACCTGCGGGTGCACGAGATCCTCGAGGGTACCAATCAGATCATGCGCATGGTGATCGGCCGCAACCTCCTGGGATGAACAACGACCGGAGCGCTGCTGCCATGAACCGCCCCGCACCTGTTCGCGCATGTAATGGCATGAAGCGGTACCTCGCTCTTTTCGGCACCCTGTTTGCGGTCGCGCTGAGTGGCTGCTCCGGCGGTTCCCCCGCCATCACTTCTTGCGAGCCCGCGGCGGGGCTGACGCCCGATTGCCGGTTCTCGAACCCGGAAGATCTGGTCGCAACCCCTTCCGGAAACGCGATGATCGTGAGCCAGTACAGCGACATGGCAGGCTCCCGCGCTGGCAGCCTGGTCGAATTCAATCCGGGCACAGGCGCTATCAAACCGCTATTCCCTGCGGCAGGAACCGTCAGCCCGATCGAAGGCTGGGGCGAGCTCGATTGCCCGCCCCCTGAGCCGAAGCGCTTCGCCCCGCACGGCATCGATCGAGCCCAGCTCGTAACCGGCGAAGAAGTGCTCTATGTGGTGAATCACGGGGGTCGCGAGAGTATCGAGATGTTCGAGATCGCGGCATCTGGGGAGCTGGTCTGGCGCGGCTGCGTGATGGCACCCGAAGACGGTTTCTTCAACGATCTTGTGGTGCTGCGCAGCGGCGAGTTTCGAGTCACCCAGATGTACCCAAAGAGCGCGAACGCGCTCTGGTCGTTCCTGCGCATGCAGTTCAGCGACTACGCGCCAGGGTTTGTCTATCACTGGAGCCCGGCGTTCGGCTTCGAACGACTGAGCGGATCGGACGCGCAGTTTGCCAACGGTGTCGCCCAGACCGCTGACGAACGCATGCTGTTCGTGAACAGCTACCTGGGCAACGAGGTAATCAAGGTCGACGTGGAAACCGGAAAGCGCGTCGGCAGCGTGCCGGTGGAGAGCCCGGACAACCTGTCCTGGTCGCCCACGGGCGAACTGCTGGTCGCGTCACACCTGGCATCGGTGCGGGACACGCTCGCATGCGGAGAGCTTGAAACCGGCAACTGCGGCTTTGCGTTTCGCATTGTCGCGATTGATCCAGAGACTCTGAGCCAGCGCACGATCCTCGAGCACGCTGGCCCACCCATGGGGGCGGCCACGGTGGCCCTGCCGCTCGGTGATGGACTCTACCTTGGCACGTTCGCGGGTGACCGCATCACACGGGCGCCCGCTACCCTTCTGTCTCCGCCCGCTTCCGCCTCAGGCGACGCGGTCACGCTGCCGGATAAGCCGAGCCCCCATCGATCTTGAGGATGGCGCCGGTGGTATAGCTCGACGCGGCGGAGGCGAAGTACAGCGCCGCGCCCACAACCTCGTCCGGCTCTCCTCCACGGCGCAAGGGAATGGTGGTCTCGGCGCGACGGTTGAAAGCCTCCATATCCCAGGCCTTCGCGATGTCGGTGAGAAACGGCCCCGGCATGATGCAGTTGACCCGCACCTTCGGCGCATAGGCTCGGGCCAGACCGAGCGTCATCGCATTGAGACCCGCCTTTGCCATGCCGTAGGGCAGCTCGGTCGGTGTTGGCTGAACCGCAGCGATGCTGCTGACGTTGATGATCGAGCCGCCATTGCCCGCTGCCATGCGTTCACCCAACAGCGATGAAAGTCGGAACGGCCCGCGCAGATTCACTTCGAGCACTTTGTCGTAAAGCGTCTCGGAGACCGCGGTGAGCGACTCATAGAGCGGCGACATGCCGGCATTGTTGACGAGCACGTCCACGTGCCCGAAGCGTTCCCACGCAAATGCTGCGAGACGGTCGCTGTCTTCCCAACTGCCTGCGTGATAGGCAAAGCCCACACATTCTCTGCCACTGGCAGCCTGTACCTCCGCTGCGGCGGCATCACAGGCTTCCTGTTTGCGGCTGGCAATGATGACGCGGGCGCCCGCTTCGGCAAACGCATGCGCCATGGAAAGTCCGAGCCCTCGGCTACCGCCGGTAATGACGGCCACTTTGCCGCTCAGGTCGAAGTACTCGTGATTGCGTTTGGGATTTGCCACGCTGGGCTCCTTGATCAATGTTGGATAATACGCGGGCGTTGCTTCAGGCAGCGCGCGTTGCCAGACGCGGCGCAAGCGCAGGATTGGCGGGAAGATGGGCAAACCGCTGGTGGTCCCGGGTGCGCGCATATTCCTGCACGATGGGTGCGAGGTCGTCGGGCGAAGCACCGTGCAGAATGACCCCATCGCAACCCAGATCGAACTGCCGGCGAATCGCCGCAACGCATTGTTCGGGCGATCCCATTGCGGCGGGCGCCAACCAGGCCTCGGGAATCAGTTCCGCGATCTGCTCGAGCTGTTCCGTGGTGGCCTTCTGATCGAGGGCACCCTGGAAGTTAGCCACCAGCGAGTGTGCGCGAAAGCGCGCAAGAACTGCCGGATCCCAGTGATTGGTCTTCACCATGAGATCGCCATAAGCCTGCAGATAGGTGGCCATGCGTCCGACGGTTTTCTTCAAGCGCACTGCATAGGGGAGATGATCGCCAATCGTTGCGAAACACGACCACACACGGACGTCGGCAGGATCCCGCCCCGCCGCCGCGGCCGCACGCTTGACTGTTTCCACACAGCGAACCGTCGTCTCATCCGTAAAAAACGTGTGCAGTACGACCGCGTCGAATGCTCGCCCACCGAGTTCAAGACTGTTGGGTCCGAACGCCGTGAACGTCATGGGGATGTGTTCACGAAAGTCGGGGTCAAGGCGCAGGAAGGGATAGTCACCACACGGACCGCTGTGACCCAGCACGGTTTCGCCGCGCCAGAGACGTCGCATGATTCCCACGAAATCCTCGAGCGCCGCCGTCTTGATGCGGGGCAACCCGAGGGCGTCGAACAACCCATCGATACCGCGCCCAAGGCCAAGCGAAAAGCGACCGCCGGTGAGGAAGTGCATCGTCGACGCATACGCGGCAGTCACCAGCGGATGGCGCGTGTTGTGATTGGTAGCCGCGGTCGCGATGCCGATACGCTCCGAGACCGCGCCCACCGCGCCGGACAAGGTTGCCGCCTCCTTGATATTGAACCGCTCCGAGATGAAGCAGGCGCCAATACCCAGCGCTTCTGCCGTATGCACCTCGCCAATCAGGTCCCGCGGGGACCTCGGAGCGCCGGGCAACGTATAGAAACCCAGCTCGTTCATGGCCGGAGACAGCCCCAAGTCCGTCATGTCCCGCTCCTTACTGGTCGAGCGGCGGCTTCTTCGCCAGCTCGCGCACGAGCGCGCCACCGGCAGGGTCTACAGCCATCTTGTGCACAATGTAGTTATGCGCGTGGGCCAGCTGCTGCATGCCCATGGCGCTGCGCAGCGCCGCATACAATCCCTGCTCATTCTGCATCTGATTGACGGATTCTTTCGCTGTCTTAAGCCCCATCATCGGCTGCGCGGCAATCTCGCGCGCAAGCTCCATCGTCTCATCGGCCAGACGATCGCGGGGGACCACGCGATTGACCATACCCAGCTCGTACGCGACCCGCGCCGTGATGGCTCGACCGGTGAAGAGCAGCTCCTTCGCCTTGCGCACGCCGAATTCCCAGGGGTGCCCAAAGTACTCGACACCGTTGGCGCCAAACGCAACCACCGGATCCTGGAAGGTGGCGTCGTCACTTGCGACGACGATGTCGAACGGCCAGACCAGCATGAGGCCCCCGGCAATGACCTTGCCCTGCACTTCGGCAATCGTGGGCTTCGGGATATTGCGCCAGCGCCAGCAGAGGCCGAAGTAGGCTTCCTCTTCACGCGCCCAGTGGCCTTCCATTCCAGGCTGGCGGAGGCCACCCCACTGGGAAATGCCGACCTCGCTCAGAGACACATCATTGGCCCCGGAAAGATCATGCCCGGACGAGAAATGCTTGCCTTCCGCGGCAATGATGATGCAGCGAATCTCGTCATCCGCGCACGCGCGGTCGAGGGCGCTGTTCAACTCATACAGCAGCTGCATATTCTGGGCGTTGGCCCGATCTGGACGATTGAGCAGGATGCGCGCGACGCGCGGCTCCGGCACGGTGTACTTGACGGTCTCGAACGTTACGGCCGCAGCTTCACTCATGATTCCCTCCTCCCGGCACTGGTGAATGCACGGGAGGTTGGCAGATCAGGCGGGCGCGGGTCAATCGGAGAGGCGCATCCTGCGGTTGATAGCGTTACCCGCTGAACGCATCTCAGTGCTTCACCCAGAGCGCGTCGGACACCAGGCACACCCCGCCGGATCGTGCGATGAGCGGCCGAACCCCGTCGACGATCCGCTCAACGACGGCGTCATCGTCACAGGCCACGATGAAGAGACAGTTGGTAAACGTGTCCGTGACCTCGTCGCCGCGGCGCAGCCCACGATCGCCGCGACCGCTGGCGTTGGACAGCACCGTATAGCCCGGTGCGCCGAGCTCATCTAGCCGCTCGGCAAGGCGCCGGGCCAGCGGCTGTTCAATCACGATTTCAAGGCGTTTGCAGGGTTTCATGTCAGTACCACCCTTCGCACGAGCTCATGATAGAGCGGGATACCCACGAGCAAATTGAACGGAAACGTGACCGCGAGAGAGAGCGGCAGGTAGATGCTCGGATTCGCCTCGGGCAGCGCAAGCCGAAGCGCAGCTGGCACCGCAATATACGAGGCGCTGGCACCCAGAACCACGAGCAGCAGCGCATCGCCCTCAGACAGCCCGAGCAGACGGGCAAGAGCAAGCGCAACCAACGCGTTCGCAAGCGGTAAGCCGACGGCAAACGCCAACAGAAACGCGGACCCGGTTCCGCGCGCCACCCCGATCTGACCGCGACGCAGGTCACGCAGACGCCGCGCCGCTACGATGCCCATGTCGAGCAGAAAGAGACACAGCATTCCGATAAAAAGGTCGCCAATGAACGGTGAGAGCACGGTCATACCACGCTCACCGGTGATCCAGCCGATCACCATGCTGCCGACGATCAGAAAGACCGATCCATTGAGGCACGCTTCGCGCAGGAGCTCGCCCCAATTGATCCGCTCCCCGGTTGCCCCGTCCGCATGTCCGTACAGCCGGTAGAGCAGAATGCCAATGATGATAGCTGGGGATTCCATGAGCGCCATGGCCGCGACCAGATGACCGCCCCAGGCAACGCCGCTGGAATCGAGATAGCTTGTTGCGGTGACGAAGGTGACCGCACTGATAGATCCATAGGTGGCTGCGAGCGCGGCCGCATCGGCAGCGCCGAGGCGACGCTTGAGCAAGGCAAAGGCATAGAGCGGAACCAGACAGGCAAGCACCAGCGCCGCGCCAAGCCCCGACAGCGCCTGTCCATCGAGATCGCCTTTCGAGAGCGCAACCCCGCCCTTGAAGCCGATCGCGAACAGCAGATACAGCGACAGAAATTTTGCGACCGGGGCGGGAATCTCAAGATCCGATCGCACCGCCGCTGCTGCAGCGCCCAGGAAAAAAAACAGCAGCGGAGGCGAACTCAGATTGCTCAGAAACCCTGCATCCATGTTTCGGTTATCCGTTTCGAGTCACGATGTCGACCTTGTCGAGGACCTTGCGCTCGAGCGCGGCAGCATAGTCGGCAAGGCGTCGACGGAGTGCAGGGTCAGCAATGCCGAGCATGCGCGCGGCGAGTAAACCTGCGTTGGTAGCGTTGTCAATGGCAACGGTCGCGACCGGAATACCCGCGGGCATCTGCACGATGGACAACAGCGCGTCCTGACCTAGCAAGCGAGTCGCGCTGACGGGCACACCAATGACCGGCAGAACGGTGAGCGACGCGACCATGCCGGGAAGATGGGCCGCTCCACCAGCACCCGCAATGATGACCCTTACGCCCCGCTCCTCGGCTTCTCGTGCATATCGGTACATGCGATCAGGCGTGCGATGCGCGCTGACGATTGTGAGCTCATAGGGCACACCCAGTTCCGCGAGTACGTTCGCAGCCGCATCCATGACGGGCAGATCGGAGTCGCTGCCCATGATGATCCCCACGAGCGGAGTGCGTTGATCTCGCATCTGTTCCATCTGTGTCTACTCCCTACCAGCAGGCGCCGGCCGTGAAATCGCGTACCGCTGCGCAGCCCGCCTCTGCCTCTGCCGCGGCGAGCACGGGCGTGGCGCCGCGCGCAGTGACATGGCCCATCTTGCGCCAGAGTCGCCCTTCCGCCTTGTCATACCAGTAGATGTGAGCGCCGGAGCCCGGCAGCCGCGCAGGAACCGCGGGTGCCGGCGACGTATCCCCGCGCCAGAGCAAATTGCGCATCACCGTCGGGCCCTTCAGCGTCACGTCACCCAGCGCAAGACCCGCCACCGCGCGCAGATGCTGAGCGAATTGCGAGGTAGCGCAGGACTCAAGCGTTAAATGCCCGGAGTTATGTACCCGGGGCGAAATCTCGTTGACCAGAAGCTCATCACGTTCGGTCAGGAACAGCTCGAGCGCGAAGACCCCAACACCGTCGAGCGCGGTGACCGTGCGCTCCGCCAGTTCGACGGCACGCCGCGCAAGTTCCGGCGATAGCCCTGCGGGGACCACCGCCGCGTCGAGGATGTGCTGGCTTGCCTCGAAATGCAGCCGCACCGGATCGTAGCTCTTCAGTGTTCCATCGACCGCGCGCGCGAGGACCACCCCCAATTCGGCGACATGAGGAACAAACGCCTCGACCAGGCACGGGCCGGGCAGCAGATTCTCCAGATCGGGCGTACCGCGGGCGATGTGCACACCACGCCCGTCGTATCCGCCGACCTGTGTCTTCTGCACCCACGGATAGGGATGCGCGCCCGCATCAAGGGCAGCGCGAAGCGCGGCGGTATCCGCATAGGGCACAAAGGGCGCGGTGGGCAGGCCGTGCGCGACAAGCCATGCCTTTTGCAACGCCTTGTTACGAAGAGTCAGCAGGATCCCAGGCCGCGGGCGCACCGCCACAGTGCCCGTCTGTTCAACCTCTGCCAGGTATTCCAGCACGGGGACGCCCACGCTCTCGATCTCGAAGGTCACGACATCGCACGCTGCAACGAGCGCGCGCGCAGCCGCCAGATCCTCGAGCCCGCCCGCAATCACCCGATCAGCAAAGGCTGCCGCCGGCGGCGACGGATCATCGGTCATGATGACCGTACGCAACCCAAGCGCTTGACCCGCTTCACAGAGATAGCGTCCGAGCTGGCCTGCGCCAATGATGCCGATGGTTCGCGAATCACTCATTTACCGTCACCAGACCCCACGTACACCCGTGCTGCAATCGGGCCGCCCGGCGGGTGCTGCCCGGTTTCGCCGCGCGCGTATGCTACACGCTCCGCGTGATTTCGCCGCGCCGTGTTTCAGGCCGACGAGCCGCCATCCATCACCAGCACCGAGCCATTGCAATAGGTGGCAACTGCGAGGAAGAACATGCAATCCGCTGCCTCCTCCGGTGTGCCCATGCGGCCGAGAGGACAGATCTGCTGTGCTGCAACGGGATCCGCGAACGCCTGGTCGAACATCTCCCGGTAGGGATCGATCATTCCCGTATCAACTACTCCCGGAGCAAAACAGTTGCTGCGAATATTCTCGGGGCCGTAGGTTTTTGCGAGCGAACGCGTGAGATTGATGACCCCCGCCTTGGCCGCTGCGTACGCATGGGCGTCTGCCATGCCGCGCGTGCCGCCGACGGACGACACATTCACGATGGCGCCGCCGCCCCGTTTGCGAAAGAGCGGAATGGCGCAATGACACATGAGGTGCACGGACTCAAGGTTGATGCGGATGACCTCGCGCCAGGGACCGGGCGGCGAGTCCGCCGTCGCCGCCATGCTGCCCGGCAGCACCTGCTCGTGGGACCAGCCGACGCTTGCGTTGTTGATGAGAACATCGAGCCCACCGCAGGTCGCCGCGACAAAATCAAGCGCGGTCCGCGCGCCAGACTCAGTTCCGACATCCGCCACGACGTAATGCGCCCGTCCGCCCGTCGCCTTGATCTCCGCTACCACGGCCTCGAGCGTTGCACGTGTGCGCCCCGTCGCCACCACTTCGGCTCCGGCCGCCGCAAAACGCCGCAGGGCCGCAGCACCCATGCCGGTGCCCGCGCCCGTGATCAACACCACCTTGTTCTGCATTGACTGCACCGCAGGACTCCTCTGGTTGCGTTCAGTTGACGTTGCGGCTCATGCCTTCCCAGTACGGCTTGCGCAACTCGCGTTTCAGAATTTTTCCAGAGGGATTGCGCGGCAGCTCGGCGATGAAGTCGATGGACTTCGGCAGCTTGTAGCTTGCGATACGCTCACGGGCAAACCCGAGAATGTCGTCCGCAGAGGCGACATGACCAGGCTTCAACACCACCGCCGCCTTGACCGCCTCTCCCCAGCGCTCGTCGGGGACACCGAAGACGGCTACATCAGCCACCGCCGGATGGCC
>DMUF01000060.1:1270-3344 GCA_003476445.1 Gammaproteobacteria bacterium | reverse complement strand
TCGATCTCATCGAGGCGATTGCCATCCATTTCCGCGTGAATGATCTGACTGGCGAGATCCGGTCCCCGGTGTGCGAGCTTGTCGCGGTAGACGCCGGAGGCGTACTGGAACATCTGGGTGACAGCCGCAAGTTTCGCCCCGGGCGGTAGCGCACTGTCAGCCGTGTGGATGGTCTCGGTCAGTTGGTAGAGCTTGCGCCCGTCGTCGAGGGGAATGCCGACGAGCTCGGCGATGACATAGGAGGGGAGCTCTCCAGCAACGTCAGCCACGAAGTCGCAGGCACCGCGCTCGATGACGTCATCAATGATCCGGCTGGCCAATGCCTCGACCCGTGGGCGCAACTGTTGTGCCGGGCCCTGGGTGAACTCCCGGCTGATGATCTTGCGGAACTGGGTATGCGCCGGTGGATCCATCATCAGCATCATCTTGTGATCGCCGAAGGCGAGACCGGTGCCGGGCTCCGGGTCTGCGATCATGATCGTGGGCTCTGACGAGTAGGTGCGCGGATCGCGTCCGGTGGCATCGACCTCGGCGTAGCGCGTTACCGCCCAGAACCCTGGGCCGTCCGGCTCCTCGTGCCAGTAAACGGGCGCGTTGTCCCGCAGCCATCGATACTGCTCGCGCGGGTGCCCGGCGGCGAACGATGCGGTATCCAGAAGATCGATGTTCATGGCAATCAGAACGCCTTTTCCATGCGCACGCCGACGGTGAACTCGCCGAGGGAGATGTCCTTCTGCATCGCGTTGCCTCGATAGTTCACGAAGGCGGCAATGCCGTTGATGAACTGCGCGCTCGCGCCGACCGACCAGGACAGGTATTCACCGTCCGGGGCGTCGTTCTGCACTGCAAACGGCGTGGACGGATCGAGCGGATCCTGGCTGAACCGATCATTCAGGAAGCGCACGTTCACGGTTTCCGCGTCATCTTCGAATTCGCGCACCCAGTCGAGCCGCACGTTCGGTACCACCACGCCAAAGGAAGGTGTCCACGTGTAGGAGAGATGCATGCCGATGTTCCCCGTGAGCGAACGTGTTTCCTGCTCCGGGATCGACAGATTCGCGCCCAGGGCGCCGGTTTCATCGAACTCGTCCACCGTGGATTCGACATAGTTGAAGCCGACGTGGGGTCCCAGCACGAACGCGCCGCGCGCAAAGTCCCAGCCGCCGCCAATGCTGGCGAGGAGCTGCGAGCCGTCCGCGTCGCCCTTGGCGATACGGTCAACGCTGCCGATGGCATCGTCGTAGCGCACCAGTCGCTCGGTTTCGGTTTCGCTGCTGCCGAAGGTAACGAGCGCGTCCACGTAACCCGATTCCTTGTAGAGCCAGGTGCCGAACAATGACGCGCTGATGGACTGGAAGTCGAGACCGCCACCCGCCTGGAAGTCGGCGGTCAGATCGTTGTAGCCAAGCGCGCCGCCCAGGAACAGGTTGTCCTGCAGCCGATAGTCCGCACCGAAGCTCAGTACCGTGCCGTCGAAATCGAAGCCGTTGTCGTTACTGGTGGCGTCCTTGTCGCCGCGGTTCATCGCCGCATTGCCAAAGAAGCCCCAGCGGGCAAAGTCTTCGTCCGCGCTTGCTGCGCCGCCGATCAGCCCCTCCAGCACCCGCTCGATATCGCGACCCGCGATGTAATGCTCCTCGAACTGCAGGTTGACGCCGGAGAAGTCGATCGGCTTGACGCCGTAGCGGAGCCCGTTGATGCGCTGCGAGAGATTGCCGTGTTGCACCGTGGTGAAGCGCAGCACCGTATTCAGGGTATTGGCAACCTCTTCGGGTGACAGGGCGTCGAGCGCGGCCTGGACCTGCTCTTCGCTGTTGCCGCCGTTGCGCAACCCGCCGCAGATGCGGTCGAGATCCTCTTCGTCCTGGGTCGGATCGGACAGCCCTTCGACGAGTGGGCACAGTTGATCAAGTGATTCAGCCAGCGCCTCTTCGTTCGGGTTCAGCCCCGGAGTCGGTGCGATGTCCTGTGCGACGAAGGTGACGAAGCCACCCTGATAGGTGTCGGATACGGAGCCGATGGTCTCCGTGTAGTCGCGCACGGAGAAGGTGTAATCCGGACCCATGCCCACGTA
>DMUF01000060.1:519-972 GCA_003476445.1 Gammaproteobacteria bacterium | reverse complement strand
CCGAAGGTAACGGCGCCGGTGTTCAGACTCAGGGTGTCGCGTACCTCGATCACCCGGAACTCGGAGTTGCCCGCCGGCTTGAACCCGTCGAGGAGCGACAGATTGAACGCGCCGCTGTTGAAGGCCAGGTCGCCCTCCACGCGGAGCACGTCGTACTGCCCCGGGTCGGCTCCGGCGAGCTCGATCAGCAAGGTGCCGCCGTCTATGGTCAGATCGCCATTGATGGTGAGCAGGCCTGGGGAATTGCCAGGAGCAAGCGTCGATCCGCTGCCTGCACGCAGGGTGCTATCAAGCGCGATGCGTCCGGTGCCAGTGATACGCGCACCCGCGTTTGCGTTGAGATTGTCCGCGACGAGGCGTCCGGTTCCGTTCACCGTGAGCAGACCGCCATTCAGATCGATGTCGCCAGAGACCCCTAGCTCCCCACCGTTGCCAACGCGGACGGTGCCGCTG
>DMUF01000060.1:0-239 GCA_003476445.1 Gammaproteobacteria bacterium | reverse complement strand
TGCCAACGCGGACGGTGCCGCTGCTGCCGACCGCGAAGTCGAGCGAGCCTTCGCCCTGCGCGGCGATCCTCAGTGTGCTGCCGTTGATGTCGAGCTGCGCGCTGCCAGCGCCGGAGCCAATGCTGACCGAGCTGACATTGGCGGTGATCAATGACTCTTCGATGAGATCGAGGTTGGCGGTGGTGCCGCTCCCGCCGCCAACGACGATGGAGCCGAAGATGGATCCGGTGGTGGCGCTG
>DMUF01000179.1:6200-12267 GCA_003476445.1 Gammaproteobacteria bacterium | reverse complement strand
TGCAGCGATCAGTCGGGTGCGGTTCACGCGATCAGCGAGCGAGCCAAGGAAGAGCCCCATCACTGAATAGAAAACAATAAAGAAGAAACCGGTCAGCAATCCGAACTGCGTATTGGTGAGTTCGAGCTCGGGAACGATGAAATTCGCGAAACTGGCGAGCAGCTGCCGATCCACGAAGTTCATGACATTCAGCAGCGTCAGAAACGCGAGAAATCCGTAGTGGCGCGGCGCAATGCGCGCAGCGTGATCATCCATCGCTCCCCCTGGGCCGCGGCCCGTCGATGTGCGAGCCCCCCGGCTCGACGGTGGTCAACCCCCGACGCTCTGATCCTAACGCAGAAGCTCGATCCAGTGGCGTACGGCCACCCGCTGATGATTGCCGGGTCCCGCAGCGGGCTCTGCTGCGGAAAGATGCAGCTGACATCCAATGTTGGCGGTCGCGATTACGTCGGGCGCCCCCGCGAGGAGCGCGGACCGTTTCGCTGACCCAAGCCGTTCAGCACGCGCAGCCTCGAGCAACGAGTACGTTCCCGCGGAACCACAGCAGAGGTGCGCATCAACCACGGGAACCAGCTCATAGCCCGCCTGTCGCAACAAACGCTCCACCACACCGGTCACACGCTGACCATGCTGAAGAGTACAGGGCGGGTGCCAGGCTACGCGCTTTAGGGTCGGATCACGCGCCCAATCGCCGGACAGGGCACCCAGATATTCGGCCACATCGCGCGTCAGCGCGGCTACCCGCCGCGCGAGCGGCGCACGCGCGGAATCGTGTGCTAGCAAGCGCCCGTAATCCTTGATGGTCACCCCACAGCCGCTGGCAGTGGAGAGAATCGCATCGATACCGTCGAGGTGCGGTGCCAGCGCATCCAGCAAACGGCTCATAGTCGCTTCGGCATCTGCGCGCGCTCCCAGATGCAGGGCAAGACCACCGCAGCATCCTTCGTCGCGAACAGTAACGACGTCGACCCCCCGCGCCCCCAGCAGCGCGCGCAGCGCGTCGTTGACTCCCGGGGTTGCTACCCTTTGCACGCAGCCCTCGAGCAGCAGCACGCGGCCGGCAGCACGCGGACCAGGCGCCGGCGCCGGGTTCGTCACCGGCTGCGTCAGGAATCGCGGCGGCACCGCCGTGCGCAAGCGTCGCGGCAGCAGCCCGCGCACCGCGCGACCCAGCGCTACCAGCGGTCCAAACCGACGCGGATAGGGCACGATCCGGCGCAGCCCCCAACGCACGAGCCGATCTCGCAGTCCGCGTACCGGCGCGTTTTCGAGTGTCTCCCGACCCAGTTCCAGGAGTTCGCCGTACTTAACGCCGCTCGGACAGGTGGTCTCACACGCGCGACAGGTCAGACAACGGTCCAGGTGCGTGCGCGTGACCGTATCCGCGATGCCGGTCTCGAGCATCTCTTTGATCAGGTAGATGCGTCCGCGCGGTCCATCGAGTTCATCACCCTCGATGAGGTAGGTCGGGCAGGTGGCGTTGCAGAATCCGCAGTGCACACAGCTGCGCAGAATCGCGTCCGCGCGCTGCCCCTCATCAGAACCCAGCAGCGCCAAGGGCAGATCAGTGCGCATCGTGCTGCTCCGGACCCGACACCATGACGTGCGGATTGAACAATCCGTCCGGATCAAACGCGCGACGCAAACGAGCGCCATAACGCTCAAGGACCGGATCCCCGTCACCCGCGTAATCCGCATCGAAAGATCGCGCGTTACCGCCTACCGAGCTGACTGCCGCAACCAGCGCTCCCGCCGCATCGGGGTTTGGCACGCGATACCAGCGCTCGGCTCCGCCCCAGTTCATGCAGAGAGACGGCGGCAGCAGCGCGGCCGGAGGGGCCGTCACCCGCCACAGCCCGGGCTCAAGACAACCGGGCACGCGGCCATCGCGCAGGAGGCTCCAGAACTGCTCACCCTCGGGATCGATATCTCCACCGAGCAGGTGACCCGCGTCGGCGAGCGCGGCGGGTGCACCCGAGAGCCGAACGCGCAGCTGTTCGCCAAGATGACACGCCGCAGACAGCGGCAACGGCAGACGCGCCCAACGGCGCATGCGCTGCTGGGCCTCGCGCTCATCACAATGGAATACGCGCGTCTCCTCCGCAACGGGCCGAGGCAGCACCTTGAAACTCACCGAAAGCAGAACCCCGAAGGTGCCAAATGCGCCGGCCTGCAGACGCGACAGATCAAAGCCCGCCACGTTCTTCATGACCTGACCGCCGAAACGCAGCCGCTCACCGAGACCGTTGATCATTTCCACGCCCAAAATCGCGTCCCGCACCGACCCCGCCCAGGGGCGCCCGGGGCCGGACAAACCGACGGCCACCAGCCCGCCGACGGTGCCCCCGCCGCCAAATCGCGGAGGCTCAAACGGCAGATATTGCCCGGCGGCTGCGAGCGCTGATTCCAAGGTGTCGATGGGCGTTCCAGAGCGCACCGTGACCACGAGTTCCTCTGGTCGGTAGCTGATCAAACCTTGATGCGCACGCGTCGAAATGGTCGCAAGACCCGCCGCGGAAGGGGCAAGAAACCCTTTGCTGCACGAGCCCTGAATGACCAGCGGCTGACCTTTCGCCCGCGCCTGGTTCACGGTCTCGAGCAAAGCGGCAGCGCCGTCCTCGTCCGTCAAAACAACGCCGGTTTGACCTGTGTCGATTGTCATGTCGTGAACCTGGGTGCCGCGCGGAGCATGTCGCGAGGGCTCTCTCAGAACCGCGGCAGGTGCGGAAACGGCAGCTTGCCACCCTGCACATGCATCACCCCATGCTCTGCGCAGCGCGCAAGGGTGGGGATCGCCTTACCGGGGTTCATCAGTCCGTCGGGATCAAACGCGGCTTTCACTCGATACATCTGCTCGAGCTCCGACGTACTGAACTGCGCGCACATGGGGTTGAGTTTTTCCAGCCCAACACCGTGCTCCCCTGATACCGAGCCGCCCACGGCCACGCACAGTTCGAGGATCTCTTCGCCCATGGCCTCGGCACGCTCGATCTGGCCTGGGGCGTTCGCATCGAACAGGATCAGAGGATGCAGATTACCGTCGCCCGCATGGAACACGTTGGCAACCGCAAGGCCATAGGTCTCTTCCATCGCGCTGATCGCGCGCAGCACCTCGCCAAGCCGGGCGCGCGGGATCGAGCCGTCCATACAGAAATAATCAGGCGCCAGTCTTCCGACTGCGGGAAAGGCCGCCTTGCGGCCCAGCCACAGTTTTGCCTGCTCGGCGGCGTCGGTCGCCACACGCAGGCTGAACGCACCGTGGCCCAGCAGCACGGAGCGGACGCGACCAAGCGCATCGTCGACCTCTGCCGACACGCCATCAAGTTCACAGAGAAGAATCGCCGCCGCGCTCTCCGGATACCCGGCGTGCACGAACGCCTCTGCAGCCGCGATGGCGCGCTGATCCATCATCTCGAGCCCGGCGGGCACGATGCCCGCGGCGATGATAGCGCCGACCGCATCGGCAGCCGCGGTGATGTCCGCAAAAGCCGCCAGCAGAACCCGTTTTTCCGGCGGCACCGGCAGCAGCTTGACCGTGACTTCGGTAACGACGCCAAGAAGCCCCTCAGAGCCCATGACCAGCGCGAGCAGGTCATAGCCCGGCGAGTCGGTTACCTTGCCGCCAAGGACCAGTTCATCGCCTGCAAAAGTGAGCATGCGCAGTCCGATCACGTTATGGACCGTAAGCCCATACTTGAGGCAGTGCACGCCGCCCGCATTTTCCGCCACGTTGCCGCCAATGCTGCACGCAATCTGCGAGGACGGATCCGGCGCGTAATACAGGCCGTGAGGAGCGGCTGCCTCGCTCATCGCGAGATTGCGCACCCCCGGCTCGACGCGCATAACGGCATTGTTCAGATCGATTTCCAGGATCCGGTTGAGGCGTGACAAGCCGAGCAGCAGTCCATCTGCGCGCGGCCTTGCGCCGCCTGACAAGCCAGTGCCCGCTCCGCGCGGTACGACGGGAATACCGAAGCGATGACAGATCGCGAGGATCTGCCGAACCTGATCCACGGTATCTGGCAGTGCAACCACCCACGGCAGCTCGCGCAGCGCATTGAGCCCGTCGGATTCGAACGGCTTGCGCGCGCGCTCATCGATACGCAGCGTGCGCGCCGGCAGCGCTTCTCTGAGCGCCACCAGGGCGCGGGCGCGACTCTGTTCCGCGGTGTCTGTCATCCGCCGTCGTGCATACCAAAGAGATCGAGCGCGGTGAGCCCGAGAATTTTCTGGGCGTTCTCAACCGACGTAGCCCGGAACACGGCCTCGATCGAACTTCGGGTATAGCCGAAGGTGCTTTCCTGATGTGGATAATCTGACGACCACAGAGCCGTCTCGGGCCCAATGCGATCGAGCAGCGCAAGCCCGGCCGGGTCGGTCATGAACGTGGCGTAGCAATGCGCACGCCAGTACCAGCTCGGCGGGTGCGCAAGCTGCGGCCGCATGCTGGTACGGAAGTGGGTGTAGGCCAGATCCGCGTCGTGCAGCATGGCCGGGATCCACGAGAGCCCTGCTTCGACGAAGACGGCCTTCAGCTCCGGGAAGCGATCGAACACGCCGCTGAACACGAGCTGTGACCACTGATGCCTGAAACCCTGTGTCTGGGTAACAAAGGAAATGCCAGCGGCGCCGGGCATGGCACTGGGAATGGCCTCGCCGATGTGAAAGGCGAGCGGGACACCGGAATCAGCGATCGCTTCATACAGCGCGTCCATTTCCGGCGCGTTGTAATGGATCGAGCGCCCCTCCACGTTCTTGCCCGGCTTGAGCGGCACCATGAGCGCGCGGGCGCCCAATTCAACACAGCGCTCCACCGACGCGCGCGCGCCGGCCATATCCCAGTAGTTCGGCACCATGACCGGATACAGACGCCCCGGCGCCTCGGCGCAGCGCCGCGCGATGGCCTCGTTGTAGAGGCCGAACACCTCGGCTCGATTCTGCATCTCGCCGAACATAAACAGACCAAAGAGCCGCTGCGGAAAGATCAGCTCTTTCTCCACGCCCTCGACATCAAGGTCCTTGAGTCGCGCCGGAACACTGCTGAGCCCCGGCGTGCATTCCATCGCGTTGCACAGATGTTCCGCAATTTCCGGCGGCGTCATATGGCGCTCGCCAATGGTGAGATCGAAGTAGCCCTTGTCAAAGGACATCCGCGGCGCCTGATCCTTCAGGTGGTCCGGAAAACCTTCGTACCAGTAATCACCCTCGATCAGATGACTGTCGGCAGAGACGATCCGCGTACCCGCGGGCCAGGCGCGTGTCGCAGCCTGGGGCACACGCTTGGTCGACAGCTCGATCGTGACCTGCTCGGGAATCTCCAGCACGAATGCGTCCGACATATGTCCCCCCTCGCTTGTTGGCGCTGGACTTAACCGAGGTATCGGTTCGACATCGCCTCAAGTGTCTCGAAGAATTCGCGCCGTACATCCTCGAGAATGTCGCGCACCGATCGCACAGAATCGATACGTCCGCAGACCTGTCCGGTCAACGCGATCGCCGACTCCATGTCGCCGCCAAAATAGAGATCGATCGCCTTGCCGAATTCGGCCATGGCGTTTACCTCGGGGGAGTTCTCGAGCCGCGTGGTCTTATCGGTGCGCAGCGCGCGGAGCGCCGGCGAGTGCATGCGATTCAGGAACACCGTGTCGGTTTCCTTCGCGTTCACAATCGCATTCTTCCAGTTCTCGTGAACCGGCGATTCAAGCGCGGACACCATGCGCGTGCCCATCTGCACGGCTTCGGCCCCGAGAGCGAACGCCGCCGCCATGCTCTTGCCGTCGACAAACCCGCCCGCGGCGATGATCGGCACGTCAACCTGCGACCGTACGAGCGGCAGCAGCACCATGGTCGCTACGTCACGCGGGTTCTTGAAGCCGCCGCCCTCGCCGCCTTCAACCACGAGCCCGTCTACACCGCATTCGACCGCCTTGATGGCCGCCGACAAATTCGGCACGACGTGGAACACGGTGAGACCTGCGGCCTTGAGCTGGGACGTATAGCGCTCCGGATTTCCAGCGGACGTCGTGACAAATCGCACGCCCTGGTCGATGACGAAATTAACGATTCC
>DMUF01000179.1:0-5801 GCA_003476445.1 Gammaproteobacteria bacterium | reverse complement strand
AGCTCGCCGGACGAGGTTTCGATGATGCCCAGGCCACCGGCATTGGAAACTGCGGACGCGAGCTGCGAGCGCGCGATCCAGCCCATCGGTGCTTGAACGACCGGGATCTCGATCCCGAGCAGGTCCGTAATGCGATTCCTGAACTGCATGAAGATTCTCCTTGAGGCGGTGGGACGCTTCGCGCACCGGCTTTCCCGCCTGAAAAATGATGGGGAGAATCCTAAACCACCCGCGAGACCTTCAACAGCCGCTCATGACACGCGCCTTGCGCCCGCTTTCCGCCACCCGCTAGCATGCGCGCGTCGTTGTCGTTCACGACCGGAGAGACTCATGCCCAGCACACCTGCCAACAACTCGGCCCGAAACGCGAACCCCTGGGCTATGCGCCCCGGTGTCGCTCTCGCCGCGCTGCGGCGCCTGCTGGCCGATCCCGAGCAGACCGAGGAGGTGTTCGAAATCATCCGCGCCCTGTCCGGCAAAACCTTGTTGCGCGGCTACAACCGCTTCACCGCGACGCCCACCGGGCGACGCATCCTGGACGAAGAACGCGACCTGATCAGTACGCTGCGAGACCGTGACTGGCTGCGCGCCCTTCCCGCCGGCTCTCTGGGTCGCCACTACCTTGCCTTCGTCGAGCGCGAGAACATCTCCGCCGACGGGCTGGTCGAAGCGAGCGAGGTGCAGCATTCAGAGCTGCTGCATCCGGGGCTCGCGCGCTACGGCGCGCGACTGCGGGACATGCATGACCTCTGGCACATCACCTGCGGTTACGGTCGCGATGTGTCTGGAGAAGCGTGCCTGCTCGCGTTCACCGTGGCGCAGACGAAGAATCCAGGGCTTGCGCTGATCGCGCTTGCCGGCGGGCTCAAGATCGCCCGGGAATCCGGCGATCGCCGGATCCTGCGAGCGCTCTGGCAAGGCTTCCGCGCAGGTCGCCGCGCCGCCTGGCTGCCAGCCGCGGACTGGGAACGTCTGCTGCGGCTTCCGCTCGAGGAGGTCCGCACGGCGCTCGGCATCACACCGCCGCGGGTTTATCAATCAATGCGCGGAGAGCTCGCGCCAGCCTGACCGGATATCAATGCCATGATCGATCTCTCGCAATCGGGGGCTGTCTTTACGCTCACCATGAATGCCGGCGAGAACCGCTGGAATACGACCTTCGTGCGGGCGTTCGCCGCCGTGCTCGACGAGGTCGAGGCCAGCACCGGCGCTGCTGCACTCGTCACCACGTCGGCTGACGCCAAGTTCTTCTCGAACGGCCTGGATCTCGCCTGGGTGCGGGATCCGGCAGCACACCCCGAAGCGGGCGATCGGGAACCCTTCGCCGACGAGTTCATGAAGCTCATGGCGCGCATCATCACCTTTCCGATCCCCACCATCGCGGCGATCAACGGGCATGCCTTCGGAGCCGGTTTCATGCTGTCGCTCTGTCACGATCTGCGGCACATGCGCGCCGACCGGGGCTTTATCTGCGCGAACGAGATGCAGCTTGGTCTTGCGATCCCCGCGCCGGAGCTCGCGCTCTTTCGCCATAAACTGCCGCTCAACGTGTTCTTCGAAACCGTGCAGCTGGCGCGCCGCTGGACCGGCGCCGAGGCGCTTGCGGCGGGTATCGTGCAGGCGACGGCGAGCGCCGAGGGTCTGCTTTCTGCCGCCACCGCTCGGGCTGCCGAACTTGCGCCGCTGGGCGCGAACCGCGCGCTCTACCGCGGGCAGAAGGAAGCCATCTACGGCGAAAACGGAGTTCTGAACGGCCCCCATGGCGCGGCCTGGATGCTGCGTCACCTGGACCACTACAGCCACTGAATGGCAGCCGAACACTCACCCGTCGATCCTGCGGAACGCGATCCAAAGCCCGCGACCGCCGCCACGCGCTACCGGCAGGCTGAGGTTCGAGCCGCTCTTCCTCTCGACGATCGCGGCAGTTTTGACAACGCGCGGCGCGGGTTCATTGCCAGTATCGATCCGGTAACCATCCGCCACCGGGAGCGCGGTCACCCGGTGTACGACCTTTCCGGTCTTGGTTTTCTCGACGGCGAAGCGCCCGACACGGTCAATCCGAGCCTGTGGCGGCAAGCGCAGCTGAACGCGTTGCATCACGGGCTCTTTGAAGTGGTACCCGGCATCTGGCAGGTACGCAGCTTCGACATTGCCAACATGACCCTGGTCAAGGGCGACACCGGCTGGATCATCATTGATCCGCTCACCTCAGCCGAGTCCTCGGCGGCGGCGCTCGACCTCGCCCAGCGTCATCTCGGCACGCGCCCCGTGAGCGCGGTGATCATCACCCACAGCCATGCCGATCACTACGCGGGCGCGCTCGGGGTGATCGACGCGGCAGCCGCGCGGGAGGGCCGGATTCCAGTGATCGCACCCGCAGGCTTCGTGCAGGCAGCACTCTCGGAAAACATTCTCGCCGGCAATGTGATGAGCCGCCGTGCGACCTACATGTACGGGAACCTGCTGCCGCCGGGGCCGCGCGCCTTCGTCGGAACCGGGCTTGGCGCCGCTCTGTCGATGGGCAGCACCGGATTCGTCGGGGCCAATGACTTCATCCAGGCCAGCGGGGAGACGCGCTGCGTCGACGGCGTCGAGATCGAGTTCCAGCTCACACCCGACACCGAAGCTCCCGCGGAGATGGTGTTTTTCTTTCCCCAGTTCCGCGCGCTGTGCATGTCGGAAATCACTTCCCATCACCAACACAACCTGTACACCCCGCGCGGCGCGCAGGTGCGGGATGCGCTGGCGTGGAGCGCCCAGATCCAGGAATCCATCGACCGGTTTGGTACGCGTCTCGACGTGCAGTTCGCAAGTCATCATTGGCCCACCTGGGGGCGCGCGGACGCGATCGACTATCTGGAACGTCAGCGTGATCTCTACAAGTTCATCCACGACCAGTCGCTGCGCCTTGCGAATCATGGCTACACCATGGACGAAATCGCGGAGCAGCTGACGCTACCGCCGGAGCTGGCCCAGGACTTCGCCGCGCGGGGCTACTACGGCACGCTCAATCACGGCGCCAAGGCGGTGTACGTGAAGTACCTCGGGCACTTCGACGGTCATCCGGCGAACCTGCATCCGCATCCTCCGGTCGCGCGTGCCGAACGCTACCTCGAGTGCATGGGCGGCGCCGACGCGGTCGTGACCATGGCGGCCCGCAGCTTTAAGGCCGGGGACTACCGCTGGGTTGCCGAGCTGCTCAATCACGTGGTGATGGCCGAGCCGCAGCACGCGGCCGCGCGCGCGCTGCTCGCAGATGCACTGGAACAGCTCGGCTACCAGGCGGAGTCCGCGTCGTGGCGCAACTTCTATCTGTGCGGCGCGCTGGAACTGCGTTGCGGCATGCCCGAGAGTTCTGTCACGCGCATTCCGCCGGAAACGCTCGACAACATGCCGCTGGCGGAGTTCTGCAAGGCGCTCGCCGTGCGCCTGAATGCCGACCGGGCAAGCGGGCTTCACCTGCGCATCAATCTCGCATTTGGCGATCTCGGCGGCTGGCTGCTCGAGGTCAAGCGCTCGGTGCTGCACGTGTTTCCAGACCGATCAGCCGACAACGCCCGCGCAACGCTTCGCATCACGAGCCGCGATTTCAAACACCTCTTCGCCGGCGCGGTCACGGCGATCGAGCTGGGGGGTGCGGGACGCCTTGCGATCGAAGGTGACGCGAGTGCGCTCGCGCAGCTCGCCGGGCTGTTTGACCGCTTCGAGCGTCGCTTCCCGATCGTTACCCCGCGACCAGCCATTGCCTCCGGCCCCTGAACGCCCGCTGACAGACGTCGGCGGGTAACGCACAATCCCGGGTCACCCGCCTGCTTGGACCCTGCCATGCCACTACTGCCCTTGCCCGAAACCTGCGAGACCCTGCGCCTGTCGCGCCCGCTGCCCCACGTGCTTCTGGTCGAACTGCACCGGCCCGACGCGGCCAACGCGCTCAACACGCAGATGGGTCTCGAACTGAAGCAGATCTGGGATTCGCTTTACGTCGATAACGACGACATACGGTGCGTGGTGCTGACCGGGCACGGCGAGCGCGTGTTCTGCGCCGGCGGCGATCTCAAGCAGCGCAACAACATGACCGATGCGGCCTGGCAGGCGCAGCACGCCCTGTTTGAACTTGGCATGATCGCGATGACCCATTGCCCGGTCCCGATCATCGCCGCGGTGAACGGCGCTGCGTATGGCGGCGGCTGCGAGTTCGTTGCCGCTGCCGACTTTGCCTACGCCGCGGATCATGCGCGCTTCGCGCTGACTGAAACCACGCTTGGCATCATGCCCGGCGCCATGGGTACGCAGAATCTGCCGCGGGCGGTGGGCGAGCGTCGCGCCCAGGAGATCATTCTGACCGGGCTACCCTTCAGCGCCGAGGAAGCGCTGGCGTGGGGTCTCGTGAATCGGGTGGTCGCCGGCGCAGACCTGCTTTCGGTCAGTCTGGAAACGGCGCAGCGCATCGCCGGGAACGCTCCCATTGCGACGCGTCAGGCAAAGAAATCCGTTGCCCTCGCGAATCAGACCGATCGCTTCATCGGCTACCGCTTCGAGATCGAAGCCTACAACCGCATGGTCCCGACCGAGGATCGACACGAGGGCGTGCGCGCCTTCAATGAGAAGCGAAGACCTGATTTTCGCGGCAAATGAAGCAAGCCATACTCGACCGAAAGCAGCACAGAGGCGGAGGGACCCCATGAGCATCACCCTGGAACTTGGCGAAGATTATCCGGACATTCGCGAGCAGGTCCGCCGCATCTGCGCCAATTTTCCGGGCAGCTACTGGCAGGGCCTCGACGAGCGCTCGGAATACCCGCACGCCTTCGTGGATGCCCTTACCGAATCGGGTTATCTCGGCGCGCTGATTCCCGAGAACTACGGCGGCGCGGGGCTACCGCTGCGGGCAGCGTCGGTCATCCTCGAAACCATTCATGCCAGCGGCTGTTCCGCCGGCGCCTGCCATGCGCAGATGTACATCATGGGCACCCTGCTGCGGCACGGCTCGGATGCGCAGAAGCAGGAATTCCTGCCGCGCATTGCGAGCGGGGAACTGCGCCTGCAGGCGTTCGGCGTTACCGAACCCACCACGGGCTCCGACACCACCCAGCTCAAGACGCGCGCGGTGCGTGACGGCGACCACTATGTGGTCAATGGTCAGAAGATCTGGACCAGTCGGGCGCTGCAGTCGGATCTCATGCTGCTGCTCGCCCGCACGACACCGGTGGAACAGGTGCGCAAACGCACCGAAGGGCTCAGCGTGTTTCTGGTCGACCTGCGCGCGGCGCGCGGCAACGGCTGCGAGATCCGTCCAATTCCCACCATGATCAACCACAACACGACCGAGGTGTTCTTCGACGATCTGCGCATTCCCGCGAGCGCGCTGATCGGCACCGAAGGACAAGGTTTTCGCTACATCCTGGACGGCATGAACGCGGAGCGCGTGCTGATCGCGTCCGAGGCGCTGGGCGACGGTCGCTATTTTGTCGAGCGAGCGGTCAGCTATGCCAACGAGCGCCGCGTCTTCGACCAGCCGATAGGCCGCAACCAGGCGATTCAGCATCCGATTGCCCGGGCGTATGCGGAGCTCGAGGCCGCCGATCTGATGATTCGCCGCGCGGCGGCGGTCTTTCAGGCAGGCGGCGACTGCGGGGAACCAGCGAACATCGCGAAGATGCTGGCGAGCGAAGCTGCCTGGCATGCCGCCGACACGTGTTTTCAGACCTTCGGTGGGTTCGCCTTCGCGCGGGAGTATCACATCGAGCGCAAATGGCGCGAGGTCCGCCTATTCCAGACGGCGCCGATCTCCACCAACATGA
>DMUF01000084.1 GCA_003476445.1 Gammaproteobacteria bacterium | reverse complement strand
CGGCTGCCGCCGTCCAGGTCGCCCTCGTTGGCGGTGGCAAGCAGTTCGTCGTTGATCCACGTCACGCCATCAGGCTCGCGCAGCACGGCGGTGAGGGTGTTCTCCTGGAGCACGCGGTTGGGGCGCTCGTCCAGGGTGTCGATGCCATCAAGGTCGACGGCGCCGGCGGAGAAGTCGGAGACCACCTGCGCGGACGCGAGATCGACGATGGCGATGTGGTTGTTCTCCTGCAGGGTCACCACCGCTTCGTTGCGGCTGTTGATGTCGACGTATTCGGGCTCCGGATCGTTCGGATAGGTCATGCCGGGCAGTTCGAGTTCGACGTCGGCGCGCGTCCAGGTAGCGGGCGCTCCGGTCAGCGGCAGAACGACCAGATAACCAGCGGGCAGTTGCGGGGGTGCGCCGTCGCCGGCTGACTCGTTGCGCTGATTTTCGATCGCAATGGCGGCAAAGCGTCGGTCCGGGCTCACCGCAACAGCGTCTGGCTGGCCACCGAGATCGATCGTCCGGATGACCGCGCCGGTCGGGATATCGATCACGAGCAATTCCCCTGAAGGATTCAGAAAATCCGGCGAGGTATCCACCGCGGCGAGGGCATAGCGCCCCGCCACGGCGACGGAGGTGGGTTCACCGTTGGTGACGAGTGTTCCCAGTGCTTGTGGGTTGGTCGGGTCGATGATGTCGACAAAGCCGATTTGCTTAGCCGGGCTGTCGGTGTAGATCAGCGTGCGGCCGTCTTCGCTGGCCGTCACGATCTCGGCCGCGGTCTCGGTGTTCGTGTCGCAGTCCTCTTCGTACTGACGGCAGACCGGGAAGGTCGCGAGCCGCACGAAGTTCTTCTGGTCGTCGGTTGAACAGACGTCCGAACTTTGGGTGATTTCGCTCGGATCCAGGTTGTTGTTGCGATTGCTGTCCGTGCCTGTGTCGATGCGGACACCGCCTTGCGGGCAGACGGCGCTGCCCACGGGCAAGGGGCTTTGCACGGTGAGCGACTGTAGTCCGGTTGTTCCGGTCGCGCCGGTGGATCCGGTTGCGCCGGTCGCACCCGTTGCGCCTGTCGCGCCCGTTGCACCATCGTCACCGTCGTCGCCCGCGCACCCCCCGAGGAGCAGCGCGCTGCCGAGCAGCAGTGCTGGAAGAAGATTTTTCGAACCCATAATGACACCGGTCTCCGTGTGGATGTCTGCCACCGGATGGTGTCGGTCGGGTGTGACGTTACGCTGACGCTTCGATGTCTTTGGTGTGACAGTTCGATGTCATTAGCGTGACAAGCGCTCGCAACGGCTGAGCCCAAGCCGCGCGCCCATCAGCATTCTCTTTCCGGGGTGCAGATCGGGATCCAGTGCAATCGATTCTGGGAGCAGCACGATGATGGTCGAACCTTGTTCAAACCAGCCCATCTCTTGCCCCCGCTCCACAAAGTCCGTGCCGTCTGTGGGCTTTAGCGTAGCGGGCCCGGGAGAGTCGGGCCCAAGCAGGGGATCGATGCCGCGCACGCGCAAGCTGCCCACCATGATTGCTGCCACGGGTACCAGGCTGATGAGTCCGAAGTGGTGGGTCTCCAGCCGGATCACCGCGCGCTCGTTGCGGCAATAGAGTCTCGGTACGCGTCGGACCGCCGGCGGGTGCACGTTCCACAGGTCACCAGGAAACCAGTCCACGCGCAGAATGCGACCGGATGCCGGCGCGTGAAACCGGTGATACATGTCGGGGGTCAGGCGCAGCGTGACCCAGCTGCCACTGCGGTAGTGCGCACCAAGCCAAACATCGTTCAGGAGTTCGTCGAGAGAAAAGGCATGGCGTTTGGCTTGAAGAACAAGCCCCTCGCAGACGCGACCGCAGGCCATGACGATGCCGTCGCAGGGGGAAAGCACCGCGCCTTGGTCCGGATCGAGCGTGCGCGCACCGGGTCTAAGCCGCCGCGTGAAGCATTCGTTCAGCGTTGCGAACTGCTGATCCGCGGACTCTGACAGATCCAGACCGCCGACATGCTGCCAGAGCCAGATGAGACCCTGCACGAGCCAGCGCTCCTGACGCCGCGCGAGCCAATGCATGAAACGAGTCATTGTGCGCCGCGGTAACCAATTGCCCGCTGCGAACGCGAATTCATCCCGAACGCCATCAAGTCGTCGTTTCGTCATCACCTTGTCAACGACCGCGGTTAACAACACTGCACCAGCGGTGCGCGGAGCAAAGATGGAAACCTGGACACTGATCGCGGTCGCTTGTCTTCTGGCGGGCCTGCTGTTCGTCCCCGCACGCCAGCGGCTGGCGCTGTCTCGGGCCAAGCACCCCTCTCTTGCGGGGCATGGGCGCATCGCCCAGTTTCTCGCTGCGCGTTTGCGCGGCTACGCCTTTGACGAAGCCGATTTCTTTCGCGCAGACAAGGCGCCCGAAGTGGTTGTGTGCGCGCGGCGGCAGGGTTTCGAGCAGCTTGTCGAGTGTCTCAACGGCCGCTCCAGAACGACGGCGGCGGTGTCTGCATCTCTGCGCCCGCAGCTCTCGGATCTGGAGTTTACCAGCGCCTACCGCGTGCCCTTTCCGTTCAGCCCCTATCTGCGCTCGCGGCTTGCCCTGGGCAGCATGGTCGCCAGCTCGCACGACGGTGAGGTTGAGGATCTCGACGGGACTCGATTCATCGATCTCTCCGGATCCTACGGCGTCAACGTGTTGGGTTATGACTTCTACAAGTCGTGCATCGACGAAGCGGTTGCGCGCGCGCACGCGCTTGGACCCGTGCTGGGGCAATACCATCCCGCGGTGCTGTTCAATGTTGAGCAGCTGCGCACGATCTCCGGACTCGATGA
>DMUF01000249.1:5123-13239 GCA_003476445.1 Gammaproteobacteria bacterium | reverse complement strand
AACGGCCCGCAGGGCGCAGGCGTAATCATCGGTGCGCCCGTCGCCCATCCCGCCCACGGTCTTGACCGGAAGGATCGCAACAAAAGCCTGCCAGATTTCGTCATAGAGCCCGTGTTTGCGGATCTGGTCGATATAGACCGCGTCGGCTTTGCGCAGGATTTCCAGCTTTTCGCGGGTGATCTCGCCCGGGCAACGGATGGCGAGGCCGGGGCCGGGGAAGGGGTGCCGGCCGATGAACGACTGCGGCAGGCCAAGTTCACGGCCAAGGGCGCGGACTTCGTCTTTGAACAGCTCGCGCAGCGGCTCGATGAGCTTGAGCTTCATGCGCTCCGGCAGGCCGCCCACATTGTGGTGCGATTTGATCACATGCGCCTTGCCGAACTTGCTGGCCGCCGACTCGATGACATCGGGATAGATCGTCCCCTGCGCCAACCACTTCACGCCATCGAGCCGCGCGGCTTCGCGATCAAACACGTCGATGAACGTGCTGCCAATGACCTTGCGCTTGGCTTCGGGCTCGTCGACCCCGGCGAGCCGCATCATGAAATCCGCTTCCGCATCAACGACGACCAGATTGAGGTTCAGCGCGTTGGACGGACCAAACGTAGCCGCCACCTCGTCGCGCTCGTTCTTGCGCAAAAGACCATTGTCGACAAAGACGCAGGTGAGCTGCGTGCCGATGGCGCGCGCGAGCAGCGCCGCAACCACACTCGAGTCAACGCCCCCGGACAATCCGAGCAGAACCTGGTCCGTTCCGACAAGCGCGCGTACGTGCTTGATCGCGTCATCGACAATATTCGCGGGCGTCCATAGCCCATCGCACGCGCAGATGTCGCGGGCGAAATGCCGCAGCATCTCGCCGCCTTCTGGCGTGTGCGTGACTTCGGGATGAAACTGCACCCCAAAAAGCCTGCGGGACGCATCTTCCATCGCCGCAATGGGGGCCGATTCCGTGCTGGCGGTGACGCGGAATCCTGATGGAAGCACACTCACCTGATCGCCGTGGCTCATCCAGACGGGTAGCGTCGAGCCGCCCTCGAGCGTCGCGAGAAGTTCGGATTCCGGCGCCCGCGCAACGATCGCGTGACCAAATTCGCGCTTGGACGAAGAACGCACCGCCCCACCAAGCTGCGCCGCCATGGCCTGCATGCCGTAGCAGATACCAAGTACCGGCACGCCCAGCTCGAAAATCACGTCGGGAATGCGCGGCGTATCGGCAAGAGTCACGCTCTCCGGGCCGCCCGACAGGATCACACCACGCGGCGCGAGATCGCGCAGGAAGTCCTGCGGCGCGTCGAATGGATAGATCTCGCAATACACGCCGATCTCGCGCACGCGGCGCGCGATCAGCTGTGTGTACTGAGAACCAAAGTCGATGATCAGCAGGCGCTGACCGTGGATATCCTGTGCCATGAGCGCCTCAGCTGCGCGGGTAGTTGGGCGCTTCTTTGGTGATCGCCACGTCGTGAACGTGACTCTCGACCATGCTCGCGGCACTCACGCGCACGAACTGGGGACGCGTGCGCATTGTGGCGATGTCGGGGCTGCCGGTGTAACCCATGGAGGCACGCAGCCCACCCATGAGCTGATGCACGATGGGTCCGACCGGACCGCGATACGGCACACGGCCCTCGATACCTTCGGGAACGAGTTTGCGCGTGTCGCCCTCGAGCTCCTGAAAATAGCGGTCACTTGAACCGTGCGTGCCGCCCATAGCGCCAAGCGAGCCCATGCCACGATAGGCCTTGTACGTTCTGCCCTGATACAGCTCGACTTCGCCAGGTGCTTCATCCGTCCCCGCCAACAAGCCGCCAACCATGACGACGCTAGCGCCGGCCGCGATGGCCTTTGCAATGTCGCCGGAGTAACGAATACCGCCGTCGGCAATCACGGGCACATCCGCGGCCGCGGCAACGGACACCGCCTCGCCGATCGCGGTGATCTGCGGTACGCCGATGCCCGTCACAATGCGCGTGGTACAGATGGACCCGGGACCAATACCGACCTTCACTCCATCAACGCCCGCTTCGATCAACGCGCGCGCACCCTCAGCCGTGGCGACATTGCCACCGATCACGGGCAGGTCCGGATACTGCTGCTTGACCCAGCGAATACGCTCCAGCACACGCGACGAATGCCCGTGCGCGGTATCCACGACAATCACGTCAACACCGGCCTCGACAAGCGCTGCCACGCGCTCATCGGTCTCGGCGCTGGTGCCGACACTCGCGCCGACCCGCAGTGACCCCTGCGTGTCTTTGCAGGCATTCGGGAAGGCCTTCGACTTGTTGATGTCCTTGACCGTCACCATGCCGCGCAGTTCGAAACGGTCATTGACCAGCAGCACTTTCTCGATGCGATGGCGGTGCAGGATGCCGGTGATTTCCTCGAAGCTCGCATCTTCGCGCGCGGTAACGAGCTGCGGACGCGGCGTCATTACCTCGCGGATACGCGCATCCATACGCCGTTCGAAGCGCACGTCGCGACTCGTCACGATGCCCACAAGCTGAGAGCCCTCAACCACGGGCACGCCCGAGATCTTGTGCTCAAGCGTGATCTGGAACAGATCCGCCACGGTGCGGTCCGGATGAATCGTGATCGGATCACGAATAATGCCGGTCTCGTACTTTTTCACCATGCGCACCTGACGCGCCTGCGCCTCGACGCTCAGGTTCTTGTGCACGATGCCGATACCGCCTTCCTGCGCGATCGCGATCGCGAGTCGACCCTCGGTGACCGTGTCCATCGCCGCGGACATCAGCGGAATGTTCAGGGTGATCGTGCGCGTCAGACGCGTTTCGAGCGAGGCTTCGGACGGGAGCACGGCAGAGTAAGCAGGGAGCAGGAGGACGTCGTCAAACGTCAGCGCGTCCTGGGCGATGCGCAGCATGGCGGACTCCGCAAAAGCGGCAGTCTAAGGTGCCCCCCTGATCATGTAAACTCAGCCCATGCTCGCTTCTGAACGCACCGTCTATTCCGTCAGCGCGCTGACGCGCGCCTCGCGCGTCTTGCTCGAGGATCACTTCGGCGTGCTCTGGGTCGAAGGTGAGGTCTCCAATTTTCGCCGCCCTTCTTCCGGTCACTGGTACTTCACGCTGAAGGATGCGAGCGCGCAGCTGCGCTGCGCCATGTTCGCCGGGCGCAACCGCGTGCACCGGCAGGAACCGAAGGATGGGGACCGTGTTCTGGTGCGCGGGCGCCTGTCGCTATACGAGCCGCGCGGAGACTTTCAGTTTATTGCGGAGCATCTGGAGCCCGCCGGCGCGGGTGCCTTACGCGCCGCCTTCGAGGCGCTGAAGGAACGCCTGGCCGTGGAAGGGCTCTTCGCCGCTGAGCGGAAGCGCCCGCTCCCGACGCTGCCGCGTCGGCTGGCCATTATCTCGTCGGCCACCGGCGCAGCCCTGCGCGACGTGCTCGACGTGATCGCGCGACGCTTCCCCGCACTCGAGATCGTGCTTCTGCCGGTGCCTGTTCAGGGCGATGCGGCGGGTCCCGCCATCGTCGCAGCGCTGGAACGCGCCCCGAAAAGCGGTGCAGACGTTGTGCTGCTGACGCGCGGCGGCGGCTCGCTCGAGGATCTCTGGGCGTTCAATCTCGAGAACGTGGCGCGCGCCATCGCGAACTGCGCGCTGCCTGTCGTATCCGCCATCGGCCACCAGACCGATTTCACTATCGCGGATTTTGTTGCCGACCTGCGCGCACCGACACCTTCCGCGGGCGCAGAGCTGATTACCCCGGATGCGATCGAGCTCGTGCGCCGCTTCGATGCGGCCACCACGCGTTTGACACGCGCGCTCACAGCGAAGCTCGGTCTTGCGGAACGTCATGTGAGCCACTTGAACGCGCGGCTCGTGAACCCGCGCACGCGCCTCGAACAGCAGATGCAGCGCGCGGATGAGCTGTCGGAGCGGCTGCTGCGGGCTACGCTGCAAACGCAGCGCATAGCCGAAGCACGCCTTGCGGCGGCAACCCGCACCCTGCTGCTACTGCATCCTGAGCATCGCCTGGTACCCGCGCGACAACGGCTCGAGACTCTGGCCGCTCGACTTTCACAAGGTCTCGCACGACTCCATGAGCGGCGCGAAGTTCGCCTTGCCAACACGGTGCGCACGCTGGAAGCCATGAGCCCGCTCGCCACGCTTTCACGCGGCTATGCCATTGTGACGACGGGTTCGGCGGATACCGGGCTACGCGCGCTCACGCGCATCGGGCAGCTGGTGCCAGGGGAAACAGTAGAAGCGCGATTGCAGGATGGAACCGCAACACTCGAGGTGCGCTCGGTACGATCCGGGCATGGATTACCCGAGTTGCCCTCGCTCTAGCTCGCGCTCGCTCAACCCTTCTTCTTGTGAAAGCGCATCATGCGCTTGCGGCGGTATTCCTGCCGCGGCGTGAGCTTGTTGCGCTTGCCCTTGTACGGGTTGTCGCCGGTACGCAGCGCCACGTGCACGGGCGTGCCGTGCAGGTCGAGCGCCGCACGGAATCCGTTCTCGAGATAGCGCACGTAGGACGCCGGCAGCGACTCGGTCTGGTTGCCATGAATCATGATGCGGGGCGGGTGTTCACCGGCCTTGTGGGCAAAGCGCAGCTTGATGACACGTCCGCGCACGGCGGGCGGCGGGTGCGCGCTCACCAGGTCCTCGAGCAGGCGTGTGAGCCGCGTCGCGCCGACGGCAAAGTAGCCGGAGCGGTGCACGGCACGAACCTCATCGAGGAGCAGCCCTACCCCGCTGCCATGCAGAGCCGAGATGTAATGCACGGAGATCCAGGGCGCAATGACCAGACGACGCGAGAGTTCCGTGCGCACGCGCTCGCGCGCCGCCGCAGGCAGTCCATCCCACTTGTTCATGGCAATGATGATGCCCGCACCGGCCTCGATGGCATAACCGAGCAGGTGCAGATCCTGCTCGACAATGCCTTCCCTTGCATCCATGACCAGCACCACCACGTGGGCGCGGTCCATCGCATCGAGGGATTTGACGACGGAGAATTTTTCGACGACTTCTTCCACGCGCCCCTTACGACGCACGCCGGCCGTATCGATGAGCACGAAGGACCGCCCGTCACGGTCAAAGGGAATGTCGATCGCATCGCGGGTGGTGCCGGGCAGGTCGGCGACGACCTGTCGTTCTTCACCGAGCAGACGATTGGCGAGCGTGGATTTGCCAACGTTCGGCCGACCAATCAGAGCGACGCGGATCGGCTCGGATTCCAGGGCATCGATCTGGTCTTGTGCCGCCTGCTCGTCAGCTTCGTCGGCGTCGCCCTCTTCATCCCCATCTGAAACGCTGTCGGTTTCTTCATCGCCGTCGAGCGCGGCGTCGAACTCGAAGAGCTCATCGTCGCTCGGCTCATCATCTACGGGTCGTGGCTCGAGACCGAGCAGTGCTACTACGGCTTCACCCAGCACGCCGATACCGCGTCCGTGGGCTGCCGATACGGGAACCGACGCCGCAAAACCCAGCGCTGCAAAATCGGCGACGGCAGCGTCATTGGAAACGCCGTCGACCTTGTTGATGACCAGCAGCGTGGTGCGAGACCGCTTGCGCAGGCGCTGCGCAATCTCGGCATCTGCCGGCGTCAAACCTGCGCGGGCGTCCACCAAAAACAGCACGAGATCCGCTTCGTCAATCGCGAGATCCGATTGACGCTCCATCGCGCGCACAAGCGCGCCGTCGGTGAGATCGTCACCAAGAAGACCGCCCGTGTCGATGAGCGTGACCGGACAGTCCTCAAGCAGTGCTCGCCCGTAGCGCCGGTCTCGAGTGAGGCCGGGCACGTCAGCGACCAAAGCATCTCGGCGACCGGATAACCGGTTGAACAACGTCGACTTACCGACGTTGGGTCGCCCGACCAGCGCGAGCGTTGCAGTCACGGGCTACCTCGGCTCGAGCTTGAGTGCGACCAATTTTCCGGAATTGCCGAGTACATAGATGAAGTCTTCGGCGATGAGGATCGGAGCGCGAATGCCGTCGCCATCGATCTTGCGGCGACCGATGAAGCGGCCGTCGTCGCCCGCAAGCACGTGCACATAGCCTTCGATATCTGCAACCAGCACGTTGTCACCGATCAACGCCGGCGGCGCCAGTTCACGGCGCAGCAGGCCTTCCTGCTTCCACAGCGAAGACGAGTTCTGCGGATTGAACGCGAGCACCGCGTCCTGCGAATCAACGGCGACGAGCTTGTTGGCATCAACTGCCAGATCGAGAAAGCTCGATACTTCCTGCTCCCACACCGGCATGCCGTTCTGCGTGCGCAGCGCCTTCAGGCGCCCCTGATAGGCGACCGCAAAAACGAGCGGGCCCGCCACCGCGGGCGACGCGTCCACATCCACCATGCGTTCGAGTTCCGAACGCCCCTCGGGCAGCATGACGAGATGGTCCCAGACGGGCTCCCCGGTTTCAGCGCGCACCGCCGCCACCATGCCGTTGGCAAAACCGGCGTAGACGACGCCATTCGAAAATACCGGCATGCTGCTGCCGCGCAGCATGAGAATCGGCACGGGGTTTTCGTAGCTCCAGCGAACCGCGCCCGACCCTTTTTCCAGGGCCAGCAGCCGACCGTCCTCGGTGTGCACGAAGACGAGATCAAGCCCGCCCGAGGGCGGCGCCAGCACTTCGGCGCCTACGCTAACCCGCCAGACTTCGCGACCATCGGCCGCATCGAGCGCCACGACTTGGCCACCGGTCGTACCGGTCAGCACCATGCCGTGTGCGTAGCCGACCGCGCCAGAAACAAAGCTCGGGTCGCGACGATCAAGGGGGTTCCACGAACGCTTGACCTCGCCGATTTCGGTTTCCCAGATCTGGTCACCGGTAAAGCGGTCCAGGGCTTCCACGACACCGTAGCCATCAGCGGCAAAGATGCGGTCCGCGGCGATGACCGGGCGCAGACGCAAGTACTTGCGCCCCATACCGTCGCCAATCTTTTCCGACCACTCGGTCTTGAGATCCACAGTCGCATCGATCCGCTCGAGCTCCATCGGCTCCAGCTCTTCTTTCTTTTCCTTCTCTTCCTCGTCGTCCACCCAGGGCAACCAGCCGAACGCGCTGCATCCGGCCAACAGGGTCGAGAACGCCAGAGCCAGTAAATTACGCGTCAGCCGCATCTGCCGTGTCCGCAAGTTTTGCTTCCAGCAGTCCGCGCTGGTCCTCGGTCTTGAGATCCGCAAGCGCCGCGGCATAGGACTCGTGCGCCTTCTTGCGATCACCCTGTGACAGGTGAATATCGCCCGCGATCTCACGCGCAACGGACAGCATGCCGACGGATCGGACCTGCTCCAGCGTGGCCAGCGCGTCTGAACCCCGTTCCGCGGCCTGTTGCACGCGCGCGAGCCGCAGGCGGGCAATGTCCGCCAGCTCCGCGCCGGTCGCAAGCGTAACCGCCTTGCCGAGCGCCGTTTCCGCCGCCGCGAAGTCCTGCTCGCGCACCGCGGTCTGCGCCTGCGCCAGCAGCACCAGTGATGGATAAGCCGTGCCGGTATGCTCGGTCACGATCGCATCGCCGAGGCGCCGCTTTTCATCGCCGGTGGCCGCCTGATAGTCCGCATACGCGTTGGCTGCTGTCGACAGCTGGCCGGTTGCGTACCGCTGGTACCACTGCCAACCAATAACCGCCACGATCGCCAGCACGACGCCGACCACCGTGGCCGCGCCGTTTCTATTCCACCAGTCGCGTAACCGCGACAGGCGCTCATCGTCGGACATGTATTCCGCCACGCTCTACTCCTTTCGTGCGCGAAGGCAGCCGGGCCTCAAACGCCCGCCGCGGCCAGCGCTTGCACCAGCGCCGGCAGGTCCAGGGACTGCTGCTCACGATCCTCACGCAAATACTTGAGGCTCGGGGCACCTGCCGCCATTTCATCTGCCCCCACCAGCAGTGCGAATCGGGCGCCGCTCTGATCAGCACGCTTCAGCTGGTTCTTGAGCTTTCCGCCGCCCGCATGGACGCGGATTCTGAACGTCGGCAGAGCCTGCCGCAATTTGTCAGCAATGGCGAATGCCCAGCCCAGGCTTTCACTGTCGAGCACGCAGACGTAAACGTCTGCTGCCGCAGCCTCGAGGACCGGCACCACCTGCTCATGCAGCAGCACCAGACGGTCAAGCCCGATCGCAAA
>DMUF01000249.1:598-4755 GCA_003476445.1 Gammaproteobacteria bacterium | reverse complement strand
CAAACTGCGCCCTGCGAACCGAGCGCGTCGGTGACCCATTCAAAAACCGTCTGCGTGTAGTAATCGAGACCGCGCACCAGCCGCGGGTTGACCACAAACGGAATGTCGAGCGCGGTCAGCGCCGACTGCAGAGTCTCGAAATGGACCGCGCTCTCATCATCAATGAAATCGGGCAACCGGGGGGCGTCCGCGAGAATCGCCTGTGTTGCCGGATCCTTGCTGTCGAGAATACGCAGCGGATTGCGATCCAGCCGACGTCGGCTGTCGGGATCCAGCTCACCCTGGCGCGGCGTCAGATAGTCCACCAGCGCTGCGCGATACGCGGCGCGCGCCGCCGGCGCACCCAGCGTGTTGATCTCGAGTCTGAGCAGCGGTTCGACTCCGAGCGCTCGCCAGCAAGCGCGCCCCAGCGCCATCAGCTCAACATCCACGTCTGGTCCGGCGAGCCCGAAGGCTTCGGCACCAACCTGCTGGAACTGCCGGTAACGCCCCTTCTGCGGGCGCTCATAACGAAACATGGGACCCGCGTAATACACGCGCTGGGTCTGGTTGAAGAGCAGCCCGTGCTGGAGCAGAGCGCGCACGCAGCCCGCCGTGCCCTCAGGTCGCAGGGTAATACTCTCGCCATCGCGATCCGCGAGGGTATACATCTCCTTTTCGACGATGTCGGTGCCCTCACCGACCCCGCGCGCAAAGAGTTCGGTCGGCTCGAGCAGCGGTAGCTGCAGCTCTTCGTAGGCATAGCCGCGCAGCACGGCGCGCAGCGTGTCCTCCACGAGTCGGAAACGTCGCGCCTCGACCGGCAGCACGTCCCTCATTCCGCGGATGGATTGCAGCATTGCCACCCCCTACTGACCCAGGACCAGCGCGGCAACGTTGTTGCGCGTGTGCGGTGCAAGCGCGATCGATTCGCCCCGGAACGCGAGCTCGACACCGGGAGCGTGCCCCAGCTTGACGCGAAACGGCGCTTGTCCAACAAGATCAAGCACGTCGTCCGGTCGGTGCAGCTCACGATAGAGCACAACCCCATCGACATCGCTGATCTCGACCCAGCAATCGGCGCTGAAGCGCAGGGTTAACGTGTCCGTGCCGGTCGTCGTCAGGCGCTGCACGCCCGACCCTTCGGTGCCCGAAGCCGCCACCGATTCCGCTGGAATGGTATTCGCGGCCAGCTCGCTCGCCGATGCTTCTGCCGGCATGCTGCCCGCCGCATCGGGCGCAGACTGCGCAGCGGTCGCCCCGTTTGTCGCCGGGTCTATCTGCACCGGCTGCTGTGCCTGCTCCCACTCCCACGCCGCGTCGGCTTCGACGGGCGGCACCGTCACGGCTGAGCCGTCGATGGACTGCCAGAGCGAGTCGAGACCCTCTTCCGGCCACAGCCACAGCACGCCGGCGACCAAGAGCACCAGAACCACCGAACCGAGGGCACCCAACACGAGCCCTGGCCGCCGCCGAACCCATTCAGCCAGTTCGGGCTCGCGCGCCACAGGGACCACCCTGCCACCCGCTGCCGGCAGCTGGTCGAGCAGCGGTACGGGATCAAGATCCAGCAGTCGAGCATACGCACGCACGTAGCCGCGTATGAACACAGCACCTGGCAGCTGCTTGTAATCGTCGTCCTCGAGCGCCTGCACTACGGTGATGGAAAGGTTGAGCGTGTCCGCCACCTCGCGCACGCTGACACCCAGCGCCTCGCGTTCGCTACGCAGACGGCGACCGGGACCGATGCTCTCGTCCATGAACGCCTTACTCCGATAGGTTGCGCTGGAACACGATCAAGGCCCCTGCGTCCGCGCGGGCTCGACGCAAGGGTCGGCCGCATTCGGATAGAGACTGCGCAGCGCCAGAGCCTGGCTGGCCGCGAGATCGGTATCACCCGTACGCGCGGCAAGCCGCTGCCCGAAGCACAAGGTTTCGCGCGTTGGCGCGCCCTGCTCGCGCGCGTCGGCAAAATAGCGGGCGGCGGTCGGTAGGTCACCCGCCGCCAGGGCAATCTCGGCAAGCCCGAGCGCGGCGCCCTGCAGCGACGGTTCAAGCGCCAGCGCGCGTGTAAAGGCGTCACGCGCGGCAGCGGCATCACCCAGACGTCGCTCGACATCGCCGAGCCGCTCAAACGCGCGTGCGCGACCCGCGTAGCCGGTATCGCCCACCAGACGTCGCAGCGGATCCCGCGCCTCGCGGTAACGCCCCTCGGACAGCAGTAACGCGGCGAAGTTGTTCAGGTTCGGCGCATGCGCCGGGTCGCTGCGCAACGCGCGCCGAAAATACGTTTCGGCAAGTCGCGGTTCGCCTTCGCGCAAAAAATAAACGGCGTACAGGCCAAGTGCATCCGCCGAGTTCGAATCAATCGCGAGGGCGCGATCAAGCGGCGCGCGTGCGCGCGCAGGCGCCTCGGATTCCAGATAACCACGTGCCAGGTTTACCTGCGCTTCAAGACGTTCTGCCCGCGAGGCCGGGGGCGCGATCGTGCCGGAGGGCTCAGAAACACAACCCGCCACAGACGCCATGATGACCCCGACAACCCCGAGCGCCAGACGGCGCGACGGAGCGCATGCGCGCCTCATGCGGCCGCCTCGGCCTGCACACGGGCGATGTAGCGCGCCTGACGCCGGGTTCGGTCTTCCACCTGCCCCACCAACTGTCCGCAGGCTGCCTGAATGTCATCGCCACGCGTGGTGCGCAGCATGGTGGCGTAACCGGCATTCAGGAGGAGCGTCTGGAAAGCGCGTACCCCGTCCATATCCGGGCGCTCATAGCCAGACGCAGGGAACGGATTGAACGGAATCAGATTGATCTTGCAGCGCAGATCGCGAAGGAGCGCCGCGAGTTCCCGCGCGTGATCAAGCGTGTCGTTCACGCCCTTCAGCAGCGTGTATTCAATGGTGACCGAACGATGCGGGCCGAGCCCGGCCAGATAATCACGACAGGCTTCAAGCAGCATCGCAATCGGGTATTTGCGGTTGATCGGCACCAGCACATCACGCAGCGCGTCGTTCGGTGCATGCAGGGAAATAGCGAGCGCCACGTCGGTGTGCTCCGCCAGCCGCCGAATACCCGGCACCACGCCGGCGGTGCTCACGGTCACCCGCCGCTTGGAAAGACCAAACGCGAGATCTTCCATCATCAGGTTCGTGGCGATCAGCACGTTGTCGAAATTGAGCAGGGGCTCGCCCATCCCCATCAGCACGACGTTGGTGACTGCCAGCCCGCGCGCCGCCAGTTCTCGATTGGCGAGCCAGAGCTGGCCAATGATGTCCGCCGCCGACAGATTGCCGTTGAAGCCCTGCTTGCCGGTGGAACAGAAGCTGCAGTCCAGCATGCACCCGACCTGGGACGAGACACACAGCGTATTGCGACCCCGTTCCGGGATCAGCACGGTCTCGACGCAGTTACCGTTGCTCACCCGCATGGCCCACTTGATCGTGCCATCACGCGATTCGTGACGCTCGACCACTTCGGGCAACGACAGAACAGCCATGGCTTTGAGGCGATCGCGCTGTGCCCGCGAAAGATCTGTCATCTCATCGAAGTCGATCACGCCGGCGTGATAGACCCATTTCAGCACCTGCCGCGCGCGAAACGGTTTTTCGCCCTGCCCGAGGAAGAAGGCCTCAAGCCCGGCGCGATCAAGGCCAAACAGATTGACGCGATCAGCATCCACTTCCATCAGTCCCGTGTGCAGATCTCTTCCGGTCGGAAGAAGAAAGCAATTTCGCGGCTTGCGGAAGCCGGTGAATCCGAACCGTGCACGGCGTTTGCCTCTACGGACTCTGCAAAATCGGCGCGGATGGTACCGGGTTCGGCATTCTTCGGATTGGTTGCACCCATGAGCTGGCGATTGCGCGCCACGGCGTCCTCTCCCTCGAGCACCTGCACAACCACCGGACCGGAGGTCATATAAGAGACCAGATCGTTGAAGAACGGCCGCTCGCGGTGCTCGGCATAGAACCCGCCCGCCTGGTCAGCGCTCATGCGAATCATGCGGGCAGCGACAACGCGCAGACCGTTCTTCTCGAAACGCGAATAGATCTCGCCGATGAGATTGCGGGCAACCGCATCGGGCTTGACAATCGAGAGGGTGCGCTCAAGAGCCATCGTCTTCTCCGAACCTACTTGATCAAAACTCACCTATCTCATTGATTTACATAAGATAGGCG
>DMUF01000249.1:0-363 GCA_003476445.1 Gammaproteobacteria bacterium | reverse complement strand
TAAGATAGGCGTATTACAGAGGGCGCGTATTATACGCGTTTCGGGCGCCCGGAACAGAAAGACGTTCAGGAAATTCCGCGCGTCTGCAGGTGCGTTACCACCTCAGAGACACGTCGCCCGGCGTGATCGACATCCGCTTCAGTGCTGTACCGACCCAGCGAGAACCGGATCGAGGCGTGGGCAAGCGCCCGCGGCACGCCCATGCCGGTCAGCACGTGAGACGGGTCAACGCTCGCCGACGAACATGCCGAGCCGGTCGATACGGCAAGATCATCGAGCGCGAGCAGCAGTGTCTCTCCGTCGACCCCAGCAAAACCCACATTGATGATGCCAGGGACGCGGGCGTCCCGATGCCCATGCAGG
>DMUF01000031.1:9135-9547 GCA_003476445.1 Gammaproteobacteria bacterium | reverse complement strand
CGCACCAGCCCGACCTCGCCCATGGCGAGATAGCGCAGGCCGCCGTGAATGAGCTTGGTCGACCGGCTCGAGGTACCCGCCGCAAAGTCGTCCGCCTCGACCAGCAGCGTGCTGAGCCCCGCCTGAGCGGCGTGGCGTGCCACGCCCGCACCGGTGATGCCGCCGCCAATGACAATCAGATCCCAGTCACGCTCGGCAAGTCGCGCCGTATCGACTGCGCCCAGAATCGGCAGGGCGCCCGCGCCCTCGGGTCCGGATACGAACGCTGCGACGGTTTCGGTCAATGAATGTTCCTCGACTGCCCCGCCCAGAACGGCTGCCGCAGATCTGTCTTCAGGATCTTGCCGGCGCCGCTCTTTGGCAGATCGGCGTGCCGCACCTCAACGGTCTTCGGACACTCAAATCCGGCGAG
>DMUF01000031.1:0-8809 GCA_003476445.1 Gammaproteobacteria bacterium | reverse complement strand
ACAATGGCATGCACGGCTTCGCCCCACTGTTCATGGGGAATGCCGATCACGGCACATTCGTGCACACCAGGAAAGCCATAGATCACGTTCTCGACCGCTGCGGAATACACGTTCTCGCCGCCGCTGATGATCATGTCTTTCACGCGGTCGACCAGGAACAGGAAGCCGTCGGCATCGAGATAACCCGCATCGCCGGTGTGCATCCAGCCGTTGCGCAGAGCCGCCGCGGTCAGCTCCGGCTGACGCCAGTAGCCCTGCATGACCATGGGTCCGCGGACGCAGACCTCGCCCACGGCACCCACGGGGAGGGGCGTGTCGTTCTCATCAAAGATCGCCACGTCGGCATTGAACACCGCCCGACCCGCCGAACGTATGCGTCCTGCGTCCGGCCCCTCGAACACGTGGTACCGCGGCGCCAGACTGGTCGCGACGGGAGACAGCTCGGTCATACCGTAGGACTGCAGAAAGGAAACGCCAGGAAACCGTGCCATGGCTTGTCGCAAGAGCGCTTCCGGCATTGGCGCCGCGCCATAGGTTAACAGTCGGAGAGATGAGACATCGAAGCGGTCGAATCCCGGGTACTGCAAGAGCGCATTCAGCATGGTTGGCACGATCACAGTGACCGTCACACGGTGGGTCTCGATGGCGCGCAGAAACGCTTCGGGTTCGAAGCGTTCCAGCGTGGCATGCGTGCCGCCTGCGACGGTAGTGGTGAAAACCCGAGACCCTCCGGCCACGTGGAACAGCGGCGAGACATGCAGGTGCACGGAATCGTCCCGAATACCGAGGTTCACCAGCGCGTTCATGCTGTTCGCGATGAAGTTGTTATGGGACAGCATCACGCCCTTGGAACGACCCGTCGTGCCACCCGTGTAGAACAGCGCTGCAAGATCCTCGCCACTTCGCGCCGCGTCGGGAATCGGCGCGGCTGCCGCGACCGCGGAGGCGTAGTCGAGAGCCCTGACGCCGAGCGCTGCTGGCAGGCTGGACAACGACTTGCCGAGCATGAGCACGCTCGTCAGGGACGGGCTCGCCGCGCACAGCGCGGCCACCTCGGCCGCGTGTTCCGGCCCCGCAATCAACACCCGTGCACCGGCATCGTTCAGGCAGTGCACCTTTTCCGGGAACGCCCAGCGCGTATTCACCGGAACAATGACGGCGCCGGCCCAGAGCGCCCCGAAATAGAATTCAACATACTCGGGGACATTACCCGCCAACATGGCAACCCGATCGCCACGTTCAACGCCAAGATCGGCGAGGACCGCGGCGAGCCGCGCGACGCGATCGGCAAATTCCCGCCAGGTGAGGCGAACGCCATCACCCGTAAGTGCAATGTGGTCCGCGTGCAATTGCACCGCCCGATGAATGCCCTGCGTCAGTCGCATGTCGATCCCTCGCTCGAAAACGCGCATTCTAGCCATCTGACGAGGAGCCCACGCATGAAGATCTGGGTCGACGCCGACGCCTGCCCGGCACCCATTCGCGAGATCCTGTTCCGCGCGGCTATGCGCACCGCGGTGCAAACGACGCTGATTGCGAACCACGCGCTGCGGATTCCTCCGTCGCCCTACCTGCAACAGAGAATCGTGCCGGGCGGTTTCGATGTGGCTGATCAGGCTATCGTGGAAAAAGTCGCCGCCGGTGATCTCGTCATCACCAGCGACATTCCCCTGGCCGCCGACGTCATCGCGCGCGGAGCGCTCGCGCTCAGCCCGCGCGGCGAGCTTCTGACCACGGAGAACGTGCGCGCCCGCCTGAACATGCGCGACTTCATGGATACCCTGCGCGGCAGCGGCATTCATACCGGTGGTCCACCGCCCCTCTCGGCCAACGACCGCAAGGCCTTCGCCGATCACCTGGATCGCTGGCTGGCGCGACGCGGCAGCTGATCGCGGCGACGCTTCCGAGCCTGGCACCATGCGCGCACTGATTCGCCGACTTCTGTTCACCGCGCTGCTGTGCGGCCTCGCGGCCACGGGTTATGCCGAGGAGCGCGCACCCGCGTTCGTGATCAAAGGCCTCGATCGCGCCGCCGCCGAGAACGTGCGGCTGCACCTCGGCGACCTGAATCCAGCTGCACCGGGTCCCTCCGGGCGCCTCGAGCGCCAGCTTCGTGACGCGCTGGATGCGGGGCTTCAGCCCTTTGGCTGGTACGAATCCACCTTTCGCGTGGAGACGCGGAGCGGCAAGACCGTGCTCCGCGTTGACCCGGGGCCGCGAATCGGTTGGATCGAGGCTGATATCCGGATCGACCCGGCCGCGCGCGCACTTCCCGAAATTGATGCCCTGCTGAAGACCACGCCTTTCGCGCCCGGCACACCCCTCTCGCACGCAGCCTATGACGAACTGCGCGAGGACCTGCTGCAGGCCTGCCGCCGCGCCGGATTCCTGCATCCCCGCTACCGGCGGGCGGAGCTGCGCATCGATCCGATCCGGCGCGAAGCACAGGCCGTCCTCGATCTCGCGCCCGGGCCGCGCAGCCGCATTGGGGATATCCGCCTGTCAGGTTCTCAGCTCGATGCCTCCCGCTTACTGCGACTGGCGCCGTTTCGCTCGGGCGACTGGTTCGACGCCGCAGCGCTCATGCGTTTCGAGCAGCGCCTGCGCGATACTGGCTACTTTCGCGAGCTCGCGATCCGGATCGATGAAACCGAAGCGGATCGCGCGGATATCGACATTCTCGCGGCCGATGTCACGGAGACCCGCTACGACGTGGGCGCGGGATTCAGCACCGACTCAGAGCTGCGCCTGCGCTTTGGTCGCCACTCGCCGCTACTCAATTCACGCGGCGATGCGCTGTCGATCGATGTCGAAGCATCCGGTACACAGCAATCGCTCGAATCCACCTGGCGCATTCCGCACAGCGATCCTCTGGACGATGTCTTTGAGGTGACCGCGGGGCTGCAGGGCAAGGATATCGCCGACACCGAGTCGCTCACCGCCACGGCCGGCGTCGCCCACGCGATGAGAATTTTCAGCGACTGGTCCTTTCGCTACGGGCTCAGTGCAGAACTTGAGCGCTACCGGGTCGGCAGCGAAACGCAAAAGGATGTGGCCTACCTGATGCCAGCGGTCAGCTTATCCCGCGCGGCAATCGCACCCGGGCTTGACCCAGGGCGCGGCAGCCGCATCTGGAGCAGCGTGGATCTGAGCGATAGCGCGGTGGGCGCGCCCGCCGACTTCGTGCGCTGGCGCGGCGGCGGCGCCCTGCTTCGCGCCTCCGAAGACGACCTGTTTCGCCTCCTGCTGCGCGCAGAGCTCGGCGCGATCTGGACCAACGCCTTCAACGAAGTTCCTGCGTCGCTGCGCTTCTACGCGGGGGGCGACCAGAGCATCCGCGGCTACGACTACCAGACGCTCGCGCCGCGCGACGTGAACGGCAAGATCATCGGCGGCAAATATCTCGCGGTCGGCAGCGTTGAAGTCTCGCGCCGCGTGCGCCCGGCATGGCGTGTCGCTGCGTTCGTGGACGGCGGCGGAGCCTTCACAGAGGACAGCGACGACCTGTATCAGAGCGCGGGCATCGGTCTGCGCTGGCGCTCGCCGATCGGGCAGATACGCTTTGATATCGCCATGCCGATCAGCGATCAGGACAAAGGCAGCATCAAACTCCACGTCAGCGTGGAGCCACCCCTATGAGAACGCGCGGCCGACTCGCACTGTGCGCGATCTTGCTGGTAGGCACCGGACTGCTCGCCTTCGGCGCCGTCCGTTTTGCAGGCAGCGAGCCCGGCGCAGCCGTCGTCGCGGCTGCGCTCGAGCGCAGCATTCCCGCACTGCGTCTGGAGGGACGCTCGGGCACGCTGCTGCGGGGGCGCATCGCGAGCCTGCGCTTTGACGACGGACAGCGTGTTTATGCCGCTGAGAACCTCGCATGGCAGCTTGATCCGGGGTGCCTCGCGCGGTTTCTACTTTGTTTGCGGACATTGACCGCGGATACCGTCAGGCTTGAAACACAGAGTGATGGTGGCACTACCGCAACCGAGATCACGCCACTCGACCTGCCGCTCGGTGTCGATGTGGCGGCGGCAGAGGTGCGGCACATCGAACTTCGATCCGATGGCGCAGAAACGCGGGCCTTTGCCGACGTGGAATTCGCGCTCTCGCTGCGCAGCCGCAGCGTCGAGATTTCGCGCCTCGAAGCGCGCTTCGACGAGTTCGCGCTCAGCGCTTCCGGCACCCTCGGCTTCGAACGCACGCTGCCGCTCGCGGTGCAGGCAACGGTCCTGCGCGCCGGCTGGCCGCGCTTGCGCGCCCGCGCGCAGGGCGATCTCAGCCAGCTCACGGTCGAAGCCGACATGGACGGCGACTGGCCGCTCACAGCGAAGGGCACCGTCACGCTGCAAGACGAATCCCTGCCCTTCCGCGTTGAGGTGCAGGCCCAGGGTCCGCTGACGCTGCCGAATGACAAAGACCTAGGCGTCCTTGACGACGCGGTACTGACCATCGACGGCGATCGGCAAGGCGCCACCGCTCGGTTTGCGGCCAAGACCGGCTCACCGTGGATCGGCAGCAACCGGCTCGCGGCGGAGCTGCGCTGGGCGCCGGACCAGGATCTCGAGATCGCGAGCGCAACACTCGACGGAGAATCCGGGCGCACGGCGGTGACCGGCACGCTGGCGCTCGTTGCACCCTGGCGCTGGCAGCTGGCATGGACACTCAGCGACGTGTGCCTGCCGCGCTGGCGCAAAGCGCCCGGGTGCACGGTGCAGGGCGCTCTGACTACGCGCGGGGAGGTGACAGACGCAGGACCGACCGCCCACGCGCAGCTCGAACTCGCTGGCACGGTCGCCGACCGACCCGCAACGCTCGCGGGGAATGTCATGCTCGAGTCAAACGGCACAACGCGCTTCGACGACCTCGTCCTCGCAAGCAGCGGCAATCGATTCCAGATCACGGGTTCGGTCGGCACAGAACTCGACGTCAGCGGCACGCTGGAGCTGCTCTCTGCCGCAGCCACGTTGCCCGACGCCCGCGGCCAGGGTAGTGGCAGCGTTCGCCTAACGGGAACCCCAGACCACCCGCACCTGGGCGGCACCCTGCGGATGACAAATCTTGCACTGCGCGACTGGTCTGCCAGCACGCTCGACATTGACGTTCGCTGGCGCGGCCAGAGCGACACCTCCAACGAACTGCGGCTGGCGGGACGCGGGCTCGCATTGCCAGGGCTCGAGGCAAACCATCTGACCGCCGTGCTCTCCGGCACGACCAAGGGCCACGCCTTCGCCATCGATGCGGACATCGGTGACATCGCGCTCGCGCTGCGCTGCAACGGCAGCGCCACCGCGCGGGGCGACTGGTCCGGGCGGTGCAGCCAGCTGGATCTCAATCCACCGGACCCGCTGCCCCACTGGCAGCTTGAACAACCACTGGCGCTCACGTGGGTCACGTCAGACCGTCGTCTTTCGATGGAACCCTTCTGCCTGCGCGCTCAGGGCGCGGCCGCGTGCAGTCGCCAGCGCGCCCGCATCGCCCCGAACACAATCGAGGGTATCTCGGTACGAGCTCGCGACCTGCCGGTCGCTTTGGTCGCGGCATGGCTTCCACCCGAGGTCAATCTCACCGGCACATTCGGTTTCGAACTCGACGCCGCACACCAAACCCCACGCCCCATCGACCTCACGGCACGGCTGACAGCGGACGACCTGCGCATCGAATCGTTGGCAGCGGGTGAAGCGATCCCTTTCGACGTGCACGAGCTCGAGGTTACTGCGCGCTCGGAAGCAGCCGGGTTCCGCTTGACCGGCTCCGCTCGCACGGGAGACGAAGGACGGCTCGCCGGAACGCTGCTGCTTGATCAGGTTACGAGCCACGCCGCGCTGGCTGGTGAGGTATCCATCGCGAACATCGATATCGGTCCCCTGCTCCGAACCGTGCCAGGAACGCTTGAAGGCGCGGGACAGTTCGCTGGTCATGTCACACTTGGCGGGCGCGCGGATGCCCCGACGCTTGCCGGCGAGATTGCCGTCGAGAACGGGCGGTTTGCGCACGAGGACCTGCCGGAACCGATCGAGGATCTGCGGCTCACCCTGCGCTTCGCGGACACCGACGCCACGTTCGACGGCCGCCTGCGCACCCGCGCGGGCGCCGGCGATATCGACGGCAAACTGCACTTCAAGGGTGATGACTGGACCGCAGATTTAAGGCTTCGCGCCGACGAGCTGCTCGTCGAGCCGCGCCCGGGAACGCGGATTCGGGTCGTGCCGGACATCACGGTCGCGCTCGATCCGACGCTCGCGCGGATTCGCGGGCGCGTGCAGATTCCGGAGGCGGAAGTAGATCTGGAGCACCTGCCGCAGACCGCCATCAGCGTATCCAGCGACACCGTCATTATCGGACAGGCGCCCCCGGACCCGGGTATCGATTACAGCGTCGACCTGGAGCTGCTACTCGGCGAACGCGTGCACCTGCGCGGTCTCGGCGCCGATGCACGGCTTAGCGGTTCGCTGCGCCTGCTGCGTGAACCCGGAACGGCCCTGCGCGGACGCGGTGACGTCAACATCATTTCCGGTCGTTACACCGCCTACGGGCAGCGTCTCGACATCACAGAGGGCACCCTGCTGTTTCGCGGACCACTCGCACGACCAGGCCTGCGCATCACTGCCGTGCGCCGCATTGAGGATGAGCCGGTCACCGTCGGCGTCGAAGTGCGCGGGGATGCGAAGGAACCGCAGCTCAAGGTGTTCTCGCAGCCCACCATGCCTGAGAGCCGCGCCCTGTATTACCTGCTGACCGGGCGCGCGCCGGCAAAGTCGCCCGCCAACGGGTCCGCCGACGGGGAAGACAACGAGCTCGCGCTGGGCAGCGCCATGATGCAGCTCGGCGTCGCCGGCGCGGGAAAGGCCACCGGCAAAGTGCTCGGGCGTCTGGGAATCGAAGATTTTCAGGTTGACTCGCGCAAGGTGGAGGGTGGAACCGAAGTCCAGCTGAGCGGCTATCTAACACCCGCCCTCTACCTGCGCTATGGCGTCTCGACCTTCGATCGGGTGAACACGCTGAGATTGCGCTACCGACTGACCCCCAAGGTCTTCATCGAGGCCATCTCGGGCGTGGAGAGCGCGGTCGACGTGCTGTACTCCTTCAGCCGCTGAGCATGTCGCGCGATCAGCAGCTCTGCACCGCGCAAGCCGGACCCTCGGGGTCTGCCGGCGCGCCGCCCCGGGACCGCTCCTTCGACGCAAGCTCGCGCAGCTCGAGCACGAGATCACTCAGCCGCTCGTCCATGCGCCGGCGCTGCGTCGCGGTCAGATCATTGAGTAACCACACGGTTACCTCGCTCGAAAGCGCACGATTGTGTTCCCAGATCTGGGTGAGCTCGCTTCCGTAATAGTCTTCGCGACGGGCAGCGAGCACGCGAAACGCGGCCTCAAAACGCTCCGCATCGGCGCGGTCGTCGAGCAGACGCAAGAGGTCCGCCTGCCAACGCCCGCGGTACTCGGCCCACAGCGCCCGCTCCGGAAGGTAACGCACCGATTGCGCCGCAAGATAATCCTCCTGCGCGGATGTCAGCCTGCCCGTGAAGCGCGACATTCTGCTCGTCATTTCGCGCTGCCAGCGCCGTTGGCTGTCTTCAATCGACTCGCCCATCTCCTCCTCCGCGAGCTCCCCGTTGTCTGCCGCGAGCCGCCGCCGCAGTTCGGTGACCTGCGCGTCTGACAACGACGAAAGCAGCTCGATCGCGGTCGGCAGCGAGCGCGCCTCGATCTCTTCCGCCCAGCCAATGACGGTGTTCACAATGGCGTCGATCTCTGCGACGTCCGTACCGTCCGCGAGCGACGTGCGCAGCGCCTCGAGAAAGTCGGCGTAGCGCGCCAGGTGAGCGTCGCGATGCCAATCCCATACGTCAACGACACCCTGGTCGAACCGGAAGCGCTGCGTCTCCGACAGCGCGATGTAGTCGCCGACAAACCAGCGTGCGAGACGATCCACGTTGTCGTAGGCAAGCTGAACCGCACAGCCACCGAGCAACAGCAAAACCGCCAGCGCGCCCGCGATCGTTCGCTTCATGTTGCCTCCGATACCACAGGCGACCCGGTGTCCGAGGGGGCACCCGCCAGGAAGTTGAGAATCCAGCGCGCAACGAGCGGCGCGTCTGACGCCGAGTCGAGAGATGTTCGGGCAGAGGCCACCCGGTCCGCACCCAAGACCGGTTCGCGCACCGTAAGCAGATCATTCGCGTAAGCACGCGTGAACTCGGGATGACACTGCAACGCAAGGACGCGGTCACCAAGAACGAAGCCCGCGTTGGGACAGGAGTCGGTGCTGGCAAAACGGAGCGCGCCCTCCGGCAGCCGCTGCACCTGATCGCGGTGGCTTGCCGGCAGTGCAAAGGTATCGACCGCGGGGCTCATCCAGGGTAACCGTGCCTTGACCCGGTTCTGCTGCAGACCCACGCACCAGCCCACTGCCGCAGGGCCGGTCTCGCCGCCGAAAAAATGCGCAATGAGCTGATGCCCAAAGCAGATGCCAATGATCTTGCGGTCGAGAGCGAGGGCCTGGCGCAGGAACGCGACCAAGGGCGGCAGCCACGGCAACGGGTCGTACACGCTGTGCCGGCTTCCCGTGATGAGGTACGCGTCGCAGGCGTCCGGTGGCGGGAGCTCACCTTCGTGGGCCGCGTACTCGACGAACTCGGGTGGCACACCCTTCAGCGCTGGAGGCAGAGCCGCCGGATCGGACAGCACGGCCGCGAACATGGCCGGATAGTCGCCGTGCGCGGGCTGCAGCCCTTCCAGTACCGAGTCAGTGCGCAGGATACCGATGCGCATGGCTTCTCCTCGATGGGTTATCCACAGAAATTGTGGATAAC
>DMUF01000200.1 GCA_003476445.1 Gammaproteobacteria bacterium | reverse complement strand
TTCATCGACAAGATGCCCAATAACTTCGCGCACCTGGGTTTCATTCACCTGATGCTGCCCAACGCCCGCATCATCGATGCGCGTCGCCATCCGCTTGCGACCTGTTTCTCCAACTTCAAGCAGCACTTCGCGATGGGGCAGTTCTTCTCCTACGGGTTCGAGAATATCGGCACCTTCTATCGCGACTACGTGCATCTCATGGCACATGTAGATGCCGTTCTCCCCGGACGCGTGCATCGGGTCATCTATGAGCACATGGTGGAGGACACGGAGACCGAAGTCCGTCGACTGCTTGAGTACTGCGGGTTGCCGTTCGATCCGGCGTGCCTCACGTTCTATGACAATCCGCGCGTGGTGCGAACCGCGAGCTCGGAACAGGTACGGCAGCCGATCTATCGCGAAGGCGTTGACCACTGGCGTCACTATGAGGCCTGGCTTGGCCCTTTGCGCGACATTCTGGGACCCGTGCTCGAACTCTATCCGGCTGTGCCAGCGTTAGCCGACGCGTCTGATCAATCGCCAAAGCGATAGCCGAAGCGCTCGATATCGTCGCGGTAGCGTTCTTCCACCGCCTCGCGCAGCGCGTCGTCGAAGTACGTTGTGTAATGCGCGTGCGCTGACGAGTTGCGCAGCTCAAGCTTGGTAGGGGGCAGCCCCAGGCGCTGCATGATCCGATCAAAATCCGTCTGCAGACTTTCTGCGCGACAGAGGTCGTTCACGAGCAGTTGTCCCGAGCCGTCGACCAGAAAGTCGCTCTGGGAGCGAAAGTGCGGCCGGCTTTGGCGTTCGGGGTTGGCGAGCACACGTCGCATCGAACCGATCGGGTCCGCCGCAAACTCGCCGTTACGTTTCATGAAGGCGACGTAGGACACAAATCGCGCCCAGGGATTTCTGATGACGGCAAACGAGAAATAGCTCTCCCACAGCGCCTGGCCGAGCGACTCGCGCACCTCAGCCGAGGTTTGATGCCCATGGCCCATGCGGTCGAACACGGGTCGCTCGATGCGCCGTTGCACAAACAGGGCAACCTGCTCTTCATCCGCCGCATCGAGATGCGGGCGCAAGGCGAAGCGTATGCTGTGGCTCGCGCTTTTTGGCACCGCGATGAAGATGCATCGATGCCGGTGCGAGATCATGGTCATGCAGGCGCACCCGGACTGGAACTCAGATAATCAACGATGAGATGCACGCGATCGATGGGTGACGCGTTCATCACTTCGTGCTGGCGCATGTTGTCGAGCTCATAGGCAATACCGACTTCGAGCGCATAGTTTGTGCTTTCGACCTCAAAGCGAACATCGGGATGAGTGACCAGCGGAACGTGCACGCGATGGGTGGCGACCAGCGTAGGCCCACGATCGTTATGCCGCGCAATCCCTTCCCCCGGCGGGAGCAGGGCGATCTGCGCGTTGAGCACTCGGCCCGGCTGCGGAAAGAAGCCTGCGATGGTCGCGGCGATCGGCGCGAACGCCTCGCGAAGGGGCTCCCACCCGGCGAAGTAGTGCGTGGGCGCCTCAATGCCGCCGTTGGTCATCATGAGATAGATGGTGCGAGTTTTGCGGAGAGGGGCTAGCCGCTTGCGATACTCGGCGTCCGCATCCCAGAGGCCGTCGTCCTGTCGGGCGAGCGCCTCCTCGAGCGGCTTGATATCCACCGGTCCCAGCCGGCGCATAGGTTCTGCACAGCGCATTCCATAACCCAGCGTGTTGTTTCCCCTTATGATTGCGTATCTGCTCGTGGTGAGCCAATCAGCGGCTGCGCGATAGTTGTAGGGAGATTGTATTCATGGTGCAGGCTGCCTCGGCTCAGGAACTGAGCGCGATCTTTCAGCTGCTTCGTGCGGGAGATGCACCCGCCGCCTTTCAGCGCGCGCAGCGTCTCGTCCGCCAATCGCCGCAATGGGCGGCTGCCGTGCATCTGCTCGGGCTTGCTGCTCGTGATCTTGGCAACTTGTCCGAGGCCGAAGACTACATGCGGCGGTCGCTCGCGATGGCGGGCGTTGCAGGGCGTGAGCGCGCCGAGTATGCAAACAATCTCGCGAACCTGCTCCGCGGCAGCGGTTATCACGCGCAGGCGGAAGCGCTGTATCGCGACGCTCTTGCCCATCATGATCTACCTCAGAGTCGCGTAGGGCTTGCGCGCGTCTTGCTGGATATGGACCAAGCGGAAGCGGCTGTGGTGCTGCTGCGCGCCCTGCCGGCTGCGCACAGAAATCTCACGTCGAGACTCCTGTTGTCGGAGGCCCTTGCCCATAGCGGGCAGCGCCAGGCGGCGCTCGACGAACTGCTGGCGCGCGCAGAGGGCATACCGGCCGAAGATTCCCGGTTTGCGCTCATGCTCGCTTCCCGCCTGATGGCGGTCGGGCGCTTCGAGGAAGCTCAGGCAAAACTCAATCCGCTCTTCGCAACCCCTGCCGCTATCTCTGCTTACCTGGCAGGCGTCGATCTGCGTTTGCTCCTGCGTGACTGGGAGGCCGCGCGCGCCTTGCTTGCCGAGGGCGTTGCGCGTTTTCCCGACGAGGCACCACTGCTGACCCGTTATTCCGCTGTGCTCTGGATGCTTGGCGATTCCCGCTACTTTGCGGATGAGCTGCGTGCGGCGCTGGCACGAAGACCTCAGGATCGCGCACTGCGTCTTGGGCTGGCGTCCTTGTTGCGCAACGCGGGTCACTTGGAAGAAGCGTTGTCTCTGCTCGAGCATGACCTCGATCAACTGGGTAAGGACGGTGAGCGCTGGGCGGTGATGGCCGGTGTGGCGCTTGATCTCGAGCGCATGGAAACCGCCGAGCGCGCGGTGCGCGCGGCGCTCGCGTCTGCGCCGGAGCATGAACTGGTGCGCGAACGCGCGGCGCTCCACGCGCTAGCCACCGGCGCAGCCGAAGAGGCGCTGAGCCATACCGCCTGGATGATCAACGCGCGACCGCTTGGACAGATGGGTTGGGCGCTGCGGGTGCTCGCCCTCAGGCTGGCGAACCGCGATGAGTGGCGTCGGATTGCTGATCCGGCTCAGGTCTGTGGTACCGCCCGCGTGGAACCCCCTGCAGGGTACGGGAGCCTCGCTTCTTTCAACGCGGCGCTGGCCGCAAGCCTGCGACGGCTGCACACGCTGCAGGCGCATCCGCTGGTCAATTCCGTGCGCGAGGGTACGCAGATCGAGATCGAGCCAGAGACCGAGCGCGACCCTGTTATCCGAGCATTTTTCGCAGCGATTCAGCCGGCGATTGCAGGCTACATCCAGTCCATGCCGGCACACGCCACGCACCCGCTCTTTGCCCGCCGACAGCGCGGGTATCGGCTGAACGGCTGCTGGTCCGTGCGCCTGTCGGGTAGCGGTGGGCATCACGTCAATCATGTGCACCCGCGAGGCTGGATCAGCTCAGCGTACTATGTCGAGGTGCCACCGCAGATTCCGGCATCCGGCGAGCGCGCGGGCTGGTTGGGTTTCGGTGGCGCGCCGTTGCCGGACGCGCGAACAGATCCATCACTTCGGTCGACCGCGTGGGTGCGTCCGGAGGTCGGTACCCTCGCGCTCTTTCCATCGTACCAATGGCACGGCGTGGCACCGTTTCCAGGCGTTGGCGAAAGACTGACGCTCGCCTTTGATATTCTGCCGACGGGCGGGGCTGTCGACGCTTGATCAGCCGCCCAGTCGAAATGCTCGCTCGGCGGCCGCGAGGCGCTGCACGATAACACGCTCCTCAACGCTTAGAAGCGGATTCCAGACGTCGAAGATCAGCACGACGCGTAGTCGATCGCTGTCATTCACGGCCTCATGCTCGATCGTGTCGTCGAAGACGAGCACTTCGCCCTCGACCCAGCGCCGGTTGTCGAACCCGACGCGAAACAGGCACCTGTCCGGAACAACCAGGGGCAGATGTGCGACAAGGCGCGCGTTCGATTCGCCATGGTGCGGCGGTATGCGAGTTCTTGGAGCGAGCACGGAAAACATGGCGTTCGGACACGTGCCGGACAGATGCACGGCATCCACGAGAGCCAGCGCCTCCGCTGTTTTCGGACAGCGCGCCAGATGCTCCTGGACGGGTTCTCCGGATCGATAGAGGTGATACGACGTCCAGTCGCGCGAATGGTTGAGATCTCGCCACTGGTTGACCGGTTCGCCGGGCTGGTACTGGATGTAGGGTACGAACGCCTCCTCTGTGTCGGCGAGTGCGTTCAGCATTTCTTCGCGGATGCTCGCGGTGTGCTGTTCGAAAGCGGGCACCCAGTCGAACATATCGCGGCGAAAGAAGGGCTGCGCTGGAAGTCTGGGCACCGCCAGCTGGTTTGCTTCGGAGACATAGGGGCGAGAGCGGCCGGAGAGAATGGCGACCGCTTCCTGCCACCGCGCTGACATGCCGGGCAGATCGGAGATGGCGTCGAGCAGCGTGGTCTCGAGCGCTTCCCCAAAAAGACGCACGAGCTCTGCTGCGTGTGCGAGCGCAGCTCGAAACACCGGTGGTTGCGCTTCTGTCTCCGGTGCGATGCGGAGCACGTCGCGATAGATCAAGGCGGCTGCCTTGCGTTGCCCCTGACTCTCGAGTAGCGCGCCCTTCTGCAGCAGAGCGGGCCAGAAGTACGGGTCCGCCGCGAGCGCTGCCTCGAGCGCGGCACGTTCGTCGGGTGCTTGCTCGAGGGCGCGAAAGGCGGCGGCGAGACACAGGTTGGCTTCTGCCCGAAGGCTGTCCGCGATATCTCGGTTAAGTACTTGCAGCATCTCGCTGACGGCTTGTTCGGGCGCGCCGTCGCGCAGTGCGCCGTTGGCCCGATCAAAATGCAGACGAATGTCAGCCGAGAATGTTTGTTCAGTAGCCATGGCGTTTCCTGGAACAGTTGCGATAGCGGGCGAGGGCAGTGTGCCCGTGCGCGCAGTCGAAAAAAAAGGGGCATCGCGCAGGCGATGCCCCTTTGGGTTCTGA
>DMUF01000050.1:3131-3721 GCA_003476445.1 Gammaproteobacteria bacterium | reverse complement strand
TCGAGCAGGTTGACGAAGAAGTCATTGCTCAGGGTGCCGGGTGCATCCGTGAAGACACCATGGCGTGCCGCGGCCGTGTTGGCGTCGAGCACGCGCAGACCGCCGACCAGCGCCGTCATTTCGGGAACGGTCAGCGTGAGCTGATCGGCCCGATCGACCAGCATGGCGGCGGGCGACAGTGTGCTTGCGGAGCTGAAATAGTTACGGAAGCCGTCTGCCGCCGGTTCGAGCACCGCGAACGATGCAGCGTCGGTCTGCGCCTCGGTCGCATCACCGCGACCCGGGGTGAAGGGAACAGCCAGCTCATGCCCGGCTGCGCGCGCTGCCTGCTCGATGGCGGCTGCCCCGGCCAGCACGATGACGTCGGCCAGGGAGACCTGCTTGCCGCCGGTGGCGCGAGCGTTGAAGTCAGCCTGCACTTGTTCCAGCGCCTTCAGCACGCGCGCGAGCTCTTCCGGGTTGTTGGCAGCCCAATCCTTCTGCGGTGCCAGACGAATCCGTGCGCCATTGCTGCCGCCGCGCATGTCGGCGTCGCGGTAGCTTGCGGCAGCGGCCCAGGCGGTGCGGACCAGTTCCGGCACGGTCGGACC
>DMUF01000050.1:0-2818 GCA_003476445.1 Gammaproteobacteria bacterium | reverse complement strand
TTCAGCGCGGCGGCGTCGGTTGCGTCGATCAGCGCATAGGTTGGAGCGGGCACCACGTCCTGCCAGATCAGCGCTTCAGCGGGAACATCGGCCCCGACATAGCGTGCGCGCGGACCCATGTCGCGGTGTGTCAGCTTGAACCACGCCTTGGCGAAGGCGAGTTCGAAGGCCTTGGGATCATCGCGGAACCGACGCGAGATCTCACCGTAGACGGGGTCGAAACGCAGTGCCAGGTCCGTCGTGAACATCACCGGGGCGTGACGCTTGGTCGGATCATGGGCGTCCGGTACGAGATTGGCGGCCTGTCCGTCCGCGGGAATCCATTGGATGGCGCCCGCCGGGCTCTTGGTCTGTACCCATTCAAACGCGAACAGGTTATCGAGGTACTGCGTGGTCCAGGCGGTCGGGTTGACGGTCCACGCACCTTCGAGTCCGCTCGTGATGGTGTCCGCGCCTTTGCCGGTGCCGCATTTATTGGTCCAGCCCATCCCTTGTTCTTCGATATCCGCGGCGGCCGGTTCCGGACCCACGCAGTTCTTCGGGCTGCGCGCCCCGTGCGCCTTACCGAAGGTGTGCCCGCCGGCGATCAGCGCGACGGTCTCCTCGTCATTCATGGCCATGCGACCAAAGGTTTCGCGGATATCCTTGGCGGCGAGCAGGGGGTCGGGCACCCCGTTCGGGCCTTCCGGGTTCACGTAGATCAGACCCATCTGCACGGCGGCAAGCGGGCGCTCCAGTTGCCGGTCGCCGGAGTAGCGCTTGTCAGCGAGAAACTCAGCCTCCGGGCCCCAGTACACGAGGTCCGCCTGCCAGTCGTCCTGACGTCCGCCCGCAAAGCCAAATGTCTTGAAGCCCATCGATTCGAGGGCGACGTTGCCAGCGAGCACCATGAGGTCCGCCCAGGAGAGCGCCTGACCATACTTCTGCTTGATCGGCCAGAGCAGTCGTCGAGCCTTATCGAGGTTGGCGTTATCCGGCCAGCTGTTCAGGGGCTCGAAGCGCTGTTGACCGCCATCGGCGCCGCCACGCCCGTCGGCGACCCGGTAGGTGCCGGCGCTGTGCCAGGCCATGCGGATGAAGAACGGACCATAGTGGCCATAGTCCGCCGGCCACCAGTCCTGGGATGTCGTCATGAGCGTCTTGATGTCCGCCTTTACCGCGGCGAGGTCGAGCTCGCTGAACGCCTGCGCATAGTCGAAGTCGTCAGTGACGGGACTTTGCTCAGCGTCATGCTGACGCAGCGGCGACAGATCGAGCTGCGCAGGCCACCAGAATTGATTGGTCTTTGCCATGCCGGCGGCCTGGACCACCCCGGGCGGCGCAAGTCCCGCGATCGCCAGGCTGATCGCGGTGGTCAGGATTGTTTTGCGCAGGTGCATCTGTTTCTCCACGGTTTGAACAAAAGTCGAGGACGGGCGGCATTAAACGCCACGCAGGATGAAGTCGCGATCGAATGTTCCGATCGCATCGATCAGCGCTGCCAATCAGATCGCGATGTGACCTTGACGTGCATCGGCGACAATCCCTTGCATGCAACTCGGTGAGAAGTAGGGACACGTCTGATGAAACGCATGATTGCTCCAGGGCTTATGGCTTTGCTGGCGCTGCTGGTTGGTTGCTCTGGTCGTTCGCCTGACCAGGTTGAAGGCGCAACCGCCGCAGCCTCCGCGAGCGGCGCTCCAGCTTCGGCCGCGGCCGCGAGCCCCCGCTTCGGCCGCTGGGGCATCGATACCACTCAGGGCGATCCGGCGACTCGACCGGGCGACGACTTTGCTCGGTATGCCAATGGTCGCTGGCTCGACACGTTCGAGATACCCGCGGATCTCCCGAGTTTTGTCTCTTTCACCCAGCTGCGGCTTGAGGCCGAGGCAGACGTGCATGCAATCGTGGAAGAACTTGCCGCGACCCAATCGGCCCCTGGCTCCGTCGAGCAGAAAGTGGGGGACTATTTTCGCTCGTGGATGAACGTGAGCGCGGCAGACGCGGCGGGCGCCACGCCGCTCGAACCCCACCTCGCCGCTATCTTCGCCGCGCCTGACAAGGCTGCGCTCATGCAGCTCATGGGGTCCGTGCATCACGTGGGACCTGCCGCTTTCGGCGTGATCCCAGATCCCGCGGATACCACCCGCTATATCGTCTATGTCGATCAGTCTGGAATTGGCATGCCAGACCGGGATTACTACCTGAAGCAGGACGGCAACTTCCCCGGCTATCGGGAAGCCTATAGCGCCTACATCGCTGAACTCTTCACGCTGGCCGGTCTTGCCGATGGTGCTCGTCGGGCTGCGTCCGTCATGGCGCTCGAGACCCAGATCGCCGAGGCGCACTGGACGCAGGAGGATAGCCGCGACATCAAGAAGACCTACAACCCGATGAGCGCAGAGGCCCTCGCAACGCTTGCGCCCGAGTTCCCGTGGCAACGCACCTTCAAGGAGCTCGGACTCGAGAGCGCGCCGACCTATCTTGTGGCCCAGCCTTCAGCCCTTGATCGCACCGCCGAAATTCTGGCGCGTGCCGATGACAAGGTGCTGCAGGACTGGCTCGCGTTCCACTTCATCAGCAACCACGCGGAGTATCTGTCCAGCGCGTTCGATCAGGCGAAGTGGCGATTCTTCAGCAACACGCTGCGGGGTGTTCCCGCGCAGCGGGAGCGCTGGAAGCGTGGCGTCAACCAGATCGATGCCATGCTCGGCGACGCGGTCGGGCAGGTCTACGTGCAGCGTCACTTCCCGCCGGAAAGCAAGGCGGCGATGGACGATCTGGTAGCAGACCTGATTGCCGCCCTCGATGAGCGTCTGCGTGCCAACGAGTGGATGGA
>DMUF01000181.1 GCA_003476445.1 Gammaproteobacteria bacterium | reverse complement strand
AAGGCCAAATACGAGAGCGGCACGGGCTGGCCAAGCTTCACGCGGGCGCTGCCGAACAGCATGGGCACGCGCCGTGACTTCAAGCTGATCTGGCCGCGCACCGAGTATCACTGCGCGCGCTGTGGTGGCCACCAGGGACATGTGTTCGATGACGGCCCAAGGCCCCTCGGCAAGCGCTGGTGCAACAACGGTCTCGCTCTCTTGTTCGTGCCCGAAGGCGAACCTTTGCCGGCATTGGTCGAATGACGCGAAGTTTTCTGATTCTTCTTATCGCCCTGGGTCTGGTGAGCTTCAACGCGCATGCCAGCGAGAACGGCTCGGGACCTGTCGGCAACGAAGCTCAATCAAGCGCCGCCCCCGCGGGGACTACGCCAGACGTTACCGCCCGAGCCATCTTCGCGGGCGGCTGCTTCTGGTGCATGGAGCCGCCGTTTGACGCGCTGCCCGGTGTGATCTCGACCACCTCAGGCTACATCGGCGGTCGCGTTCGACATCCGACCTACGAACAGGTCTCTGCCGGCGGCACCGGCCACACCGAAGCGGTGGAAGTCATCTACGACCCTGCGACCGTCAGCTATGCAACGCTGCTCGATGTCTTCTGGCGCAACATCGATCCGTACACGCGCGACCGGCAATTCTGCGATGGCGGCAGCCAGTATCGCGCGGGCATCTTTTTCCTGGACGAATCACAGCGCATAGCGGCCGAGGCATCGCGCACCGCGCTCGAGAAGAGCAAGCCGTTCACCGATCCGGTCGTGACCGAAGTCACCGCGGCAGGGCGCTTCTGGAAAGCGGAGGGCTACCATCAGGATTACTACCTGAAGAATCCGGTGCGCTACCGCTACTACCGCTGGAACTGCGGCCGTGACCAGAGACTTCAGCAGATCTGGGGCGACGCAGCGCCCAAAGCACACTGATTCGACATCAGGCGCCTCGTAGCCTCTCGATTCAACCATCGTCCCCAAGTGGGGCTATAGGAATTCCTTCGTCATCGCGCTCAACCAGCGCAATGCCTACGCCGCGACCGTGCAGCAGCCCCACGCGAAACTCAAAGCCTGCCCACGTGACGACGTCACCGCGCCGGGGTGGTCGACCGAGGAGAGCAAGCACGAGCCCCGAAACAGTCATCACGTCTTCGTGCTCAAGATCCCGGCCGAGCGCGTCCCCCAGCGTGTCGAGTCGAACCGTGCCCTGCACCTGCCAGCGGTCCGGGCCCAGCTCGACGATATCCGCAACGTCTTCCGCGCCCTCCTCGATGTCCCCGATGGCTTCCGCGCAGATGTCTTCAATCGTGACCACGCCGGCAGTACCACCGTGTTCGTCCATGACGATAACCATCTGGTTGCGGGTTCGGTCCATCGCCGCGAGTACTTCCTCGAGGCTGGCTGTTTCCGGCACATAGGCGACCTCGCGCACCAGCGCGGGATTCAAACCCTCGCCCCGCATGACCAGGGCCATCACATCCTTGACATGCACGGTGCCCAGAATCTGGTCGAGCCCGTCCGCGACCACCGGGTAACGCGTGTGTGAACGCGCAGAGATACGATCGCGCAGCGTTACGGCATCGGCATTGACCGGCAGCCCATCGAGATGCACCCGCGGCACCATCGCCTCGGCAGCCGTGATCTCGCTGAAATCGATGATTGCTCGAAAGATCCGCTCCCCCTCGGCTGGAATCAGTCCTTCCTCACTGCTCTCCCGTACCAGAGCCTCGAGCTCTTCCGGGGCAAAATAGTGGGCGGCACCACGAGCCCGGTGTATCCCTACCAGACGCAGCAGGGCGTTACCGATCGACGTAAGTCCGAATACCAGGGGCCGCAGCAGAACGCCAATGAACAGAATTGGTCTGACAAGAACTCGAACCGTGGCGAGAGCGTGTGTCAGCGCCAGGGATTTCGGAATCATTTCTCCGAATACGACGTGCAGGTAGGTCACGAACGAAAGCGCGATGACCGTCGCAATTCCATGGGCGGGCAGCAGCGCATCGGACGCCGGTACGCCCGAGGCCACGAGGGCATCGCCGATGATCCGTGAGAGGTTGTGCTCGCCGTACATTCCAAGGGCGAGGCTCGAAAACGTGATGCCGATCTGAGCAATGGCGATGTACTGATCAAGACGCCGGGGCTCTTCAACGATCTCGCTCGCAAGACGGGCCCTGGTATCACCCAGAAGGGACTGGCCCGCGAGCGTGGTGCGCGAGGCGCCAATAATCGAAAACTCAGCCGCCACGAACATGCCGTTCAACGCAACCAGCAGCAGGGTGACCGCAAGCACGATGAGCAGCTCAACCATCGTTGCTTTCTCCCGCATCGGTGAAACGTTCAACGCGCACAGCCTCGATGGCCACGCCGTCAAGCCGCTCGATGGTGAACTCGAGTGCACCCACTGCAATGCGCTGCCCGAGCTGGGGCAGCAGACCCACCCGCTCGATGAGCCAACCGGCCAGCGTTTCGACCGCGGAGTCGGACCAGACCGGATCAATGTGCTCCGCGCGCGCCCACTCCGTCAGCTCATCGAGCGCGAGTCGGCCCGGCATACGCCAGACGCCGGGTTCCAGCTGCGCCGGTGCAAGCGGACCCACATCACGCTTGAATTCGTCGGACAGGGCGCCCACCAGCTCGCGCATGACGTCCTCGATACTGATGAGACCCTCGATCTCACCCAGTGAATCAACGACCAGTGCCACCCGGCTGCGGCGTTTGCGCAGCTGGGCGAGCGCGTCGTCGAGGGTGCACGTCGAGAGCACGCGCGTCAGGGGTCGCACCAGATCTGGCAGCTGCTCGATCGTCCGACCCCTCGCTAACGCGCGGACCAGGTCCTTGGTGTGCAGATAGCCATCCACCTGCTCGAGACTGCCCCGTTGCACGATCAGTCTCGTGTAGGGCGACCCGCTGACCGCATCCAGCAGTTCGCCCGCGGGCGCCGAGCGATCGACCGCCGCAATGCGCCGCCGCGGCACCATGACCTGGCGGACCGAGCGTCGGCTGAGTCGGAGCGTTCGCTGCAGCCGCACACGCTGCCCCTCCTCGATCTGCCCGCCTTCGCGGCTCTCGCGCACCAGCATCTCGATCTCTTCCGGCGCATGGACATGACGGTGACTGCGGTCGCCAGCAACACCCATCCTGCGCAGAACCCAGCCACCGCTGCCATTCAGCAACGGCAGAAACGGCGCAAAGAGAACATGCGACCAACGCAGCGGTACAAACGTCGCGAGCGCGGTGCGCAGCGGAAACTGCAGGGCGATGGTCTTCGGGATCAGCTCACCAAAGACAACCTGGGTCGATGTGAGCGCCACGAGCACTGCAAGCGCCGCCAGCGAGCGCGCGCTGGCCGTGTCGAGACCTGCCGAGTGAATGAGCGCGTCGCCGAGCGCAATCGCAAACGTAGCCTGACCGAATGCTCCGAGCACGAGGCTCGTCACCGTGATACCGATCTGGCACACCGCAATGAAGGTGTCCAGCCGCACGGTGTCGCTCACCACCGGCAACAGGCGTCGTGCGCCCTGATGCCCCTCGACGGTGAGCTGCTGAACCTGCGTGACGCGGGTACCGAGAACTGCAAATTCGGCCGCAACGTACAGTGCGTTGGCCAGTATGAGGGCGAGCGCGACGGCAAGTGCGAGCGTCATGCCGCACCGGTGCAAGTAATGGGGGATGAACAGATGGATGCCAGAGAGGGCACCCAGACACAGCCGGGATGAGGACTGAAGACGATGTTCGCCTGCGCAACGGGATGGGCGCATATTGCCATCGGAGCCAATTCCGCACCAGACTTCGTGCTTGCGCTCCGACCCGCATCCGCGCCGTTCATCCGACGCTCGATGGGATCATTCGGGGCACCGATCATCGAGGTAGCCATGTCGCAGAGTCTTCGAGACCAACTCATCAAGGCAGGGCTGGCGGACGCCAGCAAGGCGCGCAAGGCGGAACGGCAGCAGCGCGCCGAGCAGAGAACCGCACAGAGCACGACCAAAAAACAGGCTGCCAATCAGGTTGATGCAGACGCCAACACGAGAACGGCCAAGCCCGTTCAAACCGGCACTGCAAGCGCCAACGCACGCGCTCAGGCGGCGCTGCGCGAAAAAGCAGAGCGCGATCGCGCGAAACAGCGCGAGCTCAATGCCAAGGCGGCAGAAAAAGCGCTGCGGGCGGAGCTCAAACAGCTGATCCAGAGTAACGACCAGCGCGAGAAGGTCGCCCGCGAGGACGACGTTCCCTATAACTTCGTACATGGGCGCCGGGTAAAACGCATCTATATCACGCGCGCGCAGCAGTCCGCGCTCAGTGCCGGCACGCTCGTGATCGTAAATGACGATGGTCGCTACCACATCATTGATCAGGAGACCGCCGAGCGGGTGAAGGCGCGCGATCCGAAACGCATCATCGCTGCGCACACCGACGCGCGCGCCGAAAGTGGCGCTGCCGAGCCCGGCAGCGACGCCGAGTACTACGCCCGCTTTGCCGTCCCGGACGATCTGGACTGGTAACAGAACAAGCGCCTTGAACACAGGAGACATCCATGACCGATCAACTGCTTGAGACCTTTGCCGACGGCATCCTCACCCTCACGCTGAACCGCCCGGAAGCGCGCAACGCGCTCACCGGCGACATGCTGGACGCGCTGGATGCGGCGGCGCGACGTGCCGCACTTGATCCAGACGTGCGCTGCCTCGTCTTGACCGGCGCCGGCAACGCGTTCTGTTCCGGCGGCGACGTGAAGGGCCAGGCAAAGGCGGCCGCGGCGCGAGCCGCCGGCGAACGCTTCAGCATCGAGCAACGCGTGCACGGTCTGCGCGCCGGGATGGAAGCCTCGCGCCTGTTGCATGAGATGCCAAAACCCACTCTGGCTGTCATTCCCGGCGCCGCTGCGGGCGCAGGGCTATCACTCGCGCTCGCCTGCGATCTGCGCGTGGCCGTCGCCGATGCCAAGATCACCACCGCATTTTCCAAGGTGGGGGCCTCGGGTGACTATGGTGGGTCCTACTTCCTGCCGCGGCTGGTCGGCGCTGCAAAGGCTCGCGAGCTGTACTTCACCGCCGACATCATCACGGGTACCGAGGCGGCAGCGATCGGTCTGGTGAACCATGCCTGGCCGGCGGCCGAGTTTGCAGCGGCGGCGGCCGCGTATGCGCGGAAGCTTGCCGCACTGCCAACGGCAGCCATCGGTTACATGAAAAAGAATCTGAATGCCGCCGGCGAGGCAAGCCTGTCTCAGGTGCTCGATCTCGAGGCCGAACACATGGTGCGCACGATGATGACCGAGGATCACGCCCGCGCAGCGCAGGCGTTCGTCGAAAAGCGCGCCCCGGAATTCCGGGGCTACTGACAAGCCGATCGAGTCAGGCTGGTGCTTGCAGCCCGCGCGCCCAAGACGTGGTGGCGCGGGCCCGACAGGCGCCGCTCAGGGCTTTGATACCCACTCGTCGATCTTCATGTGCAGGTGCCGCGGCTTGGACTCGTTGTAGTCCGCAAACTGCACGTAGTCACGCGGCATGGTGTGAAGACCTTCCTGCACATAGGGCAGGTTGCGAACGTCCTGATTGAATACCTTCGCCAGCATTCCAAGCTCAGGCGCGTCGGTCCAATCGTCATCCGGACCCAGCCAGTGGATCTTCGAGCACGGCGTATAGCTACCGTTCTCGGGGATGGGCGCGAGGTACATGCATTCCATGATGCACTCCTCATGCTTTGTTCCATTCGGACGGAAGCGGTAGACGATACGGTTGAACGAACCCCACGGATGGAAATTCGGGAACAGGGTGAAGAAGACCGACGAGAACTCGATATCGGCGATCTGATCTGCCACCGACGGAATGGATTTGGCGAGCGTCTGGCGCTGCATTTCTGCAAACGCCACCCGTGGGTGGGTATTGCTGGACCGATCATCCTTTTTCGCACGCTCAGCGATCGCGCGATCAAGATCGCTCTGGGGCAGTTGCCGGCCGGCTACCCAATCGCAGAGATGCGGATTGACGTCGCCCACATCGCCCTCGATGACTTCGCCGTCAACGGTATACAGACCGGTCTTGCCCTTGGGCGTGGTCACGCGCACGTTGCCATCGTCCGTCGCCTCGTACACCCATCCGTTCAGCGGATGACGCACGCGACGCCGACCATCGTTGGGAAGCGCTTCCCAGGCAGGAAGACCTTGGCTCTCGAGCGCGCCGCAGCGAATAGCGCGTGAATAGTTGCCAAACACATCGTACTTGGTGTCGACATCGTGCACGCCGCCGAGAAGAATCTGCGGGTGCGTGGCGATGACATGGTAGGACTCCATGAACGCCTCAGAAGCCACCTTCCAGTTGCAGCGAATCACCTTCGCTACGTGCGCTTCCTTGTAACGCTTCTCATAGGGCAGCAGTTCGAAGTGCGACGGCAGGTCGCCGAGAAAATCTTCGAGCGGCTCGCATTCAGGGTCGGGGTTGATAAAGATGAAGCGACCCCAGATGCCCACTTTCACTTCAACAAGACGTTCATTCTCGGGCTTGAGCCCCGGGTAGTCCCACTGACACGGAATCTGGCGCAGCGACCCATCGAGGTTCCAGGTCCACGCGTGGAACGGGCAGCGTAACTCCGTCGCGCACTTGCCGGGCTGTTCGCGCAGCTTGCGTCCGCGATGCAGACACGCGTTCCAGTACGCCTTGATTTCAGTGGGTGATACACGCACCACCAGAAACGAGAGTCCGGCAATGTCATAAGGCACATAGTCGCCCACGTCGGGGAGATCATCCTCGTGACACGCGACCTGCCACACCCGCTTCCAGATTTTCTCGACCTCGACGTCGAAGAATTCCTTGGAGGTGTAACGTTCCACCGGAACGCGGGTCGGACCTGGCTCGATCGGGCTGTCACGACGATAAGAGGCCGGGATCGGACGCGTATCCGCGTCGAGCAGCCGATGATAGGCGCTGTCGATGGTGCGCACCGAAACTCTTGCTTCCGCCATTCCCCTGTTCCCCCTTTCGAAGCCGGATCGCCGGCTGTTGACCACGTCACACCCCGCCTTGACGAGGCTCGTTACCCTCGTACCCACTGCAGCATCGCGCAACCACGCGCGCCATGCATACGTGATTCCCGCTACCCGCGCCGCGCGTACTCGAGTCCGCGAATCGCGCCCGCGCGAACATCTGCCGGTGAATAATTCACCGCTGCGGCTCCCGCAGCCGTGCCGTCGATGGCGCGCTTGATGATGCCCTGCAATATCGCTCCGCTGCGAAACGCGTGAAAGGCACGATAGAACGCTTCGCGCGCCATGGAGAGCCCGGTCGCCGCACAGTAGCGATCGCGCAGAGCCGAGTATTCGGGTACCCCCAGCGCAGCGAGATCACGCCCGCCAAAGCTTCGCTCGCCCGGCGGAGCAAACCAGGGCTGCGTGAAATAGGTGAAGTCGGCGAGCGGATCGCCGATGGTGGAGAGCTCCCAGTCCAGCACCGACGCAAGCCGGGGCTCGGACGGATGACTGAGCAGGTTATGAAAGCTGTAGTCGCCGTGAACGATCGTGGTTCGCGCCTGATCGGGGATGGATCGCTTGAGCCAGTCGATGAGCTCGTGCATCTCCGGCAGCTTTTCTGTTTCCGTTTCCTCGAACTGGCGCGACCAGCGCGACACCTGCCGCTCAAAGTAATTGCCGGGCGGGCCATAATCACCGAGACCCAGCGCCTCGTGGTCGACGCCGTGCAACGCCGCCAGCGTGTCGACATACGACTCGACCAGCGCATGGCGCGATGCCGGTGCAAGATCAGGCATCGACACATCGGCACGCGCAAACCCGGCGACGTGACTCATGACAAAGAACATTGTGCCCAGCACGGATTCGTCGCCGCAGAACAGCAGCGCTTCTGGCACGGGAAATCGCGTGGTGTTGAGCGCGCGCAGGACCCGGTACTCGCGATCCACCGCATGCGCGGATTTGACCAGCCGACCGGGCGGCTTGCGCCGCAGGACATAGTTGCGGCCGGGCGTCGCAAGAAAGTAGGTGGGGTTTGATTGGCCACCCTCGAACTGCTTCACCGTGAGCGGCCCGCTGAAACCTGTGAGATGCGCTTCGAGGTACTCCTCGAGACGGCGCTCATCGAATCGGTGCGCAGCCTTGACTGCAATGGTTTCGCTCGCGAAACCCGTCTCACCCTGCGTTGCCATAACGCTCTCCCCTGTCCCCTGCGCAAAGTAGAGCACGTTTGAATTACATCGCGGAAGGGGGCAGGATCAGGCACTAAGGTCGGGTTCCGCGGGGAGGAAGAGCATGGTCACGCTGCCGCATCACGAGGCGCAGAAGCAGGTACTGCTCGAGGGAGCCCGAGCATGACCCGGCTACCCAAGCAGTTCTCCAATCTGGGGTTCGATCCCGACGCCCTGCGCACGCGCTACCGGGAAGAGCGCGACAAGCGTCTGCGTACAGACGGTGACGAGCAGTACGTCGAGATCACCGAGACCTTTGCCCGCTACGCCGACGTTGACCCGTATGTTGAGCCAGGGTTCGAGCGCGAGCCGCTTGCAACGGAAATCGACGTCGCCATCATCGGTGGTGGTTTCAGCGGCATGCTGGCTGCGGTGCGTCTGCGCGAACGCGGCATCACCGACGTGCGCATCATCGAATCCGGCGGCGACTTCGGCGGCACCTGGTACTGGAATCGCTACCCGGGCGCACAGTGCGACATTGAGTCGTACTGTTATCTTCCCCTGCTCGAAGAATTGAATGTGCTGCCAAAGGAAAAGTACTCCTTTGCGCCCGAGATTTATGAGCACTCACAGCGGATCGGACGCGAGTACGGGCTCTACGACATCACTTTGTTCCAGACCCGGGTGACCGAACTGCGCTGGGACACCGCACAGGATCGCTGGCTGGTCAGCACGAATCGCAACGACCGAATCCAGGCACGCTTCGTGATTCAGGCCGTCGGGACCGCGAGCCGCCCCAAGCTTCCAGGCATTCCAGGGATAGAGGACTTTCAGGGGCACTCCTTCCACACCAGCCGTTGGGACTACGCGTATACCGGAGGCGATCACCGCGGCGACCTGATCGGGCTGGCCGACAAACGGGTCGCCATTATCGGCACCGGCGCCACGGCAATTCAGTGCGTGCCCCACGTAGGTCGTCACGCCCGCTCGCTGCACGTCTTTCAGCGCACGCCCTCGTCCGTCGATCTGCGCGGCAACAAGCCAACGGACCCGAGCTGGGCAGCGGCGCTGACGCCAGGCTGGCAGCGCGCCCGGCGCGAGAACTTCGCCGACATCGTCGTCGGTAGACCCTTCGAGGTCGATCTGGTCAACGATGGCTGGACTGATATCTTCCATCGTTTTCAGGCAGACCTGCGTCGGGCCATGGCGGAAGGTTCGAACGTGGATATGGAAGAGCTCGCGCTGCGCGCAGAGATTGCAGACTTCCAGAAGATGAACGAAATCCGCCACCGCGTGGATGAGACCGTCAGCGATCATGACGCGGCGGAGGCGCTCAAGCCCTGGTATCGACAGTTCTGCAAACGGCCGACGTTCAACGACGAGTACCTGCCCACCTTCAATCGCCCCAATGTGCATCTGGTTGATGTCAGCGCGAACAAAGGCGTTGAGCGCATCACGCCGAAAGGGGTGGTCGCAAACGGTGTCGAGTACGAGGTCGACTGCATCATCTTTGCCACCGGGTTTGAGATCACCTCAGCGCCGAAGCGTCGGGTGAGCTTCGACATCATCGGTCGGGAAGATGAGTCACTCTTCGACCACTGGCGCGACGGTTTGCGTACCTTGCACGGGCTCTCGTCACACGGATTCCCGAACTGGTTCTTCATCGGGGTCAACCAGAACGGTCTGTCCGTGAACATGACCGCCATGTTTGACGACCAGGCCCAGCACATCGCCTATATCCTGAGTGAACTCAGAAACCGTGGTCTTACGGTCGCCGAGGTAACCGCAGAAGCAGAAGCCGCCTGGATCGCAGAGATCCGACGGCTTGCGGTAAACAACCTCGCGTTCCAGGAGGCCTGCACGCCGGGGTACTACAACAATGAAGGTCAGCTTGCCGCGCGCGGCAAGGGCCTCAGCAGCGAGGTCTATGCGCCCGGCATCAACGCGTTCAATGCGGTGCTCGCTGCCTGGCGCGAAACAGGTCTGCTCGAGGGCTTCGCCGTGCGATGATGGCAGCACACACCCACTAGCCCCGGTAGCGGGGCCCCGTGCACTTCGTTAACCTCACCGCTCTCTCCGGGCTAGGCCGGGACCGTGACTGAACGCTCCGATACGCGCGCGCTGCTCGACGAACTGCGCATCGATCGCCGTCCGCGACCGAGACGACACCGAATGCCAGTGCTCGTCGCACTCATTGTGCTGGTTGCAATCGGCGCGCTTGCGTTCTGGTGGCGCGCCGACGACGGTGACGTCGCCTCGCAGCCAACGCCTGCGAACACAGCCTCGGTCAGCGAGACCAAACCTTCCACACCCGCGCCGCTCGTAACGCCAGCGGCAGACGACGTTTCAGGCGCGGGCACCAGCGTGCTTGATGCCACCGGCTATGTCGTCGCGCGGCGCAAGGCCACGGTCAGCGCGGAGGTGACGGGGCGGGTCACGGAGGTTTTCATCGAGGAAGGCCAGACCGTCGCCGCCGGGGAACTGTTGGCTCGCCTTGATGACGCTGCCCCGCGGGCGCAGCTTGATCTCGCGCAGGCACAGCTCGATGCGGCTGTTTCCAGCGCCAAAGAAATCGCTCTGCAACACGCTCAGGCCGAGCGGGATCTCGTGCGCACCACCCGCCTTGCGGAACGTGGGCTCGCAAGCCCCGCCGCGGTCGAGCGCGACCGTCTGGCGCTCGATGCTCTGGTAGCACGCCAGGATGTTGCGCGACAGCAGGTCACGGTTCACGAACGTGGGCTCGCGGTGCAGGCGCGCGCGCTCGAAGAGCGCGAGGTTCGGGCACCCTTCGCGGGCGTCGTTGTTGCCAAGGCGGCGCAGCCCGGCGAAATCATCTCGCCGATCTCCGCCGGCGGTGGCTTCACCCGCACCGGCATCTGCACCATCGTCGACATGAGCTCGCTCGAGGTCGAAGTTGACGTGAACGAGGCCTACATCAATCGCGTCTACTCAGAGCAGCCGGTGGAAGTGCGCCTGAACGCCTATCCCGACGCGCCCTATCAGGCCGCGGTGATTGCCATCATCCCGAGTGCTGACCGCAACAAGGCAACGGTACGGGTGCGGATACGTCTGCTCGGGCCGGACGCCCGCGTGCTGCCGGACATGGGCGTGCGCGTCGCGTTTCTCGAGACGCCGGGCGCCGCATGAGCACCATCGTGCGTCTGCGAGACGTTGCTAAGAGTTATCACCGGGGTAGCACCGAGATCAAGGTGCTTGAAGACATCAATCTCGATATCGAGGCCGGTGATTTTGTAGCGCTCATGGGTCCTTCAGGCTCCGGCAAGACCACGCTGCTCAATCTCATCGGCGGTATTGATCAGCCCACACACGGAACTATCGAAGTGGCGGGCAGCCCGCTCGAATCGCTCAACCCGCGCGCGCTGGCGCGGTTTCGGTCCGAACACATCGGCTTCATCTTCCAGTTCTACAACCTCTTGCCGGTACTGAGCGCGGAGCGCAACGTCGAGCTGCCGCTGCTGCTCACCCCGCTCGATCGTGCCGAGCGCCGGCATCATGCGCGCATCGCGCTGCGCAT
>DMUF01000072.1 GCA_003476445.1 Gammaproteobacteria bacterium | reverse complement strand
CCGATCTCGGTGTTCACGATGGAGCCGCGCATGATTGGATCTCAGTCCTCACTCCAGGCGGTTGCGCGCCGCCCGAAGCGTTTCTTGCGTCGGTAGGGAAACACGTCCATCACCCGCCCGGTGCGGATTGCGGATTGCAGACCCTGCCAATACGTTGGATCAAACAGCTCGCCATGCATGGACGAGAAGAGCTGCTTGATGCGCGGCTTGCCGAACAGAAACCGCCGGAACTCCTCGGGGAACACGTCGTTTGCAGCGACCGTATACCAGGCGTCTGCAGACAGCTCCTGTTCCGGAGTCGCCGGCTCCGGGATCGGGCGAAAGTTCACGTCGGTCAGGTAGCAGATCTCGTCGTAGTCGTAGAAGACGACGCGACCATGGCGGGTTACGCCGAAATTCTTCAGCAGCATATCGCCCGGGAAGATGTTCGCGGCCGAGAGCTGCTTGATGGCGTTGCCGTATTCGTCGAGCGCTTCGCGCAGCGCCGACTCGTCCGCCGTCTCGATATAGAGATTGAGCGGCGTCATCAGGCGCTCGGTATACAGATGTCGGATACGCACGGTTTCTGCCGTGATCTCCACCGAGCCCGCCGCGATGGACTGAAGCTCCTCGATCAGCTCGGGACTGAAGCGCGCGCGTGGCAACAGCAGATTCTCGAACTCCTGCGTGTCGGCCATGCGTCCGACACGATCGTGCTTCTTCACGATGTGGTACTGCTCGCGCACCTGTTCGCGGGTGATGTGTTTCTGTGGTGGAAAGCGATCCTTGATGATCTTGAACACGGTTTGGTAGGACGGCAGCGTGAACACGCACATCACCATGCCTTTGATGCCGGCTGCGATGACGAACGGGTCGTCGGAGTTGTCGAGATGTTCGAGCAGGTCGCGGTAGAACACCGTCTTGCCGTGCTTGTGCAGCCCGATGGAGGCGTAGAGCTCCGAGCGCTTCTTGTTCGGCAGCATGGCGCCAAGGAAGTCGACAAGCGCGTGGGGATGTTCCTCAAGCACCATGAAATAGGCGCGTGTGAAGCTGAACATCACCGACAGCTCGTCTTCATCGCAGATGAGCGTATCGATATAGACCCGCCCTTGTTCGTCCAGCAAGAGCGGCAGTGCCAGCGGCCAGTACTGCCCGTTGCAGCCGAGCCGACCCACGACGTAGGCGCCCTTGTTGCGGTAGAAGAGCGGGTCAATGATCTCGACTTCGAGCCCTGTCACCGATTCGATTTCCGGTCGTGCCTCCACGAGCGAGCGCAGCACGCTGCCGATATCCCGATCGAGATCCTGCCATTCGAGCTCGCCCGGCGCGGTGCGGTCGAAAGGCAGCTCGCGGGCAATTCGACGCATCATGTCGACTGCGCCGTTATCGGGTCGATAGCGGCGCGTCAGCGGTGCGCGTGCCTCGACCGGTGGAACCCGGTAGGCGCTGGTCACGAACATTTCGGTATCGTTGACGTCGCTATCGTCAGTCAACGTGCGATGCGTGGAGTTGAAGAACGTCTCGAAGAGCTCCGCGTTGTACTCGGTGCTAATCAGTTCGACGTACTGCTGGCGCACGGCGCCCCAGTGGATAACGGGATCTGCCGCCACGTCGAGCGCGCGAATCCGGGTTACCACCTCCTCGACGTAGCGGCCATAGAGGGCGAGACGTTCAGCGTTTGCTGCCTGCACGGCAAGCCAATCCGCGGCGCGAAAGCGTGCGCCGGCGTCCCGCGTGATGGACTGAAAGCGTTCGCGGTAGGCTCGGTATCCGGCGTGAATCAGGGTGGCAATGGTCGCAGCGTCAGCCATTGTCGGACGACCCCCGGTCTTGGCTCCGGTTGCGCCAGCGCGCCCCGTGCGTCGCCTTGATGCGCTCGCGGAAGCGGCGCCCCCAGATCACCGCGAGTGTCGCGATAGCGGCTACACACGCGATAGGCCAGGCTATAGCGGTAACCGGATCTTCACCGCCCGGCTGGCTGTGGATTCCGGCGAGGAGCGCGGCGGCGAACGCCACTGCGGCAATGTTGCGCACCATGAGCGCAGCGCCGATCGCGACGATCAGCGGCAACCCAACGCGCATTGCCACGGTCCCGGATACCGGATCCCACAGGGCGATGACCAGAACCACGAGAGCCATACCGGCGAGGCGTGATGGCAGGTGCGACATCATGTCAGCGTTTCCATGGCTCCGCCGTCGACGCGGATGTTCTGCCCGTGAATGGCATCCGCGAGAGGGCTGGCGAGAAAGGCGACCAGATCCGCGACTTCCTCACGACGCGCAATGCGACGAATCGGGATGTCGGCCGCGACGTGAGGTTCGATCTCAGCCCAAGTGGAGCCCCAGCCGCGCGCCCGACCGCGCTCAAGCCATGCGCTTTCCACCTCGGGTGTGAGGATCAGTCCGGGTGACACGAGGTTCACCCGTATCCCGGTGCCCGCAACCTCCCGGGCGAGGCTGATGGTCAGCGTTGCGAGCGCGCCCTTTGCCGCGTAGTACTGGGGCATACGCGCATTGGGCTGGGTCGATCCCACGGTGCCGAGATTGATGATGCGTGCGAACGGGCGTGCCCGCATACCGGGCAGCAGGGCGCGTATCAGGCGCTGGGCGGACAGCACGTTCTTCTGGTACGCGAGCAGCCAATCCTCCGTATCCGATCCCTCCCACGTGCCCGCGTCTGCAGTGCCGTAGTTGTTGATCAGGATGTCCACGGTCTCCCCGGCGCAGGCGGCAAGCACTTCGGCACTGCCGGCGTCGCCGGTGATGTCGCCCGTGACAGGTACGCCGCCGCCGATCTCTGCGACCGCGCGCTCGGCCTGACCGGGTTCAAGCCCGTGCACAAGCACTCGTGCCCCTTCGGTCAGGAGGCGGCGTGCGATGACGAGGCCGGTACCGCGCGAGCTGCCGGTGACAAGCGCGGTGTGCCCCCGCAGATATAGGTCCATGATCAAAAGCTCCCGGTCGCCTCATGCGGCGCGACTATAGCACCGGGCTTTGCCGCGACGGCTATACTCGCAGCCACTCATGGACAGCCCGGCACTCGTTCTTTTCCTCGTCACCGCGTGCCTGGGCGCCTACGTGCAGGCCGTTGCGGGATTTGCCATGGGGCTGCTCATGATGGCCGTGATGGCGGCAAGCGGGCTGGTAGCGCTACCGGTCACCGCGGCGGCGGTCAGCCTGCTCGCCCTGACGAACATCCTCTGGTCGCTGCACGGCCATGTGCACGAGGTTTCTCGACGTCTTCTCGGCGTTCTCGCGCTCAGCGTCGTGCCGGCCGTTGGGTCGGGCGTGTGGGCGCTTGGCGTTCTCGATCGGCATCATGTCCGATTGCTCGAAGCGCTCTTCGCGCTGTTTATCATTGCGGGCAGTCTCTCCATGCTCTGGCAGCCGCGTCCGCTGCGAAACGCCTCTGGTGCCTGCGCGACGTTTACGGCGGGATTCGCGGGCGGCGTGCTCGGCGGGCTCTTCGCGGCATCAGGCCCGGTGCTTGGTTGGTTCATGTATCGACAGCCGCTGCCAATTGCTTCGGTGCGCGCCACGCTGCTCGCGTTCTTCGCGTTGGCGAGCAGTACCCGTCTAGTGCTGGTCGGGGCGAGCGGAGGACTCACCCAGGCGGTCTGGATCAGCGCCGGGCTGGCGCTGCCGCTCGTGCTGCTCGGCACCTGGCTTGGGCGCCGCTATCCGCCGTCGTTTGGCGAGGCGGGTTTGCGCAGAGCCGCGTTCGGGCTCTTGCTTGTGATCGGCATCTGGATGCTGATTCACGCCGCGCTCGTCGGGACTTGTAATCCGGCGTGCAGCCGGTAGGGTGCCTGCATGCACGAATTCGACGCTATTCGCCCGTTTCGGGATGACGAGGCTGATGCCGTCATCGCAAGACTCTGCCGCGACCCGGATCTGCGGCGCGCGGCCGCGACGTTCTTCGCTCCACGGCTGACAAAGCATTTCCCGGGGCTGGCGCGGGCGCTGGTCGGTTCGTTCATCAGTTGGCGCACACGCGGGCTGCACAGCGTGCGGGATGTGCAGCGCTGGCTGTCGCGGCACATGGGGCATGTGATCCGTGAGACGACGGATAATCTGTCCGTGACCGGTCTCGACCAACTGAGTCGCGGGGTGCCGTATCTCTTCATATCGAATCATCGCGATATCGTCATGGATTCCGCTCTGCTCAATTTCGCTCTTCACGAGGCGGGATTCGAGACCACGCGCACAGCCATTGGCGACAACTTGTTCACCCTGGACTGCGCCTCGGATCTCATGCGGCTCAACAAGGGGTTTGTCGTGCAGCGGCGGGTCGCGGGGGCAAAGGCGATGCTGAAGGCGCTCTCGCTGACCTCCGCCTACATTCGGCATTCTCTTGAAGAAGGGGCCTCGGTGTGGATTGCTCACCGCGAGGGGCGCGCCAAGGACGGCTATGACCGCACCGATCCTGCCGTGCTCAAGATGCTCGCCCTGGCCTGGCGCGGAGCGCGGGGCGGCTTCAGCGATTTCGTCGACCACGTGCGCATTGTCCCCGTGGCTGTCAGTTACGAGATCGACCCCTGTGATCTGCGCAAGGCGCGCGAGCGGCGCATAGCGGCGGAGGCGGGTAGCTATCAGAAGGCGCCGGGTGAGGATCTGCGCAGCATGATCGAGGGGATCATGGGCTACAAAGGACGCGTGCACGTTCATATCGGCGCGCCGCTTTCGAGCTCGGCTGCCGATGCTGATGCGCTCGCGCTCGAACTGGATCGTTCCATCGCCCGCGGCTTGCGCCTGTACCCTACCCATGCGAACGCGCTCGCACTCGCGGCGGAAACGTCAGCGAATGCTGCGCATGACACCCGAAGCATTCCCGGAGAGCGCTGGCTGCCCGTCGGCAATGCGCGGGTCATGCAGACCTGGAGCCGCCGGCTCGAGACCTGCCCGCAAAGCGACCGACCTTTCCTGCTGTCGGGCTATGCCAACACGGCGATCAACGTGGCGAACAACGGTCTCTGAAGCAGCTGCTCAGGGCACGCGCAGCACCGGTTCCTCGAGGGCCGACTGCTGTTCGCGCAGTGCGAGAATATGGTTCGACCAGTAGCGCATGGAGTCGAACCCCGGAAAGGCTCGGGGAAAGGCCGGGTCGTCCCAGCGGCGGGCAATCCACCCCGCGTGGTGCAGGATGCGCAGGGTGCGCAGGGCTTCTATCCAGCGTAATGATTCGTCGTCGAAGTCGGCAAAGGTTTCATACGCCGGCACGATAATGCCGAGCTGCGCCTCGCGCTCCTCCCGCTCTCCCGATAGCAGCATCCAGAGATCCTGGATCGGCGGGCCATTCACGCAATCGTCGAAATCGACAAAGTGCGGCCCGTCGCCGCGCCACAGCAGATTGCCGGGGTGGCAGTCGCCGTGAATCCGCACGCTGGTCAGATCCTCAAGCACCCCCTCGCAGCGCTCGAGCAGATGCGCGGTCACGGAGGCGTACGCTTTCTCGAGTTCAAGCGGTACGAAGCCGTGGGCCAGCACGAACTCGCTGCTTTCCCGGCCAAGCCTCGCGACCGACAAGGTGGGTCGCGTCTCAAAGGGGCGGACCGCGCCAAGAGCGTGCATACGCGCCAGGGTTCGGGCGAGCACCCGCAGATTCTCCGGGTCTTCAAGGTTCGGGGCATGCCCACCCTGCCGTGGAAACAGGGCGTAGCGAAAGCCCGCGTGGTGAAACAAGGTGGTACCTGTCCGGCTGAGTGGCGCGACCACGGGCAGTTCGGCGTCTTTGAGCTCGGTCGAGAACGTGTGTTCTTCGAGAATCTGGGCATCCGTCCAGCGCCCCGGGCGATAGAACTTCGGTACCAGAAAGCTGCCGTCTTCCAGTTCGACCTGGTAGACGCGGTTTTCGTAGCTGTTGAGTTCGAGAAGGCTGCCTGTGGTCGTGAAACCGGCGGCATCGACCGCATCAAGGATGAGATCGGGGGTAAGCCCTGCGAAAGGTGTGGTCGTTGACGACATGGGTGGGTCGCTCCCTGGCGCCCCTGGAGAGGCGGGCATTTGGCCCGGCGCTCTCATCGGCGAGAACCACGGCACCGTCAGAGCGTGGGAATACCATGCTGGCCGTCTTGCAGCAACGTGGCGCGTGCGACAGCGAGCACTTGCACGTCGTGCGCGCCGGCGGAGAGCAGCGTGCTCGCGAGCGCCTCTGCCGTGCTGCCGGTGGTCATCACGTCGTCGACGATAGCCACGCGCCGCCCAGCTACGACTGGGCTGGCGGTGAACACCCCGGACAGATTACCGCGCCGGGCTTCGCGACCAAGGCCGCGCTGGGACGGCGCCCGACCTGCTCGGCGCACCGCATTTGGAGCGATTGGCACGCCCAGCGCGCGCGCAACGTGGCGCCCGAGAGTGAGCGCCTGATTGTGCCCGCGCAGCGCAAGACGCGACCAGCGTAGCGGAACAGGGATAAGCAGATCCGGGGCTCTGGCATCGCCCACGAGCCCCGCCGCCGCCTCTGCGAGCAGCCCACCCAGCACCCGCCCTTCGACCATGCCAAGGTGGTTCTTGAGCGAATGAATCCAGGTGGTGACAAGACCCTCATAACGGAGTGGAACAATGGCCCGGGAAAATGCTGGCGGCGTGGTCAGGCACGTTTGGCAGTGGGGTGATCCGGCAGGTGATAGCCACTCGGGCGCGTGATCGATTGGGCGCGGCAACGCGCAGCGCGGGCATGGGTTCTGCACCCGAGGCAGGTCCGCCCGGCAGTAGGGGCACAGATCAGTGGTTTCGTGAGGGGCGAGACGCGTGGCGCAAGCGATGCAAACGCCCGGAAACACGTGCCGCATGAACAGGACAGGAACGGAGACCATGGCGCTTACCCGCAGCGGGTGATGCACCAGTATTGGGGGGCACGTTAGTAGCTCTGGTGCGCTTTCTCGGCTTTCCCGCGCGCGAACTCGGCCCGATACGAGGTGGCTACTTTCATTCAGCGAGTGTCAGCCTGAAGCCCGGTTTGCATGTGATTGTGATCCGGGGTCCCGTAACATCCATCGCTTCGACAAGCGAACGCAATCAACACCGCGATTTCAAGGGAGCGCGCCATGCTGCAGTACCAGGCCCCCATTCGTGACCCCGAGTTTCTTTTGTTCGATCTGTTCCGCGTGCAGGACACCTGGGCGGGGATACCTTCCCTGCAGGCGTTCACCCCGGATCTGGTGCGCGCAGTGCTCGAAGAGGCGGGTCGTCTGGCCGGCAACGTGGTGGCGCCGCTCAACCAATCGGGCGACAAAGAGGGGGCGCGTCTTGAGCAAGGGGGCGTGGTCACGCCGCAGGGTTTTGCTGCGGCCTTTGCCGCGCTGGCCGAAGGCGGTTGGCTCGGTCTCTCCGGCAATCCGCTCTATGGCGGTCAGGGAATGCCGAAAGCGCTCGCCGGTCTGATCGAAGAAATGTTCTGGGCGGCCAACACGAGTCTTTTTCTCTACGGCACGCTGACCGTCGGTGCAGCCATCTGCATCGAGGCGCACGGCACCCCGGAGCAGCAGGCGCTCTATCTGCCGAAACTTTATGCCGGGGAGTGGACCGGGGTGATGGCCCTGACAGAGTCCCATGCCGGAAGTGATCTCGGGCTCATGCGCACCCGCGCGGAGCCCCAGGCCGACGGCTCTTACCGGGTCTCTGGCACCAAGATCTTTATCACCAGCGGTGACCACGATATGGCGTCCAATATCGTGCACCTGGTCCTCGCTCGACTTCCCGATGCGCCGCCGGGGACGCGCGGTATCTCGCTCTTCATCGTGCCCAAGTTCGTGCCGGACGCAGCCGGAAAGCCTGGTCCTCGCAACGCGTTCGCACCGGGGGCTCTTGAGCACAAGATGGGCATCCACGGCAGCGCGACCTGCGTGATGAACTACGACGGTGCGACCGGCTATCTGCTTGGAGCCCCGCACCAGGGTCTCGCCGCCATGTTCACCATGATGAACTACGAGCGGCTCTCCGTCGGACTGCAGGGGCTCGGCGCCGGCGAGATCGCGGGGCAGCAGGCGCTGCGCTATGCCCGTGAACGGCTGCAGGGACGTGGACCGGTCTCTGAACGCATCGCGACATCAGATCGCGCCGCTGCCGCTGATCCGCTGATTGCGCATCCTGACGTTCGCCGCATGCTTCTCACCGTGCGCGCGCTGACCGAGGGCGGGCGGGCGTTCGGACTCATGGCGGGTATGGCGCTTGATCGTGCGCGTCATCAACAAGATGCTGCCGCTGAGTCGCGCGCCGAGCTGCTGACACCGGTCGCCAAGGCGTTCCTGACCGACCGCGGCTTTGAGTGCGCGGTGATGGCGCAGCAGGTGTTTGGTGGTCATGGCTTCGTGCGCGAATGGGGTGTGGAGCAACTTGTGCGTGACGCGCGCATTGCGCAGATCTACGAAGGCACCAATGGCATCCAGGCGATGGACTTCATCGGACGCAAGGTGCTGCGCGATGGTGGTGCCGTGCTGTATGCGCTGCTCGATGAGCTTGCGCCCCAACCGGTCGCGCCCGCACACGCCGCCGTGGTGGCGGACGCCTTCACTCGACTGCGACGTGTAACGTCCACGCTCGTCACCCGCAGTGCCGCGGAACCCGCGCTGCCGGGCGCGGTTGCTACCGATTACCTTGATCTTGTGGGCTATACCCTGCTGGGCTGGCTCTGGGGTCGAATGGCGGCGCTCGCGCCGGACGATGAGTTCGGGGCGGCGAAGCGGCAGACCGCCGATTTCTTCTTTGCCCGGCTCATGCCCCGTGCGCTGGCACTGGAGGCAAGCGTGCTCGCCGATCAGCGTTCGGTGGCGGCATCCATGGGCTGAATTACGCGCGCGGAAAAACCCACGGCAGCGAAGCGGACAAACCACCATCCACGGGTATCGCCTGACCGTTTACGTAGGATGCCCGGTCGCTCAGAAGGAAGCAGGCCATCTGCGCGATCTCGATCGGCTGACCCGCGCGTCGCGTGGGATTCACCTGACCGATGCGGTCGGATGTGCCGCGCTCCCGGGCCCGCTCGAAGGCGCCTTCAGTCATACCGGTTTCTATGAGTCCCGGGCAGATGGCGTTGACACGCACACCCGTGCCGTACAACTGGTAGGCCATCGTTTGCACGATGCTGATGACGGCGGCCTTGCTGGCGCTGTAATCAACCCCGCCCGCGTTGGCGCGAAGGCCCGCCACCGATGCAGTTGCCAGCAAAGCGCCGCTGCCCTGGCGCGTGAGGTGCGGTATGGCCTGCTTGAAGGCGAGGAAGACGCCGATGGTGTTCACCGCCAGCGTGCGTTGCCAGTCAGCGGCAGTCATGTCCGCGAAGGGTTTGCCGGCACCGCCGATGCCGGCATTAGCGTACACCCCGTCGAGCCCCCCGAACTCGCTCAGACAGCGGTCGATACAGCCCGCGATGGCATTCTCATCGCTCACATCGGCCTGCATGGCAACGGCATTTCCGCCGGTTGTCCGGATCTCACGCACTGTTTCGAGCACACCGTCCGCGAGATCGACCGCGACTACGTATGCGCCCTCGGCGGCGGCGAGCAGGCTCGTGGCGCGGCCGATACCGCTGGCCGCGCCCGTTATCACGAGGCGCTTGTGGTCGAGAGGCTTCATGGCACTGCGTCCGTCGGGTGGAGTTGCCTTGTTACTGGATCGCGATGGGGTTGATCACCGCCTGTACGGCGCCAGCAAAGCGCGGCTGCCCGAGCACGAACAGAAATTCGTACACACCGTCCGCGGCCAGCTTGCGCGTATCCATGTTCTCGAGGATGTAGACCCCGTTCTTCGCGAGCAACTCGGGATGTACCGGGAACGCCGTCGCGGGATCCTCGTGGGGGATTACCTCCACCGCCCAGCTATCCGATCCGACCGCGACGACGCCAAGCCCTGCAAGGTAACGCGCGCCGTCGACGCCAAGGCCGGGCTCTCCCGCCATGAAGCGGGCGGCGTCGGTCTCGGACACGTTCAACCAGCCGGTATGGAACAGCACCACGTCGCCCGCGCCGATGGTGATTCCCTGCGCTTTGGCGGCGGCCTCGATTTCCGCACGATTGAATGCGGTACCGGCCGGCAGGATGGCCTGTCCCAGATGCTTGGCCATATCGATGAGAACGCCGCGCGATACGATCGGCGGGATCTGGTCGGTGCTGAGCTTCGCCAGTCCGCGAGCGGCGACGAAGTCCTTCGCATGCAGGCCGTTGTAGTAACGATGCTCGATGCCCATATGGCCGAGGCCATCGAGCTGGCTGCCAATACCCATCCAGGTCTGCAGCAGGTCATCGTTACCCGTTGCCTTGTTGGTGCCCATGGTGCTGCCGGTGCCGTCACCCGGTTGCAGCACCGTAAGCGCGTACTGGCGCGGCGGATAGGCAGGCGCGGTCGGACCGGTCACCACGCCGAGGGCATAGGTGCGCCCGGTCTTGATGAGGCGGGCGGCTTCGAGAACTTTTTCGGGGGACAGCTGATTGGCAGCGCCGATGGTGTCGTCAGCACCGTAGCGTGAGGGATACCAGCTTTCTTCGGCATGAGCGCTTGCGCCGAACGCAAGCACCAGCGCGGCGATGATCTGACACGGCGATACACGAAGCGGCATGACGTCTCCCCCGTCCTTTGGCTGTAGCGGGGGAGTCTAGCCCGGTATCCACGGACAGAACCAGTCTGGTCGGATCAGTCCTGTTCCGGCCGCTGCCGGTACTCGCGCAGACGCGCGGGCAGCTTGCTGTAGATGCCGCCGAAACTGCCGTTGCTCATGATCAAAATGTGGCGCCGCTTGTCGGGCAGCCGCGCCAAGGTGTCGACCAGCCGGTCAATGCTGTCGAACTGCTGGGCGGGCACCACGCAGTGCTGGACGACCTCATGCAGATCCCACTTGATGTTCTCTCCGCGAAACCAGAACACCTGGTCCGCGGCGGCGCAGCACGTGGTGAGTTCGTGGCGCAGAGTGCCGAGCGACATGGTATGGGTTCGTGGCTCGACCACCGCGATGATTTCCTCGTTGCCGACGCGACGCCTGAGCCCCTGCAGCGTTGCGCGGATCGCGGTGGGGTGATGAGCAAAATCGTCGTACACGATGGTGCCGCGGACGTCGGCAATCACGTCCATCCGGCGACGCACACCTTCGAAGCTCGCGAGCGCCTCCAGCGCGATCTCCGGTGGGACGCCCGCGTGGCGCGCAGCGGCCAGCGCGCCGAGCGCGTTCTGAATGTTGTGCTCACCCTGCAACGACCACTTGATGCGGCCGATGCGGCGATCGTTCTGCCATACGTCGAACGCGGATTGATCGTGCTCGATCTCGTCTGCATGCCAGTACACGCCGCTGTCGCGGTCGTGAGGGCGCCGACGCAGCTGCCGCTGCCCGACGCGTTCGATCGGTGTCCAGCAGCCTTGATCCAGCATCTCGTTGACGCCTTCGCTGTCAGCGGGCGCGATCACAAGCCCGCCGCCGGGCACGGTCCGCATCAGCTGATGGAACTGCGTCTGGATCGCGGCCAGGTCGGGGAAAATGTCGGCGTGATCGAACTCCAGATTGTTGATCAGGAGCGTACGCGGACGGTAATGCACGAACTTGGAGCGTCGATCAAAGTATGAGGTGTCGTATTCGTCCGCCTCCACCACGAAGAACGGTGTCGCCCCAAGCCGTGCCGAGCGCTCGAAATTCTTTGGCACACCGCCGATCAGATAGCCGGGCTCAAGACCCGCCTGCTCCAGAATCCACGTGAGCATGCTGGCGGTGGTGGTCTTGCCGTGCGTGCCGGCGACGGCCAGCACCCAGCGTCCGGGCAGGATTTCGCGGCCAAGCCACTCGGCGCCTGACATGTAAGGAAGCCCGATGTCGAGCACATGCTCGATCCCCGGGTGGCCCCGCGGAAGACCCGCGTTGCCGACGACGACGAGATCCGGTGCCGGGTCGAGCTGGGACGGGTCGAAGCCCTCGTACAGAGTGATGTCAGCGGCCGCGAGCTGTTCGCTCATTGGGGGATACAACGCTCGATCAGAGCCGGATACCCGGTAGCCGCGCTCACGCGCGAGCTGCGCGAGGCTTCCCATCAGCGTGCCGCCGATCCCGAGAAAGTAGATGTGTGCTGACATGTTGGCTTCCGTTCAGATGCCGAGGGCAAGCTGACCGAGCGTGGTGCTCAAAAGCGAGGTCGCAAGCGCCAGTCCGACACCGATGCCGAATCGCACGTTGAGCGCGTGGTGGAGGATGAAGCCCATGACCGCGACAGACCAGAGCAGGAACAGCGTCAGCGCGACCAGAACACCGGAGGGTCCCATGGCGCGCAAGAGCGCCGACACAAGCCCGAAGCATACGGTCATCAGCGCATCACAGCCGAACAGGGCGGCAAGCGTGGTGGTGAAACGGTCGCCAACACGCCGCGCATCGAGCATCAGCTTAACGAGTACCGCGGTGGTGGCCTGCCCAAGCAGTATCACCGACACACTGCGCAGCGGATCTGCGGCGTTTGCCAGCGTCATCGAGATCATCAGACTCAGCCCGACGTTGACGGCAAATACAATGAGAAGAAAGCTCCCCGCACCCGGCAGTGTCGCTGGGCTGCGCCGCAGAAGGCAGATACCAAGGTAGAGCTCGATGATGGATTTCATGGCCGGTCTGGCAGAATAGCGTTGAGATTGTCGCACATACCCGCCCGTATCGGTCACGCAAATGCCGCTTCGGGCTGCTCACCCCCAGGAGTTCACCATGGCGAAAGCCAACGCGTTTTATGCCCAGTCTGGCGGCGTTACTGCCGTCATCAATGCCAGCGCCTGCGGGGTCATCGAAACCGCGCGCGCGCACAAGGATCGCATTGGCAAAATCTTCGCCGGACGCAACGGGATCGTTGGTGCGCTGCGCGAAGAGCTCATCGATACGGGTAAGGAATCGGCGCGTGCGATCGCCGCGCTGCGGCATACGCCGAGCGGCGCCTTTGGGTCCTGTCGCTACAAGCTCAAGTCCTTCGAGCAGAACCGGCGTGAATACGAACGTCTGATCGACGTGTTCCGTGCCCACAACATTCGTTATTTCTTCTACAACGGCGGCGGCGACTCCCAGGACACCGCGAACAAGGTCGCACAGATTGGCGCCGCGCTCGGCTATCCCCTGACCGCGGTCGGGGTGCCGAAGACGGTGGATAACGATCTGCCGTTTACGGACACGTGCCCGGGCTTCGGGTCCGTTGCCAAGTACGTCGCGATCTCCACTCGGGAAGCGGCGCTTGATGTGGCTTCGATGTGCGAGACATCGACCAAGGTATTCATTCTCGAGGTGATGGGGCGCCACGCGGGTTGGATTGCAGCAGCGGCCGGTCTGGCGCAGGAAACGCCTGGCGATGCACCGCATGTGATCCTCTTCCCCGAAATTGCTTTCGACCGGGAGCGTTTCCTTGCCAAGGTGAAGAAGTCGGTCGACGCGAGCGGCTACTGCGTCGTCGTAGTGTCTGAGGGCGCTCAGTATGCGGATGGCACATTCCTCGCCGATGCGGGTGGCAAGGATGCGTTCGGCCACACTCAGCTCGGCGGTGTAGCGCCTGCCATCGCGGCCATGGTCAAGGAATCGCTGGGTTATAAGTACCATTGGGCGGTAGCGGACTATCTGCAGCGGGCGGCGCGCCACATTGCGTCGGCTACCGATGTGGAGCAGGCCTATGCCGTAGGCAAGGCTGCGGTGGAGTTCGCGCTCGCGGGTCGTAACGCGGTCATGCCAGTGATCGTGCGCAAGCGCGATGTTCCCTACCGTTGGACGATCGACGCGGTCCCCCTCGACAAGGTCGCAAACGTGGAGCGGAAAATGCCGCGCAGCTTCATCAGCCGCGACGGCTTCTCCATTACCGCGGCGGCACGCCGCTATCTGGCGCCGCTGGTGGCTGGCGAGGACTATCCTCCGTACCGCGACGGATTGCCGCAGTACGTGCGGCTAAAGAACGAGCTGGTAGCCAAGAAACTGCCGGCATTCGAGGTCTGAGTCAGGAAACAGAAGAGGAACGCGCCGACATGCGATTTGCTGCCAAGGCTCTGGGCGGATTGTTGCTGCTGCTGGTTGTTGGCGCCGGCGGCGCGTCGGTGTGGTTCTGGTTCTATCCTGTCACCGTCAACAATGTCATCAACCAGTTCACAGCAGAGTTCGCGCTCGATACGCCCGAACTTTTGACCGGCGTCGGATTGATCGATAACACGCCGCTCGACTTCCACAGCGGCAAGCTCGGCGACTACACCCGCGCCGGTGAACTGCAGCAGATCGAAAGGGTGAAGGCGGCGCGCGCGCGACTGGATCGCTTCGATGCCGCAACGCTCGATCAACAGGAGCGCCTCAGTCTCGAGATCGCGCAGTGGTTCCTCGACGACATGATCCGCCAGTCCGCCTTCGCTCACGGCGGCTACCGCGTGAATCAGATCTCCGGGGTAACGGTCGACTTGCCGCAATTCCTGACCGACACCCATGTGATCGTCGACGAACGCAGCGTGCGACGCTATCTGTCGCGGGTCGCGGAGTTCGGCAGAGTGCTCGAAGAGACCCGCGTGCGCATCGAGGAAGATCGGGCGGCAGGTGTCACTCCGCCAGACTTCATCATCGCCAAGACGTTGACCGCCCTGCGCGCGTTTGGAGAAGGCGGCGCTGCCAACAATGTACTCGTAACCTCCCTCGCACCAAAGCTCGACGGACTCGAGGAGCTTTCGCCCGACGCGCGGCAGACGTATCTCGAAACGGCGCGTGAGCACGTCGAGAGCAGGGTACTGCCCGGGTACGACCAACTGATCACGCTCTTCGAAGACATGGCAACGAACGCCTCTCACGACGCGGGTATCTGGCGCATTCCGGAGGGAGAAGCCATCTACGCCGCAGCGCTGAGGTCGAATACCACGACCACCCTGAGCGCGGAGGACATCCACGCGCTCGGGCTCGCGGAGGTGGCGCGGATCGAGAAGGAAATGGACGCGATTCTCGACGCGGAGGGTTTGACCGAAGGCTCGGTCGGCGCGCGCGCTCGTGCGCTGGCAGCCGATCCGAAACACCTCTTCGCGAATGACGATGCGGGTCGCGCGGCGATGCTGGATTATCTGCGCGAGCTCAACGCTGCGCTCATGGAGCAGGCGGACGAGTTCTTCATCACCCTGCCCACCCAGCTCCTTGAGATTGTGCGGGTGCCGCCCTACGCAGAGAACGGGTCGGCTGGCGGTTACTATCAGGCCGCCGCTCTTGACGGCTCGCGACCGGGTCGTTTTTACATCAATCAGAAGGATACGGCGGACAACCCGCGCTGGGTGCTGCCGACGCTGCTCTATCATGAGGCGGCGCCTGGACATCACTTTCAGGTATCGGTGGGTCAGCTGATTGAAGACGTGCCCTTGCTGCGACGCATGTCGCCCTTTTCCGCCTACACCGAAGGCTGGGCGCTGTATGCCGAGCGCGTCGCTGCGGTTGACATGAACCTGTACGCTCTGGATCCGCTCGGCAATCTCGGACGGCTCAATGACGAGATGTTTCGCGCCGTTCGACTCGTGGTCGACACGGGCATGCACCACAAGCGCTGGTCCCGCGAGCAGTCCATAGAGTTCATGCTTGCTCACACGAGTAACAGCGCAGCCGACGTTGAGCGAGAGATCGAGCGGTATGTGGTCTGGCCGGGTCAGGCGACCGCCTACAAGGTGGGGCAACTCGCCATGCTGCGCTGTCGGGAGCGTGCGCAGGCTGCGCTGGGGGACCGCTTCGACCTCAGAGCATTCCATGAGCTGGTGCTCATGAACGGCGCCATGCCGCTCGACATACTCGAGCGTACGGTGGATGCCTGGATCAAGGAGCAGCAGGCGAGCTGAGCGCCACGGTTTGCGGACCCGCGGCGCCCTGCACGCGGCACCGCACTCAGCCCTGAGCGAGCAGGCGGCGCAGGTCGCTGATCCCGGCGTTGGCGCGGGAGAGATACGACGCCATTACAAGCGAGTGATTGGCAAGCAGTCCCATGCCGCTGCCGTTCAGAATGAACGGACTCCATACCGCGTCCTGGGTCGGTTCCAGTTCGCGGATGATCTGCTGCAGGCTCACGCGCGCATTCTTGTCAGCGAGTACATCGGCGAAGTCGTGTTCGACGGCATGCAGCAGATGGATCAGTGCCCAGGCCTGACCGCGCGCTTCGTAGAATACGTCATCGATTTCGACCCAGGGCGTGCGGACTTCGCCCTCGCCAGGACCGGGCAACACGGTGCCATCGAGCATCAGGGCGCGCTTGCCGACGCTGGCTGAAAGACGCTGCGACAGCGACCCGAGCCGCGTTTCAACGCCCTGCAACCACTGATTCAGGTTGTCCGCCCGCGCGTAGAACCTGGCTCGCGGCGAGCGCTGCCCGGCAAGGCGGTCACGGTAGTGATCAAACAGACCAATCGCGTCCTGATATTCCTGCTCCGAGGGCGGGAAAGCCCAGCTCGAGTTGTCGAAGAAGAACTTGCCCTCGGCGATGGAGAGATCCGGATCTTCGCTGGACTGAGACTGACTACGCGAAAAGTCGATGCGGAAGGCGCGGGAGACGTCCCGCAGCTGCGTGAGAACACCGAATTCCCAGTTCGGCATGTTGTCGAGCCAGAGCCCCGGGGGCATCACGTCGTTCGACAGATAGCCGCCGGGTTTGTTCAGCAGACCGCGGGCCATCTTGATGACGGTGCTGGTGGTCGTGTACCCGGTGACGAGTTTGTGGCCCGACTCAGCCGCGCTGGTCTCTGCGGCGGCGACAGGGTCGAAGATCGACGGTTCGTTGCTCCACCAGATGCCGGCCGCACCCGCGCCGATCAGCCACAGACCCAAAACCGCGATCGTGACGCGCCACCAGGGGCTGACGTGTGATGTGACCGGATCGGTGGGATTGGTCGCTCCGCGACGCATCCAGCCCGGTAGTCGCTTCGACAATCGGTCCTTAAGGCTCATCGTCAGTGTCCTCCGCGTGGTACGACCGCAAATTCAACCGGGAGAGTACGCCCATCTGCCCCGATCAGGGTGGCGTGGAAAACCGTCAGAGGGTCCGGCAGCGCAAAGATCATGAGGTGTAGTCCCCCGGGTTCAAGCGCGAGCGTTTCGCCCGGGGGTACGGTGATTCGGTCCAGCCGACGCATGCGCATCATGTCGCCGTCCTGGATCATCGTGTGCAGTTCGATTCGGTCCGTCACCGGGCTCTCGAAACCCACGATCTCGAACGCTGTCGCCGTATCGTTGCGAAGCGTCAGATAGGCCGCCGTCATGTCCATGCCCGCGGCCGGCATGCGAATCCTGGCGTCAGTTACCGCGAGTGTGGATTCGCGAGCGGCTGGCTCGTCCGGGGTGCCGCAGGCGCTCAACAACAACAGGCTGGCGAAGATCAGAGTGGTGCTGATACCGGCTCGCATAGTCAGTGGGCTCCGTCAAAACACAGGGTTTCCACGCGTGGGGACGCGGCGATGCGAAGCTCCGCCCGAATGCGCGCGGTCCCTGAGGAGGCGCTCATGACGTCGTACATGGCCCGCCCTTCGGTGTCGTTGCGCGCATAGATGATGGCGCGGCAGCCGTCTGCGCGGCTGGAGCGCCCGGCTGCCAGCAGTTGGCTCCGGGCTGAGTCTGCGCTCTGTGCGAGAGCCGCAGGGTCGAGTCGGTAGACGTTACGGCGCGCGTGCTCGAGCAGATCCAGCTCGTTCTGCGCCGGTCGGACCGCTGGGTGCTCCGCATCGATCTGGGCTGCGCGCGCAAGGATCGTGCGGGCTGATGCGAAGTCGCCGCGCTCAGCAGCCGCGCGCGCCCGTGCGACGAGTTGGTCGACGATACTTTCGATGCCGTAGCGGGCGTCGGTGTTGTCGGGGTCGATCTCGAGCGCACGCTGGTAAAAGCGCAGGGCGCTTTGGTCCGGAGGATCGATCAGCAGACCGTCGGTGAGCGCGTACTGGGCCGATCGCACCAGCCGCTTGACCTCAGCAGCGTCTGCCGGGGCCAGATCAGGTTGTCGGACCAGGCTGCCTGTCCCCGCGGTCACGCTGACGGGACCCTCGGCGGGCGTGGAGGAAGGCGCTGCGGGTGCGGCTGGCTCCACCGGTTCGGCAGGCAAGGCGGCAGGTGGTGCAGGCGCAGGAGCCGGCACGCTTCCCGAGGGCGATGACGAAGCGCCTGGCATCCACTCCGGTGGCCAGGCGAGTGGCACCGTGCTGCACCCGGAGAGCCCTGCCAAGGTGCCGACCAGCAGGGCCATGAAGGCGATCACGCGATACATTTTCATGCGCCCTGAGCAAACTTTCTGTGCCGCGTCGCGGGGTCGCGGCGGGGTATAGTGCCGCGGTCGTGGATGGAACTCCACGCGAACCGCGGCGGTCCGAGACACCGGGAACAAAGCGGTCGATGAGTTTTGTCGCCGAACTTCCCAGCTATAGGGTGAAGCACAGCGTGTCGTTATCGAATCGAATTGTTGCTCTCGCGCTGCTGTTGTTCGCAGCGTCGCTCGCCGGCGCGGCGGGTTTCGAGCGCAGCGCAGCGTCCGGACTGCTCGGGGATAGCCCGCGCTTTCTGCCGGTCGATGAGGCGTTTGAGTTTGCCGCAAGTGTTGAGGAAGGTGACGCGGGCGCGGTGATCGTCGCGCGCTTTCGCATCGCGGAGGGCTATTACCTCTATCGGCACCCCTTTGCCGCGGTCACCCGTCCCGCGCGAGCGGATGCGCTGGGTGCGCTCGAGATTCCGCCGGGCACGCCGAAGACTGATGATTATTTCGGGGACGTGGAGATCTATCGAGACGCCCTTGAGGTTCGTCTGCCGATTCTTGAGCCCGGTCGGTTCGACGTGGGGATCACCTGGCAGGGTTGCGCCGACGCCGGACTTTGCTATCCACCGGAGACGCGCTGGGTAGCGGTGGATCTCGGCGCGAGCGACCCGGCTGGGTCGGGCGAGCGCGCGGCCGTCGACAGTGGCCCCGGCGCGACGGCGGGGTCCGCTCGGTCCGGTGCCGGTGGGGAAGGCGTAACCGAGGATCGTCGTCTTGCGGCGGTGCTTGCAGACGGGAGTCTGCTGACCGCTATTGCGCTCTTTTTCATCGGCGGCATTGGGCTCGCGTTCACGCCCTGTGTCCTGCCGATGGTTCCCATCCTCTCGAGCATCATTGTTGGCAGCGGGGAAACCATCACCCGCGGTCGGGCGGTGGCGCTATCGATCTCCTATGTGCTCGGCATGGCGCTTACGTACGCCACGGTGGGCACGCTCATCGGACTGTTCGGTGCCGGACTCAATCTGCAGGCGGCACTGCAGACACCCCTGGTCCTCGGCACGTTTGCCCTGCTGTTCGTTGCCCTTGCCCTGTCGATGTTCGGTTACTGGGAACTGCGCCTGCCGCAAGCTCTGCAGGATCGACTGGACGCAGCGGGTGCCCGGGTGGGCGGTGGTCGTCACGCAAGCGTCGTCGTGATGGGTGCCTTGTCGGCGCTCGTGGTATCGCCCTGTGTTTCGGCGCCTCTTGCGGGCGCCCTGCTGTACCTGAGTACGACCGGGGATGCCGTGCTCGGGGGCGTTGCGCTCCTGGCGCTTGGTCTGGGCATGGGGGTTCCGCTTGTCATTGTCGGCGCGAGCGGTGGTCACCTGCTGCCGCGCAGTGGGCCCTGGATGGACGCGGTGAAAGCCGTGTTCGGTGTCGGGCTGCTCGCGGTGGCAATCTGGTTGCTTGAGCGCGTCGTGCCGTCGGCCGTCGCCCTGGTGCTCTGGGCTGCCCTTGCCATTGGTGCGGGCGTCGCGCTCGGGGCGCTTGACCGCTCCGAGCGGCGCGGATTCGGTCACCTCTGGAAGGCGCTCGGCGTCATGGGCGTCGTTTGGGGCGTGCTGCTCCTCGTGGGAGCCGCTCGAGGCGCCGAGGATCCGCTGCGACCGCTCGCAGTTTTTGGTGCGACACCCGCGGCGACGGAGCCCGCTGCGGGCTGGGAAGTCGTTGCGGATCTGGCGACATTGCGTGCGCGCGTAGCAGCTGCTGGCGGCGCCGACAGGCCGGTGGTGCTGGACGTTTATGCCGACTGGTGCATCTCCTGCAAGGTGATGGAGCGCACGGTGTATCCGGTTCCGGAGGTTGGGTCGCGCCTCTCGCGCTTCGTGCAGCTGAAGGTCGACGTGACCGCCAACAGCGCGGCGGATCGCGCCCTGCTGGAAAGTCTTGGTCTCTTTGGCCCCCCCAGCCTGGTCTTCTTTGGCCCGAACGGGACTGAGCTTCCGGGGACGCGGGTTCAGGGCGAGATCGATGCAGCAGCTCTCGCGCAGCATCTCGATCGCGTTCTCGCTCTTGCCGCGGCGGCTCCCGCGGTGGCTGCAGTAACGCGGTCGGCCACGGACCTGCCTCGGGAAATCGGCGACGACTATTGATACAGTGACTCCGTCGACGACGGGAGCACGTGACACATGGCGGCTCTGCTGGTCCTGAACGGACCGAACCTCAATCTGCTGGGTACACGCGAACCGGGTATCTACGGAGCAACCACCCTGGCCGATATTGAAGCGCGGCTGAAGGCGATTGGCGCAGCATCCGGGCACGAGGTGCATGTGTTTCAGAGCAACGCCGAGCACGCCCTGGTGGATCGTATCCATGCCGCGCGGCAGGAAGCGGTGCAGTTCATCATCTTCAACCCGGGCGCGTTCACGCACACGAGTGTCGCACTCAGGGATGCGCTGCTCGGCGTGTCCATTCCCTTCATCGAAGTGCATCTGTCCAATGTCCACGCGCGCGAGACCTTTCGCCACCACTCCTACCTGAGCGACGTGGCCCGAGGCGTGATCACTGGTCTTGGCGCTCTGGGTTACGAGTACGCGCTGCAGTACGCGTTGGCGTCACTGCCGGCGCCTGCGGCCTGAGTTGATCTGACGATGAGCGCCTGGCTCGCGTTGACGATCGAGGTGCCCGAGGGCGCTGCCGAAGAAATGGGTGATCGGCTGGAAGCGCTGGGCGCGGTGGCCGTCACTTTCCTGCCCGGAGGTGATGAAGACATTCTCGAGCCCGACCCCGGGGCGCAGCCGCTCTGGTCCGCGGTTCGGTTGGAGGCTCTGTTTGAGCCGGATGCCGATATGGCCGCGGTAGGCGAGGACGTGGTTGCGCGCGGCGGTCACGTTGTCGAAACCGGCTTCGTCAAGGATGACGACTGGCAGTCGCGGTGGCGGGTGCATGCCGTGCGAGCTGTTTTTGGTAATGGTCTCTGGGTGCTTCCTCGCGATGAGGAGGTGCCTGCGGCAGCCATGGATCTCCCTGTGCTGCGGCTGGATCCCGGGCTCGCCTTTGGCACCGGGTCGCATCCCACCACGCGGCTGTGTCTGGAGTGGCTCGCGTCTGCGCCGCTTGCGGGTCGCCGCGTACTCGACTTCGGCTGCGGGTCGGGGATCCTCGCTCTGGCGGCGTGTCTTCTGGGCGCAGAGCGCGTGGTTGCTGTCGACCATGATCCGCAGGCGCTTGCGGCGACGCTGGAAAACGCTGCGTTCAACGGGATCACGTCGCCGCAGCTCTCCGTCATGGATTCGGCGGCAATGGATGCCGCGACCGGAGCAGACCGGTTCGACGTCATTGTGGCCAATATCCTCGCCAATCCGCTCATCGAACTGGCGCCGCAGCTTGGCGGGCTGCTTGCGCCCGGAGGCGTCCTGGTGCTGTCGGGGCTGCTCGCCGACCAGGGCGACCGCGTCATGGCGGCGTATCCCGCGCTTAGCTTCGCCCCGGTAGTGGACGAGGACGGATGGCTGCGCCTCGAGGGTCGCAGCCTGGCTGATGACAGTGTTCCGCGCTTGGCCCGCTGCCCGCACTGCGCGACCACGTTCGCGGTATACGACGCTGATGGTTCGCCGCCTCTCGCGGGCGCGCGCGATGTGGCGTTGACCTGCGGTACCTGCAGACGCCCCTTCGTCGCGACAACGCTGCTCCCGGGGCGTGCGCTGGTGCTTCCCCCGGTGGATACCGCTCTGGCTGAAGTCGAGCGCATGCTCCTCGAGCTTCTATCTGAGACACGCACAACCGAAGCCAAGCCGGCGCTGGAGGTATTGCCCGAGCCCGAGCCCGAGCCCGAGCCAGAGCCCGAGCC
>DMUF01000066.1 GCA_003476445.1 Gammaproteobacteria bacterium | reverse complement strand
GCCGAGGGCGCGCCTGCGCCGGGTTTTTTTGGTGCAGCGTTGGCTCGGGCGGGCATAGAACTCGAGATTGCGGGTACCCAGCCGGAAGACTTGCGCATCGATGGACCGCTCGTTTTCATTGCCAATCATCCGTTCGGCATTGTGGATGGGCTCGCACTGTGTGAACTCGGGCGCCGCGCGCGCGGTGAGTTCCGCATCATGCTCCATGCGCTTCTGTACCAGGATCGCGAGCTTGCACCGCTTCTGCTCCCCGTGGATTTCGCCCCGACCGCCGCGGCCAGGCGCGCCAACATCCGCTCCAAGCAGTTGGCAGAAGAAGCGCTTGCCGCTGGCATTCCCCTGCTGATCTTTCCCGCCGGTGGTGTGTCCACGCGCTCGCGCTTTGGGTTCGGGCCCCTTGCCGACCTGCCGTGGACTACCTTTGCCGCCAAGCTCATTCTGCGCACACGGGCCACCGTGATTCCCTGTTTCTTTCATGGGGAGAACGATCGCCTGTTTCATGTCGCAAGCCACATTGCCGCGCCGTTGCGACTCGCGCTCTTGTTGCGCGCGGTGCAGGGTCATCGGAATCGACCGGTGCGGGTGACCGTCGGGCAGCCCATGCCCTTCGAGTCGTTACCGCTGGATGGTGGAAGATCGGGACTTACAGCTTACCTGCACGCGTGCACGTGGGCGCTCGGTCGAACGACCTCGAACTGATGGAGTCAATACCGGCACGCGCAGAAAACATACAGTGAGGCTACATTTCTCCTGAGAGCGATGGTTGTCATGCGCGGTTTGCGACGGTACCGTTGCCCCCCGCCCTTCCGGTCAGCAGTCGAGAGCCGTCCGGCGGCCCTTGGCAAAGCACCTGCTGATTGTCGCGGTAGTAGCGATGCAGCGTGTCTTGCTTGTAATGCAGTGGAGATCTCGCCGATGGAGAACATGGACCTCTTCTCGATGCTGTTCGTCCTGATGCTGTCGACCTTTGTCGGCTTTCAGGTCATTCAGAACGTATCGCGCCTGTTGCACACGCCGCTCATGTCGCTCACCAATGCGATATCGGCGATTGCGATTGTTGGCTCGATCATCATTGCGGGTCAGGAGACGGATCCGCTGGCAACCGCTCTCGGCGCGGTGGCCGTCTTTGCGTCCGTCACCAACATTGTGAGCGGATTCATGATTACTGACCGCATGCTGAAGATGTTCAAGGAGAAGGAGCCGAAAGCATGATCCAGGAGGGCATAACCCAGATCAGCTATCTGCTCGGAGCAGCGCTGTTCATTTTCTCGCTGCGCTGGCTGAATCGGCCAGAGACGGCACGCAAGGGCGTGTTGGCGGGCGTGCTCGGCATGGCGGCTGCCATTTTCGGCACCGTCATTACGCCGGAGATCGTCAACTATCACTGGATCGCGCTCGCCGCGGTTGCCGGCATTCTGGTTGGCGTTCCGCTTTCGCGCGTTCCACTCACCGCTGTGCCGCAGCGAACCGCTATCTCGCACGCGTTCGGCGGACTTGCTGCCGGTCTCGTCGGAACGGCGAAGTACATCATCTGGCTCGAGGAGGATGCGCTCACGCCGGTGCGCGTGGCGGTTATCTCCCTGGAGATCATCCTGGGGTACCTGACCTTTACCGGCAGTTTGATGGCTGCGGGCAAGCTGCAGGAGGTCATCCCGACTCGGCCTATCACCTATCGCGGGCAGAATATCGTCAATTTTGCACTTCTGGGCATCGCGATCGCGGCAGCCATTGGACTGATCATTGATCCGACCGCCTGGCACCTCTTCCCGATCATCATCGTGCTCGCTCTGGTCTTTGGCGTCATGCTCATCGTTCCGATCGGCGGTGCGGACATGCCGACGGTTATCGCGTTGCTGAACTCGTACGCCGGCCTTGCGGCTGTCGCGATGGGCTTTCTCCTGGACAACAATCTGCTCATCGTCGCGGGCGCCTTGGACGGAGCATCGGGCTTCATCCTGGCGGTGATCATGTGCAAGGCCATGAACCGATCGTTCTCCAACGTCATGTTCGGGGCATTCGGGCAGGCGCCCAAGGCGGGCGCGGTCGCCACGGAAGCGAAGCCGGTGAAGAGCGCGCAGGCGTTCGAAGTTGCCGACTTCCTGGGTCAGGGTAGCCGCGTCGTCATCGTGCCGGGCTACGGCATGGCGGTTGCACAGGCCCAGCACCGCGTGCGCGAAATCTATGACCAGCTTACGGCGCGCGGGGTGGAGGTGCTGTTCGCGATTCACCCGGTCGCGGGTCGCATGCCAGGTCACATGAACGTGCTCCTGGCGGAAGCCGAGATTCCCTACGACGCGCTGGTGGAGATGGATGACATCAACCCGGAAATGTCGCAGATGGATGTTTGTCTGGTGGTTGGCGCCAACGACGTCGTGAACCCCGCGGCGCGCACGGTTGAGAGCAGCCCGATCTATGGCATGCCCATCATCGAAGCCGATAAGGCGAAGCTGGTGGTGGCGATCAAGCGCAGCATGAACACAGGCTTCGCGGGCATCGACAACGCGCTCTACACCGCCGACAACACCCTGATGGTGTTCGGCGATGCCAAGAAAGTCCTGGACGACATCGCGAGCGCCATGCGCGGGTCTTCGGGGCACTGACCGCAGTGACCGGGTGGCGAGTGCGCCACCCGCGGGTGGCGTATCGCGCCACCCGGTCCTCGCGCCGCTCTTCCTGCTTCAAGCTTCTCCACGCTTTCGCACTTCCTTTAACGCTGACTGCCGAAGCGGTCCGGGGCGATGCTATGCTCGGATCAGTCATCGGGGGAAAGCCATGGGAAAGCTTGACGGCCAGGTAGCCATCGTCACCGGCGCGGGCCGCGGACTGGGGCGCTCGTATGCGCTGCATCTCGCCCGGCTCGGTGCCCGAGTCGCGGTGTGCGATGTCGATCTGCATTCCTATGCCGAGTTCGATGCTGAAGCAGCGGCTATGACCGCCGACAGCACGGTGCACGAGATTCAGGCCGCTGGGGGCGAAGCGCTCGGATTCGAACTCGATGTCGCTGACCGTGATGCCGTGTTTGCGATGGTTGAGGACGTGCGCGGTACCTGGGGCAGGGTCGATGTGCTGGTTGCAAACGCCGGCGGTGGTCGTGGCCGACCCGCAGACACGACGGCTTCTAAGGTGCCACCGGAGCTGTTCGATCTGGTGCTCAAGATGAATCTGTATGGCACCTATCACTGCTGTAGCGCGGTCGCGCCCATCATGCGTGAACAGCGCAGTGGTCGCATTGTTACGGTCGCGTCCTATGCAGGCAAAGTCGCGGGCGTGGGCGGAGGTTACGCGCATTATGGAACGGCGAAAGCTGCCATAGCCCATTACACGCGCAACCTGGCGCAGGAGCTCGGACCCTTTGGCATCAATGTGAACTGCATCGCGCCGGGCGTGATTGCCACCGCCCGCATCGTGAAGCTGGTGGGCGGCTCCACTGGCAGTAACAGCGCAGCGGACGACATCGCGCTGCGGCGTTACGGCTCTCCTGAGGAATGTGCCCGGGTGATCGAATTCCTGGCGACTGATCTCTCCGACTATGTGACCGGCGCGCTGATACCCATCGACGGCGGCTGGAACCGCTCCGACTGAGGACGAGCCCCATGAGCGTTGACAAACTGATCACGGAAACCACCCGTACGGCGGACGCGATCCTTCAGGTTCTGGAGGAAGCAGGCATCGGCATGGTCTTCGGCATTGCCGGCGGTCATACCGGTCGTCTGTTCATGTCCCTCGCCAATCGTCAGAACACCCTTCGCACCGTGCTCGTGCGCGAGGAATCGCTGGCGGGCGTGATGGCTGAAGTTTACGGTCGGCTTACGCGGCGGCCCGGTGTGATCATCGGGCAGGGCCCCTGGATTCTGGGCAATGGCCTGCTTGGAACCCTCGAGGCGCACCTGTCGAGTTCGCCCATGCTGCTGCTGACAGACTTCAGTGACAATCCAGGCTACGGGTTGCACGGTCCCTACCAGGCAGGCACGGGTGATTATGGCACCTGGAATGCGCGCCAGGCTTTTGCCGCCGTGACCAAACAGGTGCTCGAGGCGCACGAACCTGCGGCGGGCGTGCAGGCGACCCAGCTTGCGATCAAGCACGCGCTGTCCGGGCAGCCCGGCCCGGTCACCGTGCTGTATGCCGCCGGTGCCTTGTCCGGCACGGTGGGCCCGGAGACCCGACCCGCGCTGTACCGCACGGCGCCTTATCTGCCGCGCAGCCCGGGCCCAGTCGAGCCCAAGGCGCTCTTTGCCGCGGCGGATGCGATCAGCAAAGCGCGCCGCCCCGTGATCATCGCGGGCAACGGGGTGCGCATCGCCAATGCCTTTCCGGCGCTGCAGAGCTTCGCCGAAACACTGGGCGCGCCTGTGGTCACGAGCGCCTCGGGCAAGGGCACGTTCAACGAAAGCCATGCGCTCGCGTTGGGCGTATTCGGCACGTTTGGTATTGCCGCAGCGAACGCCGCTGTCGGTGAAGCCGATGTGGTGATCGTGGTGGGGTCGAAGCTCGGTATCTCGGACACCGCCCGCGCGAACCCGGCGCTGCTTGATCCGACCCGGCAGACCTTCGTGCAGATTGATATCGAGCCGCGTAACGCCGCATGGACGTTCCCCGCTGAGCACGTGCTGATCGGCGATGCCGGCCAGGCGCTTGCGCAGCTGCGTGAGGCCGTGGCGGCTGAGGGCAGTGTTGCTGTCGCTGGCCGGCTCGAGCGGGGCAGTGCGCGCGTGCGCGCTCTCAGGACCGAACACGGGTATTTCGATGCGCCTGCTTACCTCGCGGACGATGTGCCCATTCTTCCGCAGCGGGTCATCGGCGCGTTGCGCCGTGTGTTACCGGACGACGCCATCGTCACCTGTGATGCCGGAGAGAACCGCATTCTCATGACGCATTTTTACCAGAACCGCTCAGCGAACGGTTTTCTGCAGGCAGCCGGCGCGGGACCGATGGGCTTCGGTATCCCGGCAGCGCTTGCCGCCAAACTCGTGCATCCGGATCGAGTAGTAGTGGCGATCTGTGGTGATGGCGGCTTTGCGATGACCATGAACGGGCTCATGACCGCGGTCGAACAGAACATTCCGATCATCAATGTTGTCTTCAACAACAGCGCGTTGGGCTGGGTGTTCCATGGCGGCGGACCGTTCGCAGCTGAGTTCAACGACTTCGACCACGCGGCAATCGCTCGTAGCCTGCAGTGTCATGGCATTCGGGTGACGGAGCCCGATCAGCTTGAGCACGCGATTCGCGAGGCCATTGCCTGCGGCAGACCAACGGTGATCGATGTCGTCACATCGCTCGAAGTGTCCTACCGCGACGTTACCTCGCCCCTTGCGAGCTAGCGGCACGGTGCGGGCCCGTCGGGCACCGGTCCGCGCCGCAGCGGCGATATCCACCTTTCATCGCGAAGCAGGCTCTACATGTTCGACCTGACGGCGGGTGCTGACAGACGTCCCGACGGGCTCTTCGCTTTGGGACACGATGTTCATGGGTGTGCTTGCTGTGCGCCGATGCTGCCCGCGGTGCTCGAAGCCACTTACGGCAGACTGGATGTCGCGCCCTCCGGGATAGCTCGTGTGCCGCGCCCCGCGCAGGTCGGCACGCTGATTCTGGTCAATGCCTCCATCCTCACCATGAATGCGCTGGCGCCCGAAGCGGAGGCGATGGTTATTCGCGATGGACGTGTCGTCCATGTTGGCCGCAGGGACGAAGCGAAGGCATTCGCCGATGGGGACTCTGTGATCGTCGACTGCGGCGGTCGCACCGTGCTGCCCGGATTCATCGAGCCGCATCTGCACCTCATACCCATTGCGCTGCTCGAGCATTGCGAGAACCTTGGCCCGTTCCGCTATCCCTCCGTGAATGAAGCTCTTCTGGCGCTGAGCCGTGTGACTGCGGCGACAAGAGCGGGAGACTGGGTTGTGGGTCGGCAGTTTGACCCTTCGCTCCAGTCGGGGCCCCGGGAACTTACGCGAGACCTGCTCGATGCGGTCTCCGATACCCACCCGATACTCATCTACAACGCATCGCTGCATATCGCCTACTGCAATTCGTTTGCCTTGAAGCTTGCAGGCATCGGCGCGGACACGCCGAATCCATCGGGGGCCGAGATCGGTCGCGAAGCTGACGGCTCGCCGAACGGCGTGTTGAAAGGGGGGGCAGCGATCGCTTTAGTGGCTCGACACAACACTGCGTTGCGCAACGCGGATCCAGCGGAGGCGTGTCTCGCCGTGTTACGTCGGGCGAACCGGGTAGGGTTTACCACTGTATGTGACCAAGGCACGGGGCTGATGCAGGGCGCTGCCGAGCTCGCGCTCTATGCGCGGCTTCGCGAAAGCGGTGCCATGACGTGTCGCTTCCGGTATTCCCTGGGTGATGCCCGTGCTGCGGATTGGGACCGCGCGGGTATCGCCTGCGGGGATGGTGATGCCTGGATGCGGGCGACAGGCTGGAAGATTGTCTCCGATGGTTCGAATCAGGGGCTCACGGGTCTGCAGCGGGATCCCTACCGGAACGCCGATCATGCGGGGATCGCCTATGTGCAGGCGGACGCGCTGCGCGACAAGGTGCTGCAGCGGCTGGCGGAAGGGTGGCAGGTGGCGATCCACGCCAACGGTGATCGGGCGATCGATAACACGCTCGACGCCTTTGCCGCGGCAGCGGCGGCCGGGCTTGATGTCGCGGGCCGCCGCTGCCGCATCGAACACTGCTCGATCCTGCATGATGAGCACATCGAGCGCATGCGCGCGCTGGGCGTCAGCCCCAGTTTTCTCATCGGTCACGTCTACTGGTGGGGACAGGCTTTTCGTGACGTGATCTTCGGCCCTGACAAGGCGGCGTTGCTCGACCGGACCGCCGCCTGTGAAACGGCGGGAATTCGGTGGACGTTGCACTCGGATGAACCGGTGACCGAGATGGGGCCGCTGCGCTGCATCCAGAACGCGGTGACCCGCGCGCTGTGGCGCGATCCCGAGCACCCGCTGGCGCCGCAGGAGTGCGTGTCGGTAGAGGCTGCGCTCCGTGCAATGACGATTGATGCCGCCTGGCAGTGTCATTCGGATCACGAGATCGGATCGCTCGAAGTCGGTAAGTTGGCCGATTTTGTCGTGCTTGCCGCGGATCCACGCCGTGTCCCGGTTGATCAGATCGGCGCCATCGCGGTGGAGCAGACCTGGGTGGAAGGCGTCTGCGTTCATGCCCGTGGCGAGGCAACGGGGCCAGGACACTAGCCTTCTCGGTTAACGACACGCCTCATTCGCCTGTCAGGAAGGGGCTTGGGCTCTGCTATGCTCGCCAGGTCGCGAACGTCTACGAGCGAGTACATGCAGCAGCCTCCCGGCATCTGGGTTCTCTTCATCACCGAGATGTGGGAGCGCTTCAGTTATTACGGCATGCGCGCGCTCCTTGTGCTGTACCTCATCGCCGGCACCGAGGCTGTCACCCCGGCAGGATCTGCCAATCCCGGGTTTGGCTGGAGCGAGGAGGCGGCTTACCTCCTCTACGGCATCTACACGTGGGCGGTCTATCTCACGCCCATTCTTGGTGGGCTTCTGGCAGACCGGCTGCTCGGCACCCACCGCTCCCTTGTCATTGGCGGCTGGATCATCGCGGCCGGTCATGTGCTGCTTGCGCTCTCGGAGTGGCTGGACAATGGCGCCGCCAGCGCGGTGACGCTCGAGTCGGGCGCGCCGGAACTCCTCTGCTTCATCGCAGGGCTCGCGCTCATCGTTATCGGAACGGGCTTCTTCAAGCCGTGCGCGGCCGTGATGGTCGGGCAGCTCTACAAGGCTGAAGACCCGCGGCGCGATGCCGGCTTCACCATTTACTATCTGGGGATCAATCTGGGGGCGGTGTTGGCGCCGCTGGTCGCGGGAACGCTCGGCGAGACGGTGGGCTGGCACTGGGGCTTTGGCGCTGCTGCCGTAGGCATGGTTATCGGCATTCTCGGCTATCAGCGTTTGCGACCCCGTTATCTCGCAAACATTGGTTTGCCGCCCGTGAGCACAGCCACGCAGCTATCCCTGGCAACAACTCTGTCGAGTGCCCTCGACAGCCGCGCCTGGGATCGTATTCGCGTCATTCTGGTGCTGGCCTTCGTTGGCAATATCGCGTTCTGGACCGCCTTTGAACAGGCGGGCAGTTCGATGAACGTGTTCGCGGCGGAACACACGGATCGGACGCTTTGGGGGCTGTTGGCACAACCCTTTCCCGCCTCCTGGTTTCAGGCGATCAATCCGGCGACGGTGGTTTTGTTTGCTCCCCTGTTTGCTCTGCTGTGGCCTTGGCTCGCGCGGCAAGGACGTGATCCATCCGCACCGATGAAGTTCGCCATCGGACTCTGGCTGCTTGGCCTCGCGTTTCTCGCCATGGTGTGTGCTGCCTTCGAGACGCGCAACGGCGGTTTGGCGGGTGCACACTGGCTGCTGATCACCTATGTGGTGTACACGTGGGGCGAGCTCTGTCTTTCGCCGGTGGGGCTTTCCATGGTGACCAAATTGGCACCCCTGCACTTGCAGGCGCTGCTCATGGGTCTCTGGTATTTCTCGATGTCGCTTTCGAATCTGCTGGCGGGTCTGGTTGCGCACGGCTCGGTCGCGCTTGAGCGCGGCGAGTGGACCTTCCTCATTCCCGGACTGCCCGGGTTCTACCTGGCGCTTACGGTGGTGCCGATTCTCATCGGATTTTTTATCTTCCTCATATCGCCCACTCTGCGGCGCTGGATGCACGGAGTGCACTGATGCGATCGGAGCTTTTGCCATGACCGTTCTCGAGCCCGCGATTCGGGCGTTTCTCGAAAACATGCGGGTGCCCTGCGTGATCTCAACCCTGCGTCCGGATGGCCACCCCATCACGTCGGCGACCTGGTACGGCTTTCTCGACGATCACATCATCGTTTCGACACCGGCGGCGCGAAACAAGGCGCGCAACGTGCGCGAGGATCCGCGCGTGTCCTTCATTGTCGACACCAAGGACATGCCCTATCGCGGCGTGGCCATTGAAGGTCGTGCCGAGATTGTCGATGACAGCGACGATGTGTGCATTCGCGCTATCGTGCGCCGATATCTCGAACCGGATCAGGCGGATGCCATGCTCTCGCGGCTTGATGGCCGCGGCACGCGGGTGATCCTGCGCATCGTGCCGCAGCGGGTTCGGCCTTGGGCGATTGATCCGCTGCCGGAAGCTGGCGCGTGAAACGGGGAGGTTACCGGTGACGGTCAGACGTGCAGGTGGGGTGGTGATGGTGTTGCTCGGTATTCTGGTAGTTGCCGCCCTGGCGGTCGCTGGGCTATTTGCGGTTGGCGCACGCGAACCTTCGTCACAGCTTGCGTCGGGCGATGGTCCCGTGTGGTTCGTGGCTCTGCGCCTGGCGGATGCAGGCGGGGCATCCGAGTCCGTTCCACTCTCGGGTCCGGCTGAAGAATCAGTGGTACCGTGGTCCGAACTGCTCGTCCCGGGCGTTGCTCTGCACTGGTCCAGCCGTGCGGAATTCCCCGTGATCGGGCCTGCGGAATCCTATTGGCATGCCTTTGCCGTGTTGCAGGGAACGCGCGATATCGTGGATCCACTCGATCGTCGGCGCTATGCCGAGTTAGTCGAAGACGCGCAGATTCTTTCGCTCACGCTTGAGCGCCCACCGCGGATCGTACTCGGTGCCTTGAAGCTGCTGGCGCGCAGCGGGCTGGCATCGGTTCCGCCCATGACCGAAACCGCGGACACCTTCGCCGAGCGCACGCACCCTGAGAGCGCGCCCAGCGCTGAGGGGTTGCCGACCCGCGAGCAGATGGCGGCAATCCTGGGGGCACCGGCGACCCTGGCGCCTGCGATGGTGAACTGGCTCGCGTATCGCGCGGAGGCCGCGTACACCCCCGGCGTAAAAGTGCCCGCCGCGTCAGGCGCGACCCTGTCAGGTGCAGAGGCGTATGGCCGCTACGGACTGGTCGCATTGCAGACCGCGTATCGGAGCGGTGCGCAGCTGATTTTTGTCGGCAAGGTTGATGCGGTGGTGCGGGCGCCAGACGCGGGACCCACGCAGGGGCGCTGGAACACGATCGCGGTGATGCGCTATCCCCGACCCAGTGCGATGCTCGGAATGGAGCAGGTGCCGACCTATCGGGCGGCTTTGCAGGACCGCGCAGCCGGACTCGAGCGTACGGTCGTCATCGCATCGAACCCGGAGGCGCGTTAACGCGGTGGTGTTACGCCACCGTGTGGAACACGCGCTGCACGTCTTCGTCCTGCTCCAGCTTGTCGATCAGCTCGAGCGCTTCCGTCGCTTCGGCTTCCGGCAGCTCGGTCGGCGTGACGCAGACGTACTCGACCTCGGCTGAGATCGGTTCAATGCCGCGGTCCTCCAGCGCTTTCTGCACGTCGCCAAAGTCCTCGAACAGGCAGCGCACGACGAGCTGAGGTTCGCCGCTCTCGCCGCTGCTTTCCCCCATTTCTTCGAGGCCGTGATCCATCAGAAAGAGTTCGAGATCGTCGGAGTCGATGCCCGCGGGATTCAGGCGGAATACCCCCATGCGCTTGAACTGGAACTCGACGCTGCCGGTGGTGCCAAGGTTGCCGCCGTATTTGCTGAAGATACTGCGAACGTTGGCGACCGTTCGATTGGTGTTGTCGGTCGCGGTTTCCACGATCACGGCAACGCCGTGCGGCGCGTAGCCCTCGTAGATCACGATCTCGTAGTTCTTGGCGTCGGCCCCGGAGGCGCGCCGGATGGCTGCCTCGACCTTGTCCTTCGGCATGTTGATCGAGCGCGCGTTCTGGATCACGCGGCGCAACGCCGGATTGCTGGTCGGATCGGAGCCGCCGGCACGCACGGCGATGGTGATGTCCTTGCCGATCTTGGCGAACTGCTTCGCCATGCGGTTCCAGCGGGCGAACATCGTCGCCTTTCTGACTTCAAAGATTCGGCCCACGGCGGTCTCGCAGTGATTGGACGGTGCGGAATCTATGCGCTCGGGCGCTGCCCTTCAAGCGCGCTACGCAGGGTCATAGCAAGATCGCTCACGACGTCCGCCAGCGGCTGGTTGGCGTCGATGACTGCGAGCAGATGTTCGGCGGGCACCAGATCCGAGAGCGTGCGGTGCAGGCTGATCCAGCGTGCCGTCTGCTGGCGCAGTTTTCCGCTCGTGCCCCGGTGGAAGCGACCGCTCGTCTCGCGGTCGAAGGCGCGGTCAAAAGCGGTGGTATCGCTCACGTCGAGGCGGATGCATTGCACCCTGGTATCTGCGTAGTACGTCCCGAACATCGCGCGGATGAGCGGTATTCCGTGCAAGGCGCCTGGTCCCATCAGGAGTGACCAGATTTTCTGGACGAAGCCGTCGTCCAGCACGATGACCCGGTCAGGAAAAGCGCTGCCGAGACCACGTGCCATCCACCAGTGGGTGAGCGGGCGCCGCGCCTTGCGCCAGCGCTTGCGGGTCAATGCCCGATGGTCCCAGACAAGGCGCAGCAGCTTTGCTGTCAGGCCGGGAAATCGACGCCGAAGCGGTGCAAGTTTTAGCCAGCGCTGCACGGCGTTCATGCGGTTCAGTCGGCGATCGCCGAGCCGGGTGCGGTAGTCTTCGAGCTCATCGAAACCGACCGCATCGATTCCGGCAGCACGCAGGCGTTCGATGATCGCTTGGGCGACGGCGGTCTTGCCACTGCCCGGCGGACCCACCAGTTCGACGATCATGAAGGGGTCATCGCGCAGCGGCAGGTGACGCGTGGCGCAGTTCGTAGATGCGGTGCGATCCCAGTTCTTCGAGCCACTGTACCTGTGCCGCGCGCCGTTCGAGCCGCAGCAGAATGCCGCGTGGCAACAGTGGTCGCCGCTCCTTCAGCACAGGTAAAAAGCCGAGAGTGCGCACGTTGTTGACGACGAGGCCGTGTCGCTCCGCGAGGGTGCTTACCTCGGCATCGCTCATCGTGTGCAGATCCTTGGCCTTGGCGATACCGAGCCGCGCACGCAGTTTGCGCAGCCGATGCTTTGAGCTTCCGGCACGACGGTGGTTGTTGATGATGATGGACCCGCCGGGCGCGAGCAGCCGCGCGAGAACACCCATGGCTTCCTCCCGCAGGGCGGGCTCTGCATTAGGGAAGAAGCGAAATGCGGTGATCACGTCGAATTGGCGGTCCTTGAGCGGTGATTCGCGGGTGAGATCAGCACAGATGAGTTCTGTGCCTGGCGCGACGCGTTCCGCCACCGCAAGCATCGAGGCGCTGATATCGACACCGGTCGCGGTTCCGGCGTGCCGCGACAGAGCCCCGAGGACGCGGCCGGTACCGCAGGCGAAATCGAGCAGACGCGCCCGACCGGCGTCCGGTCGCGCCGCAATCAACGCCCCCAGCGCTTCACGTTCGAGCGACCAGATCAGCGCGCGATACACCTGCTCTTCGAACTTGGCGTGGTAGTCCTCGCCCTCCTCGAGATGGGAGCTTCGATAATCGCTGTGGGGAAGAACTGGCTTGTCAGTCTGGGCGTTCATGGCAGGTACCCGGTGCAGGCACTAACATTCGGACATTCGCCGCTCGCGGAGCGGTGTGCGCCAGTGTACCGTCTGGATCAGTCCAGCGACGACCCTTGCCGGGAGGAAGCCATGAGCGAATCAGCGACCGTTGCATCTTCGGCCACGTCCACGGGGGAGCGCCCGGCCATGCCGGTGCGTCCCGGTTTCAACGACAACCTGCCGCCGGTGATACCCGATCCGTACACGATTCCGCTCGAGGCGATCAATCCGATCTGGCCGCGGCTGTTTCAGGAAAGCCGGCACTGGGAATACTTCCGCCGCCTGCGCGATGAGGACCCGGTGCATCTGAATGAGCTGCCGGAAACGGGCCGCTACTGGTCGCTCACCCGCTACGACGACATCAAGGCCGTGGACAGCAATCACGAGCTGTTTTCTTCCGCTCATGGCATCACGCTCGGGCTGCCGATTGGCACGCCGCTGCCGGAGGGCGCGCTTGGCATACAGATGTTCATCGCCATGGACCCGCCCAAGCATGATGTGCAGCGAGCCACGGTGGCGCCGGTCGTCGCGCCGCGCAATCTGGCTGCGATGGAAGGGCTGATCCGGTCCCGTGTTTGCGCGATTCTCGACAATCTGCCCCGAGACACCTTCAACTGGGTGGAGCACGTCTCCATCGAGCTCACGACGCAGATGCTCGCGACGCTCTTCGACTTTCCGTTCGAGGAGCGACGCAAACTCACCCGCTGGTCGGATGTGGCAACGGCGGCGCCGGGCACCATCATCGAGTCGGAAGAACAGCGCCGCGCCGAGCTGCTTGAATGTCTCGCCTACTTCACCAACCTGTGGCAGGAGCGTAAGCAGAAGCCAGGGAATGACCTGGTTTCCATGCTCGCCCATGGCAAAGATACGAAGGACATGCAGCCCTTCGAGTTCCTGGGCAACCTGATTCTGCTCATCGTGGGCGGCAACGACACCACGCGTAACTCCATCAGCGGGGGCGTGCTGGCGCTCAATCAGTTTCCGTCCGAGTACGAGAAG
>DMUF01000230.1 GCA_003476445.1 Gammaproteobacteria bacterium | reverse complement strand
CAGCGCGCCGTAGAGCGGCGGAATCGCCTTCGTGGTGTCACGATTGGTGAGAATTTCGTCGGGAATATCGTCCGCCATGAGCAGCTTGAGCCAGTCGATCAGCTCGGAGGTGGACGGCTTTTTCTTCAAGCCCGGCACCTTGCGCACATCAAAGAAGATCTCGAGCGCTTCTTTGACCAGCGACTGCTTGATGCCGGGGTAATGCACATCGACGATCTGCTGCATCGTCTCGCGATCGGGGAAATTGATGTAGTGGAAGAAGCAGCGGCGCAGGAACGCGTCCGGCAGCTCTTTTTCGTTGTTAGAGGTAATGATGACCACCGGACGCTGCCGCGCCTTGATGGTCTCGCCGAGTTCGTACACATAGAACTCCATGCGATCGAGTTCCTGCAGCAGGTCGTTCGGAAACTCGATGTCGGCCTTGTCGATCTCATCGATCAGCAGCACCACGCGCTCCGAGGCCTCGAACGCTTCCCACAGTTTGCCTTTGCGGATGTAGTTGCGAATGTCCCGCACCCGCTCGTCCCCAAGCTGCGAGTCACGCAGACGGGATACCGCGTCGTACTCATAGAGCCCGTTGATCGCCTTGGTGGTCGACTTGATGTGCCAGGGAATCAGCCGCATGCCCAGGCTGCGCGCGATCTCTTCCGCGAGCATGGTCTTGCCGGTGCCGGGCTCACCCTTGACGAGCAGCGGCCGCTCCAGACGCACCGCGGCGTTCACCGCCATCGAGAGCTCTTCGGTTGAGATGTAGGAATCGGTACTGTCGAACTTCATCGGCAAATCTCGCTGGCGCCCGGGCGACGCCGGACATGAATGAATGAACCGCACACGCGGGACCCCTGCGACAGACGCGCTGCCGCCCCCGCCGCCACGGGCAAGCCCCGTACTCTACGGGCGGGCGTCGGACCGATCAATAGAACGCCGCCGCAGAAGAATGCGCCAGCTGATGAGTGCGGCCAGAACCGCCACCAGCGTAGCGGCGAGCAGGATGCGCCCGGCCGGACCCCCTCTGCCCTCGCCCTGAAAAAGCGCTTCGAACAGAAACACGAGAAACGCAGGCGCCAGATTTTCTTCGTGCCGCGGTACCTCGGCAGGGACCACCAGCACGAGCAAAAGCCACCAGGCAAGAAGCGGCTTCAGCAGCGGCGCGCGCCAGTCACGCAGCGCAACGTACAGGGCGAGCTGCATCAGAACCGCCGCTGCAACGACCACCCCCCACGCGAGCAGATACGAGGTCGGCATCAGGTCTGCACCCAGTGAATGACATGGTCCTCGTGATCGTCCTCGGGAATCATGCGCACCGGGATCGTTCGACCTCGAACCGAGATTCCCGCCTGGTGGACGCTTTCGCGCGTGCCACTGACCAGCGGGTGCCACCAATGCAGATCCTCCCCTTCAGCCACCAGCCGATAGGCGCAGGTGTCGGGGAGCCAGGACAGGGTGGCCGCCAATTCAGGCGTGAAGCGGATGCAGTCCGGCATTCGGATATGCCGTTCCTCGTAATGGGTGCAGCGACACTGCGCCGAGTCGAGCAGGTTGCAGGAGAGGTCGGTGTAATGCACCTCGCCCGAATCTTCGTCTTCCAGCTTGATAAGACAGCAGCGGGCGCAGCCGTCGCAGAGCGACTCCCATTCTGCGGGGGTCATCTCCTCGAGAGATTTTTCGCGCCAGAAGGTCACGCTGGTTCAGCCTCGCGTTCTGCGGTCGGCGCCGGCGGCATCTGCAGGTAGAAACCCACCCGCTCGATCTGCGCCAGTACCTGCGGCGCTTCGGCACGCGCCAAACGCCGATCCGCGGTCAGCTTGAGCGTCATCACCGGGTGCGGCGCCCCGAACTGTTCCAGGAGCGCCGCCGGCACGCGCGCAAGATCTTCGGTGAAGTCGACATAGAGATACATCTCTGCACGACGCGGACTTCGATAAACACGAACCACGCGCATCACAGGCGACCCCCGTCGAAATCACGGGCAAGCCCGGTCGTGCGGCTGAGCCGCGACCGGAACTCGTCGCCAACCAGCGCTTCGCGCCAGCCCCGGTAGATGGGCGCCAGTTCGCCATGAGCAGCAAAGTGCCGCACGCAGGCCTCGATATCGCGGCGGCGGCCGAGCAGTTCGGGAGCCATGCCGAGTGATTCAGAACGCTGCAGGGCCACCTCACGCAGGGCGTTCGCCGCACCCTGAGCAATACTGCCCAAGGGGCGCTCGGGCGCTGGCGGATGCTCGTCGTCTGCGGCCGACCGGTGCGCCCGCACAAGTTCGTCGCCAAAGCGTCGCACCGCGCCAGGTGGCAGCGTGCGTGCGAGTAGCGCGCCGTCCAGTGTCGACGCCTGCGCCAGTTCAACGAGCACGTCGTCACGCAGCACCCGATTGCGCGGGCGGTCGAGCGCCATCGCCGCGCGCTCGCGCCAGGCACAGAGCGCACGCAAGCGCGCGCGGGATAGTCCGTCCATGCGCGCTGCGCGCCGAATCGACAGGTAGTAACGATCCGGATCCGCGGGCACAAAGCGCCCTCGCTGCGCCATTTCTTCCTCGAACCAGGCGCGGCGACCGCTGCGCTCCAGCCGCTCCGCCAGCAGCTCGTGCAGCGGCAGCAGGTAGTGCACGTCCTCCCAGGCATAACGCTCCTGCGCCGGCGAGAGCGGGCGCGCGCGCCAGTCCGAGCGGGTTTCCGACTGCGCGAGCGTGACGCCGAGCAG
>DMUF01000212.1 GCA_003476445.1 Gammaproteobacteria bacterium | reverse complement strand
CCCGAAGGAACCCTCAGCTCGCCCGGCATCGCCAACCGCACCGGCTACTGCGGCTACCGCTTCGCGCCCGAGACCGAGATGTACCTCGCGCGCAACCGGTGGCTCTCCCCACCCTTCGGGCGGTGGATCGAGCGGGATCCGCTTGGGTATGTCGACGGGATGAATCTGTATGAGTTCCTCCGTTGCCAGATATTCAAGCGCCAGGATGCTGCTGGAACCGAGACCATTGAGGTTGAGTTCAACGCGTTCATCCCTGGACGATTGGGCGTATGGCTTCCAGAGCCCTTTCTCGTGGGCCAATGGATGCTCAGTGGGTCGGTTTTTCAGTTTCGCACCGATGCGCGCGATTTCGGTGGCGGGAGCTCTCGGCTGAAGACGGTCGCCACCATTGACTCGCGCGACATCGGAGATCCTGCTGCTTGCTGTGCGAGACGAGGAGGGCTGCACGCTGTGTCGACCTCTGTCGGCGCATCGCATCGGCTTTCGCTTAAGCCCAGCAACGACCCCATGGCAATGCTCCGAAGCATGACTGTGAAGTCGCAGACAGCCATCCCAACAACACGAAGCGACACGCGCACGGACGGTCACTGCTGGACGAAGATCTGCGCTGCAGCGGAAGCCGCGTATCCGTTTGAACCAATGTCACCGAGCATCGACTACTCGATCTGCTGGACGTTTACAGTTGCCGAGCGCGACCGCGTCACAGTCACGCTGGAGGGCGAACATAACCAGTTCCCGAACTATGAGGGCCTAGTTCATAGTCCGCTTCACTATCAACAGTACATGTTCGATACAGCTGGCACCGGACCGGGATTCTGGAACCTCTCGTTGTGGCATAGCTTCGCCGGCCTCGGGATTTCGTTCGAAGCGGAGACCTCACCTTGTTGCCCGTAGCCATCCAGGCATGTACTCGGAGGGAGCAGATGCGCGAAGTTGCCGAACGGCGTGATTGCGTGACGAGCCGCGGACACAGAGCCGTTTTGCGTTTCTGCATTGCCGCGATTCTCTCGGTGATTGGAGTGACTGCTCTCTCGATGATCGGAGTGACTGCCTGGTGGCGTGCATCGCCTGATTCGGAAGGCATCCTCATTGTGGTTCCGAGCGGCTTCGAAGGGCCGTTCGAGATCGTGCTGTGCCGAGTCAGTGGCGCGGAACCCCAGCGTGTGAACGGCAAGGTTCGATTTGACATTCCACCGTCTGGGCGACTCTACATCAACGACATCAGTGCGTTTTCATCTTACCAAAGTTACGCTTTCGAACGGCCTGACGGGCGGCCATGCGGGGTTGAACACCTAGGGACTCTATTGGGCTCCGAAGAAGTGGTCCCCGGAAAAGAGTCGCGAGGTTCTACCAGTCATGATAGAACATCGATCATGTTTCGCACCATCAAATAGTAGTGACAGAGAGATCACGCTGCGGGCTGTGGCCCCTCGCCTGGGTGCGCCGCACAGCCTCCGCGGACATCCGCCAGGGACTCGAGTCCCGAGTCTCAGCTGGCACGCAGGCTCGACGGATCCCGCAAGTGGCAGGCGTATCCTCCGCCGACAGATCTCCCTTACCCCGGCCTCGACCGTGGTCTTCCCCCTGATTCCTGAGCCAAACCGGCTGCGAGTTATCTGGGACACTTCGGCCTCCAGCCAGCTTGGAGGTTCGCGTGAAGAAGAAGCGTTTCACGGAAGAGCAGATCGCCTACGCCTTGGCGCAGGAGTCGACGGGCCAGACAATCGCGGAGATCTGCCGGAAGCTCGGCGTGTCTGAGCAGACGTTCTACCGGTGGAAGAAGAAGTTCGGTTCGATGGGCGTCGCGGAAGTTCGTCGGCTGAAGCAGCTCGAGGACGAAAACGCCAAGTTGAAGCGGCTGGTCGCTGACCTGAGCCTCGACAAGGCGATCCTGCAGGACGTGCTCCGAAAAAAAGTCTGACTCCCGACCAGCGCCGCGGGCTGGTCGGGTACGCGCGGGATGCCTACCGAGTGACGGAGCGTCGGGCATGCCGCGTGCTGTGCTCTTCGCGGGCGACGATTCGTTACGTGTCGGTGAAGCCTGGGCAGGAGGACCTTCGGATGCGGATCAAGGAGATCGCCGCGGTGCGCCCGAGCTGGGGCTCGCCGCGGATCCACGTGCTGCTGCGCCGCGAGGGCTGGCTGGTGAACCACAAGCGGACGGAGCGCCTGTATCGCCTCGAAGGCTTGAATCTGAGGCGAAATCGACCTCGCCGCAGGAAGTCGGTGGTGACTCGTGGCCCGGTGGTTGTGCCGACGCGCCGCGACGAGCGCTGGAGCATGGACTTCATGCACGACCAGCTGCAGGACGGTCGCAGGATCCGCGTGCTGACTGTGGTCGACCAGTACACGCGCGAGGCGCTGGCGACCGAGGCGCGCGGTTCGTTCTCCGCGCACGACGTGATCGACGTGCTCAACCGGCTGTCGAGGTCTCATCGGAAGCCGGCCGTGATCCAGGTCGACAACGGGACGGAGTTCGCTTCGCGCGCCCTGGATGCGTGGGCCTATCGAGAGGATGTGAGGCTCGACTTCAGCCGTCCCGGGAAGCCGACGGACAACGCGCACATCGAGTCGTTCAACGCGCGGCTGCGCGCGGAGTGCCTGAACGCGCACGTCTTCGAATCGCTCGAAGACGCCGAGGAAACCTTGACTTCGTGGCGGAGCGATTACAATGCAGTGCGTCCACATAGCGCCCTGGGCATGCTGACCCCCAGGGAATTCGCTGAACTCGGTCAGAGGAGTGCAGGCCGCTGATGGCCCGAATTCCTCGCAGCTCGAGTGGCATCAAATCGGGGTGAAGACCACTTGAGGGTGCGGATGAATCGCT
>DMUF01000038.1 GCA_003476445.1 Gammaproteobacteria bacterium | reverse complement strand
CACCCGGCACGCGTTCGACAAACGCGACCGGTACCTCGAGCAGTCTTGCGTCGGGGACGCCCACCACCTGCGCAAGGCGCACCGCGGGGTGCCGCGCGAGAAACGACTCGATCTCGAGCGCAGCAACGTTTTCGCCCCCCACCTTGAGCATGTCCTTCAGCCGACCGTGAAAACGAATCGCCCCACGGGCATCGAGGCTGCCGAGGTCGCCGGTTCTGAACCAGCCCTCGTGGAATGATTCCGCGTTTTTCTCCGGCGCCTTGTAATAGCCATCGAACACGGCATAGCCACGCACCCAGATCTCGCCACGTTCATCCTGTGGGACGGGCGCCAGGGTTTCCGGGTCGACGATCTGAACCTCGATACCTGGAAACGCGACGCCGCAGGCGTCGAGCCGCTCGTCGAGGGTTTCCGCCGGGTGATTGAATGAGATGACGCCGCCGAGCTCGGTCATACCGTAGGCACCGGTCTGAACAGCCTGCGGAAAAGCAGCCTGAAACCGCTTCAGCATATCGACCGGAGCCACGTTGTTGAGACGCCGAATCCGCGAGAGATCCCGCACGCCAAACTCCGGGTGATCGATCAACGCGTTGGTAACAGTCGGAAACGCTGGAAACGCGACGGTCACCCGTTCCTCTTCGAGCAATCGCAGCGCTTCGCCGGGCTCGAAGTGCGTGCTCGTCAGCATCGCAGCCCCCGCATCCATGCAGGCAAGCGCCGGCAGAATGGCCGCCATGTGAAACATTGGGAGCGGCGCCCAGAACACATCGGTTTCGGTGAGGAAAAACCGCTGCCGGTTCATGTGGATCCCGTTGCGAACCAGGATCTCATGAGACAGTGGGCAACCCTTGGGATGCGCCGTCGTGCCGGAGGTATACATCATGATCGCCGGCGCGCTGAGACGGACCGCTGCGCGCAGCGCGTCAATCGGCGCATCCTCGTCCGAGAGCAAATCGAACTCATCTGCCCGTAAAAATCCGCGCGGGGTCGAGTCACCCAGCATGACGAGGTGGCGAAGTTCCGGCACGGCTGCGAGAGCGAGCGGCTGGCGTGCCTGATCCTCTGCCGCCGTCCGCGCGGCGAGCTCGGGCAATGCGGCGTGCACAAGCGCGCCAAAGTCGGCGTATTCGGATATGAGATCCGTGGTGACAAGCAGGCGCAGGTCAGCGTTTTCGATCACATACGCAAGCTCGCTCGCCTTGTAGCGGGCATTCATCAGCACGGCAACGGCCCCGATCAGCGCACAGCCGTAAACGAACTCGAGGTACTCGGGACAGTTGGGCATCAGCACACCCACATGGTCACCCCGACGAATACCGAGCGCGTAAAGACCGCTCGCTCGTCGTCGTGCTGCCGCTGCCATGCTCGACCAGGTGTGCCGCGTGTGGGGAAATACCAGGCAATCGCGGTCCGGGTAGCGATCAGCGGTGGCGAGCAACATGTCGCCAAGGGTCGCAGCTTGTATGCGCAGACGAGCGAGATCGTCGTACATAAACGCTCTCCATATCGGGAGCCCCAAGACTAACCGAAAATGCTAGGCTGCCACTGATCATCCGGTTGCTAATCGATGTACTGAAGCCGACCGGCGTACTACCAAGGGAGGGGAGCCCACATGAGCCGCACGAAGATCGATACTGGACGCGTTGCAACGGTTGCCGATCCGCACCTGCAGGTGCTGCTCGACAAGCAGGCGTGCGCCGAAGTGATGATGACCTACTGCCGCGCCATCGATCACCGCGATGAGGCGCTCCTGCGCAGTGTCTTCCACCCGGATTCGATGCACCACCACGGTTTCGAAGGTCCGAGCAGCGATCCCTCGCGCGCTTCACGCCCCGGGCGTCCCGGTGATTTCGTCGCCTACGCGCTTGAAGTACTTGCCGGTTTCACGCACACGCACCATCAGCTTGGGAACATCTTCATCGAGCCCGAGCCCGACGGCGTGACCGCCTACACCGAAGCCTATTTCACCGCGTTCCATCGCATGCGTGCCCGCGGTGACAAGCTTGCAGCAGCGAACGCGTGGGACACGCAAATGGATTGGTGGGTCGGCGGTCGCTACATGGACCGCATGGAGAAGCGCAACGGCTGCTGGAAAATTGCGGCGCGCATCGGCACCGCCGACTGGACACGCATCGATTCGCCCGCTTCTACCGGCATGCGCTCGGGCCGGCCGGAAATGACGACCCAGCAGAATCGCAAAGATACGGTCTACCACCGCGCGCGCCTGCTGGCCATGCGCACGCCGTTCGCTGACTGATAAAAAGACATTCGAACTGGCGAAGACACAAGGAACACCGATCATGACGACACAACGCCAATGGGTGATCAACGGTCAGCCCCGCGGCCGAGCGCTGCGAGAGAGCGACTTCCTGCTGACTGAAACGGAGCTTGAGCCACTCGCCGCAGGCTCGGTGCGCGTCCGCACGGAAATTCTGGGCTTTGATCCCAGCCAGAAAGGGCAGATGGAGAACATCGGCTACGCAAAGGCGACCAGCCTCGGTCAGGTGATGACCGCGCGCGGCATTGGCACGGTGACCGAGTCACGCGTCGACGCTCTCAAGGTCGGCGACAAAGTCATCGGCATGCTCGGCTGGCAGGAATTCTCTGACGTGTCGCCCGACGGCGTGTCACGCATTCCGAACGACGATCTGCTGTCGGCCCACCTGGGACCCCTGGGCGGCACCGGCCTCACCGCCTACTTTGGTCTCGTCCGTCACGGACGACCCGAGCCTGGCGATACGCTGGTCGTGTCCGGGGCTGCCGGCGCGACAGGCTCGGTGGTCGGACAAATCGGCAAGATCATGGGCTGTCGGGTCATCGGTATCGCCGGTGGCGCGGACAAGTGTGACTGGCTTGTGAGCGAACTCGGGTTCGACGACGCCATCGATTACCGCAACGATGTGGTGAAGAAGCGTCTCAAGGAGACCTGTCCCAACGGGGTCAATGTCTTCTTCGACAATGTCGGCGGCTCGATACTGAACGACGTGCTTGCGCGCATCGCGCTGCACGCGCGCGTCGTCATCTGCGGCGGCATTTCCCGCTACCAGGCGGAAGAACTGCCACCCGGACCCGCCAACTACATGAACCTGGTGTTCCAGCGCGCCACGATGGAAGGCTTCCTGGTCACGGACTACATGTCAGAAGCACCCGTCGCGCTCGAGCGTCTGTCGTCATGGCTGAAGAGCGGGCAGCTGCGTTACAAGGAAGACCTGCAGCACGGCTTCGAAAATATTCCGCGCACGCTGCTCCGCCTCTTCAACGGCGAGAACTTCGGCAAGCAGTTACTGCGGATCTGAGCGAGGGACGCGGCTCACGCCGCGTCGAACTCAAGCTCGAGATGCCAGGGCTCGATCCGAATCGCGATGGGTCCCGGCGTCGTGCCCGGGCGGAACCGCGGATTGCGCAGCACATCCATAAGCATGCGCGTACCGGTGACCGCCTCGGCGCGCGCAAGCTGATAGCCCACGCAGAAATGCGGCCCAAGTCCAAAGCCAACATGACTCGCACGACCATCCTGGTGATAGCCGTAGCGCAGCTCCTTGCCGAAGTAGAGGTCCTCGCGGTTGAGATCGAAACGGTCCGGATCGCGAAACACCCGCTCGTCGCGATTCGCCCCGTAGAGCGACAGATGGACATACGCCCCTGCCGGGATCGTGACGCCGTGCAGCGTCACGTCGTGAATGGCGCGTCGCGTCTGCGCAGCCGCCGGACCATGAATGCGCATCATCTCTGTAAACGCACGATCAAGCAGGTCGGGATCCGCCTGCACCGCCGCCCACTGTGACGGGTTCGCGAGCAGCTGATACCACAGATTCGCGATGGCCTTGTCCGTGGTCTCGGCGCCCGCCACCAGAATCAGACTCGCGAAGGACTTGATCTCGTCTTTCGACATGCGCTGGCCGTCCACCTCCGCATGAACGAGCCGCGAGAGCAGGTCCTCGCCCGGTGCAAGACGCCGCGCCTCGATCAGCGGATCGAGATAAGCGTGATACTCGGCATTGGCGCGTTGTCCTTCGATGCGCAGCTGCGGGCCGCCGTTGATGCCATTCATCATGGCGGGATACCAGGTGTGGAACACCTCGTGCGCTTCCTGCGGCAGATCCAGCACGTCGAGGATCACGTTAAGCGGCAAACGCGTGGCAAAGTCGTCGACGATATCGATCACGCCGGTTGCCGCAGCCTGCTCGCCCATGCGGCGCGCGTGGTGCACCGTGAACTTTTCGATCAGCGCCATCGTGTTGCGGGTGATCACGGGCAGCAGCGCCTTCAGATTGAGCCCGACGAACTCTGGCGCGACGATGTTACGCAGCTTGGCGTGCTCGGCACCGTCGTACTCCATGAGGGTCGGGCCGAACACCGCCCCGATATGATCGCCGTTTGGCGACGCCGAAAAATTCTCCTGATCGCGGAAGATCGCGATGACGTCGTCATAGCGGGTCACCATCCAGTGCCCCGTAACGGGGTTCTGGAACACGGGGTAGTGATCGCGCAGCATCTTCAGGACCGGATAGGGATCATCCGCATACGCGCGACCACGAAAGACCGCCGCATCGGGTGGCGCCGGCACGCCGGCGACCGACGTCACGATCCCGACCCCGGCGCCGCCGGGCCCTCGAACGATTGCAGGAATTCATACCAGCCGGAGCCCCGCACACGCAGCGGCATACCGCCAAACTGCTCAGCCGTAGCGAGGTGCCGACGCCGGCCAGGCCACGCATCCGGATCGCGCTGCCACTCGTTGAGCACATGTTCGGCTTCTTCGTAGCTTGGCGCCTCGACCTCGTATACCGAGAGATAGCCGGATGCCGTCTCGCTGCCGAGATGCGCGCCCGCCAGCTTATAGACGGAACCACGGACGAAATTGGGGCATTTCGCAGTGTCCTCGATGTGCTGATTCACGAACCATTCGTCGAACTGGGCCTGGTATTCCGGGCCGGGCGGTTCACAGAGACCGATAAGCAGAAAGCGCGGCATGATGTTCTCCCCTTCACGCGTGACTTGCTGAGTATTGCATAGAGCGCCGCGTCCGATCACACCCGTTTGACGACGTGGAACCGACCATGAACGGTCTTTCACCGGCAGGAGCGCCGCACCACCATGATCGAGTTCACGCTGAACGGGCGCACGGTGCGCACCGATGAAGATCCCGATACGCCGCTGCTCTGGGTCGTGCGCGATACCTTCGGTCTCAAGGGCTCCAAGTACGGCTGCGGCGCTGCGCTCTGCGGCGCGTGCACCATGCATGTTGACGGCGCCGCCACGCGCACCTGCGTGCTGCCAGTCAGCGCGGTTGCAGGGCGCTCGATCACGACCATCGAAGGTCTGGGCACACCGGACGCACTGCACCCGCTACAGGCTGCCTGGGTCGAGCACAACGTGTCCCAATGCGGCTACTGCCAGTCCGGGCAGATCATGTCGGCAGCAGCTCTGCTGGCGTCCACCCCAACGCCTGATGCCGCGGCAGTGGACAGCGCGCTCGCGGGCAATCTGTGTCGATGCGGCTGCTATCCTCGAATCCGCAAGGCGGTGCTCGCCGTAGCGGGCCTTGCGCATGATGCCGCAGCGCCGGGGGTACGGTCATGAGTAAAACCAGCCTGTCGCGCCGCACCTTCCTGCGCACCACTGCGATCGCGGGCGGTGGCCTCATGATCGGCTTTTCCCTCACGGGTTGTTCGCAGACGCCCGTCGCCGTCGCGGCTGACCCGAACGGCTTCGTCCCCAACGCCTTCCTGCAGTTCACGCCGGACGGTCGCGTACGCTTCTACTGTCCACGCGATGAAATGGGCCAGGGCGTCACAACGGGTCTGACCACGCTTATCGCCGAGGACCTCGATCTGCATCCGGCGCGCTTCGAACTCCTGTTCGCCGGCGTCCACGCCGACTACAACAACCCGGGCATGGGTGTCCAACTCACCGGGGGCAGTAACTCGATCCGCTCTCATTACCTGCCACTGCGGCAGGTGGGTGCCAACACGCGTCAATTGCTTCTCCAAGCGGCAGCACAGGATCTGGGCGTGAGCATCGACACTCTTGCCACCGACGACGGTCAGATCGTTCAGGGGTCGGAGCGCTATCCCTACGCGCAGTTCCTGGCCACCGCGGCGCGCCTCGAGCCGGGCGCTGATGTTCCGCTCAAGCCTTCCAGCAAATTTCGCTACATCGGGGCGGAATTTCCCCGCCTCGACGGCATCGCCAAGGCGACAGGAACGGCTGTTTACGGCATCGACGTGGAGCTGCCGGACATGCACTACGCCGTGGTCCGGCGCCCGCCGGTCGCCGGCGCGAAGGTCGCGAGTTACGACGCAGCGTCCGTGAGCAGCATGCCGGGCGTCACTGACATCGTACCGATTACCGACGGTGTCGCGGTCGTCGCACAGCGCTACTGGCAGGCGCGCAAAGCCGCTCAGGCGCTGACGGTCTCCTGGACAGATGTGCCTCTTGGTCAGGTCGACACAGAGACCGTGCGCAGTGATTTCGCGCGCGCGCTCGACGGTGACGAAGCCTTCGAGGCGTTGGACGGTCCGGAGCACGGCAATGTGGAAGACGGTCTTGCGGCATCAGATACCACGCTGACCGCGGACTACTGGGCCCCTTTCCTCGCCCACGCGCCACTCGAGCCCATGAACGCGGTCGTGCGCGTGAGCGCCGACAGCGCCGAGGTATGGTCCGGATCACAAAGCGTCTCCGCGACGCGCGGACTGGTGGCGCGGGCGGCTGGGCTTGAACCGGAGCAGGTGACTTCGCACAACACCTACCTCGGTGGCGCGTTCGGTCGACGCGGTACGCTGACCCACATTACCGAAGCAACAGAGATCGCGCGGGCATCCGGTAAAACCATCAAGCTGCTCTGGTCGCGAGAAGACGACCTGCAGCATGGCGTCTATCGACCGGCATCCCTGATGCGGATCAGCGCGGGGCTCACGGGTGATCGTCTCACTGCCTGGTCGGC
>DMUF01000216.1:8909-9451 GCA_003476445.1 Gammaproteobacteria bacterium | reverse complement strand
ATGGAAGCCCATCTGCTCGCACCACTCCTCGGCGCGACCCCTCCGCCAGTGCCGTTTATTGCGCTGCTCGTTTCCGGTGGTCATACCCAGCTGCTGCTGGTGCAAGGGCTCGGTGATTACGTGCTTCTCGGCGAATCTGTGGACGATGCGGCTGGGGAAGCTTTCGACAAGGCAGCCAAAATGCTGGGGCTTGGCTTTCCGGGTGGTCCGGCAATTGCCCGCAGCGCCGAATCGGGACAGCCCGGTCGCTGGCGCTTTCCGCGCCCCATGACCGACCGGCCCGGGCTCGACTTCAGCTTCAGTGGGCTGAAGACCTTTACCCTGAACACAGCAAACTCGCTGAAGCCCCTCACCGATCAGGACCGCTCGGATATTGCGCACGCTTTCGAGGAAGCCGTCGTGGATACGCTCTACATCAAGTGCCGTCGCGCCCTTGAGGAAACCGGCGCCAATCATCTGGTGGTGGCGGGCGGCGTGAGCGCAAATCTCAAGCTGAGAGAGCGCCTTGATCAGGCCCTGAACGCAACGGTGCACTATGCGCC
>DMUF01000216.1:3456-8559 GCA_003476445.1 Gammaproteobacteria bacterium | reverse complement strand
GCTGGGGCGCGTGAACCGCTCGCGATCAACGTACGCGCGCGATGGCCCATGACCGAGCTTGCCGTGCCCGACCCCGATCAACATGGATAGCGTGTTCGTTCGTAACCTTGTGGTGACCGCGATCATCGGCATTCATCCCGAGGAGCGGGTGACCCCGCAGCCGGTCCGAATCTCGTTCGAGCTGGCAACCGATGGGCGCGCCGCCGCGGCGAGCGACGACATCCGCGCCGCACTCGACTATCAGCGCGCAGCAGAGACTGTGCGTAACATCACGCTCTCCGGGGGCTTCCAGCTGGTGGAAACGCTGGCCGAGCGGATCGCAGAGCGACTGCTGCGCGATTACCCTGCCGCCGCTTCCATTCGCGTTCAGGTCGAAAAGACGTCAGCCCTCGCAGATGCCGAGAGCGTTGGCATAGCCATCAAGCGCCATCGCGGCGATGCATCCGGTGCCAGCTCTGAACCCGGGCCGCCCGCGCGTCTCTGAGCGCCTGACCGATCGCAGGCCCCGCGAGACCGGGTCGCACCACGTCGACCGCACGCAGACGCGCAAGCTCCGCCGTGAGTGTTCGCAGTTCCCCAAGCTCGGTCGCCCAGCAGGCCTCGACCACCGCGAGCGCGTCCTCCGGCGAGCGATCACCGCTGAACGCGCCAATCGCCGTAAGCGCGTCAATCAATCCCTCGGGTGCTGCGCCTTCCCAGCCAGCCAAGGCCGCCCCATGGCGCGCGATCTGATCCGCAAGGCGAGCATGACGCCGCGGTGACCTGAGCCGCGCAGACAAGGCTTCGACCGCAGCGGGCGAAAGAGCAGCGCACGCGCCGGCGTATGCGCGCGCGCTGTCGATCGTCAGAACCGCAGGAATGACCGGACACCCTGACAAGGCGGCAAACTCCGCGAACCACGGCAGCAATGCCCCTACCTCATTCAACATCTCGAAGAATCGCCCCGGTGCCGACGCAACAAGCGCCTTCTCGAGTTCCCCCCAGACCCGCTCCGCGGAAAGTGCGCGCAACTCATCACCCGCCGCCATGTGTCGCAGCAGGGCGCGGGTCTCAGGCGCAACCTCGAAACTCGGAAAGCGGGCCGCGAATCGCGCCACCCGAAAGAGCCGCAGCGGATCTTCGAGGAACGCGCTGGAGACATGGCGCAGCAGGCCGGCGGCGAGATCCGCCGCACCACCGAACGGATCGATCAGGGTGCCATCTGCCGCCTGCGCCATGGCGTTGATGGTGAGGTCACGCCGAAGCAGATCCTGTTCGAGTGTGACCTCGGGGCCCGCATGGCAAACAAAGCCGGTGTGACCAGGCGCCGTCTTGCGTTCGGTCCGCGCAAGCGCGTACTCGTCATGCGTGATCGGGTGCAGAAACACTGGGAAATCACGTCCAACCTGCCGATACCCCAGAGCCTGCATCGCTTCCGGCGTGCTCCCGACGACTACCCAGTCGCGCTCTTTGACCGGATGTCCGAGCAGCCCGTCGCGCACCGCGCCGCCGACCAGATAGATTTCCATTCAGTCACGAATCTCGGTGCCCGCCGGCGCGGGATGGTGTGATGCCACCTGCTCAAGAGCGAGGTCATCGAGACGAAGCGCCGAGAGCGATCGGCCCCAAACGCAACCTGTATCCAGTGCGTGCACGCGCGGCTGGCCACAGTGGCCTTCGAGGGAAGCCCAGTGTCCAAACACAAGCTGGACCGCAAGCGGTTGCCGCGCACGCAGGTCGAACCAGGGCGACCAGCCGGCGGGCGCATCCCGGACCGGCCCCTTGTAGGCGAAGTCGAGACGCCCATCGATGTCGATGAGGCGCATACGTGTGAAGTAGTTGGTGATGAGACGCAGCCGGTCGAAACCGCCAAGATCTGCACGCCAGCAGTCCGGCTTGTTACCGTACAACACCCGCAGGAAGTCTCCGACGTCTGCCCCTGCGAGTACCTGCTCTACCTCCGCGGCTCGCGCCTGCGCGTCCTCAAGCGACCAGATGTGCGGGATGCCCGCGTGGGTCATGACAAACCCACGCACCTGATCAAGAACGAGGAGCGGCTGGCGACGCAACCAGTCGCAGAGCTCATCGCCGTCGTGAGCCGCGAGAATGTCGGCAAAGGTATCCCCGCCTCGCACGGGGTGGCCCGCGTATCGGATGGCGAGCAGGTGCAGGTCGTGATTACCAAGGACGGTGCGTGCCGCGGAACCGAGCTCACGGACCAGGCGCAACACCCCGAGCGAGTTCGGCCCGCGGTTCACAAGATCGCCCACGAACCACGCCGTATCGCGGGCAGGATCGAAGGCTATCCGATCGAGGAGTTCACGCAACTCGTCGAGGCAGCCCTGCACATCGCCGATCGCCCAAACCGTCATCGCGCAGACGTCAGTGAATCATCGAGGGCAGCACGAGGGAGAACGCGGGAATCGGCACATGAAAGCGCGAGTCATCCTCGCGGCGGAATTCGTACTCACCATGCATGGTCCCCACCGGGGTCGGCAGCACACAGCCGCTCGTGTAGCGAAAACTCTGACCAGGCTCGATCTGGGGCTGCTTGCCCACGACACCGGGGCCCTCCACTTCTTTGACCTCGCCATTGCCGTCCGTGATCACCCAATGCCGGTTGAGCAGCTGAGCGGGCACCCCGCCTTCGTTGCTGATGGTGATCGTATAGGCAAAGACGAACCGCTGCGCGCCCGGATCGGACTCGCCCTCGACATAGCGGGTTTCAACACCAATGCTGAAGTCGTTCATTGCTCGTCCTGATTCACCGCCGGGCCGATCGGCTCACCTTCCGGGAGCGAACGGGCAAGCGCGACATACTCATCAACGGTCACCGCATCGGCGCGTTTTCCGGGATCGACCCCTGCTTGCGCCCAGTCGATCGCGAGCGATTGTAATGCATTGGAAAGCCGCTTGCGGCGCTGGGTGAACGCATGGCGCAGTACCTGATCGAGCGCCGCAGGCGCCACCTCGGGAACTGAGCTGCGCGGGCGTATCCGCACCACCGCCGACCATACGCGCGGCGGCGGCGCGAACGACTCGGGCGCCACATCGAACAGCTGGTCGACATGACACCAGAGCTGCATCAAGACGGTGAGTCGTCCCCAGTCCTTGGTTCCAGGCTGCGCTGCCAAACGCTCGGCTACTTCGCGCTGCAGCATGAAATGCATGTCCCTGATCCTGGGCAACTGCGCCAGCAACCGAACGAGGAGCGGGGTCGAAATGTTATAGGGCAGATTGCCGACGATGCGCCATTGGCCTGCGGCAAGGAGGTCATTGAGGTCTACGCGCAGAATATCCTCGTTGATCACCGTGAGCGCGGGAAACCGGACGCGCAGCGGCGGCGCCAGATCACGGTCGATCTCGACCGCGACAAACCGGCCGTCGGCGCCCGACTCGACGCTGTTCGCACGCGCTTCGGTGCTCGCAAACGTGCGGTGAAGCCGCGCCGTCAAAGCACCTGGACCCGGCCCGATTTCGAGCAGTCGATCGCTCGCCACCGGACGCACCGCGCGGACAATGCCGTCCAGAACGCTTTCATCCGTCAGGAAATGCTGTCCGAACCGCTTGCGCGCCTTCATTGCAGTTGATCGGCCAGCGCAATCGCCGCAGCGAGGCTGCCCGCGTGCGCGCGACCGGTGCCCGCAAGATCGAGCGCGGTGCCGTGATCAACAGAGGTACGCACGTAGGGCAGCCCGAGCGTGACGTTCACCGCTTCGCCGAATCCGGCGTGTTTCAACACGGGCAATCCCTGGTCGTGGTACATCGCGAAGACTGCGTCGGCCTGATCGAGGTACTGACGAGTGAACAGCGTATCTGCGGGCAGCGGCCCCTGAACAAGCTCTCCGCGCTCACGCAGACGCCTGAGCGCCGGCTCAATGATCTCGATTTCTTCCCGACCGAGATGCCCGCTTTCTCCCGCGTGGGGATTGAGTCCGGCCACCAGCACACGGGGCGCCTCGATTCGGAAACGCGACCGCAAACCCTGCAGCAGAAGCCCCAATCGTCGCTCGAGCAACGGCATCGTGATCGCATCCGGCACCGCTCGCAGCGGCAGGTGCGTGGTTGCAAGCGCAACGCGAAAGGTCCCGGCAACCAGCAGCATGAGGACGTCCGCAACGCCCGCATGCTCGCAAAAAAACTCGGTGTGACCCGAAAATGGTACGCCGGCATCGTTGATGACAGACTTTTGTACCGGCGCCGTGACGACGCCCCGAAACTCTCCGCTGAGGCAGCCTTCGGCTGCACGGGTAAGCGATCGCAGCACGGCGGCGGCGTTGCGGGGATCAAGCTCGCCCGGCACGGCAGGCACATCCAGCGGAATATGCAGCACGGTCAGGCGCCCGGCATCCCGAGCCGGATGATCCAAAGCCTGATCGATTTCCAGCGACAGTCCGAGCACGCGCGCCCGCTGCAGCAGCAAATCCGCGTCGGCGGCTACCACCCAGGCCGATTGCCGCGGCGCCTGCGCCAACCCCACGATGAGGTCGGGGCCAATGCCGGCGGGCTCACCCGCCGTGATCACAAGTGGCGCAACGGAGCGCGCGGATGCAGACACTAGATGCGATTCTCGACGAACGCCTCGTCGCGCAGTTCCTTCTGCCACTTCTCAAGTTCTTCCTGGAAGCGCCGCTCCTGAATCACCCGCGCTGCCATGTTGCGACGGGCCTCCTCGCTCAGGTCCTCTTCGCGCCGCTCGAGCACCTGCAGAATGTGCCAGCCGAATTGCGAGCGAAACGGCGCTGCCAGCTCGCCTGTTGCCGTTTCCGCCATGGCCTCGCGAAACTCCGGCACGAACTCCTCACCGCTGCTGAAGCCAAGGTCGCCGCCGGCAAGCGCGCTGCCAGGATCCTCAGAGAACTCCCGCGCCAGCGCCTCGAATTCCTCTCCCGCCTGCAGACGCCCGTAGATCTCCCGAGCCAGCGCTTCGGTATCCGCTTCTGATCGAATCGCAGACGAGGTGACCAGGATGTGCCGCGCCCGCGTCTGCTGCTCTGTTTGCTGAGAGGCGCCGCGCACTTCGAGCAGCTTGATGATATGAATGCCCCCGGGCGTCTCGATCGGGTTGGCGACATCCCCGGCCTTCAGCTCGAGCACCTGCTCGCTGAAGATGCTGGGCAGCTC
>DMUF01000216.1:0-3101 GCA_003476445.1 Gammaproteobacteria bacterium | reverse complement strand
GCAAAATCGGCACCCTCACGCAGCGACGCCACGATCTCGTTCGCCGCCTCCCGCGCTGCGCTGCGCGCAGCCTGGTCGTCCTCGTCAGCGATGGAAAGCAGGATATGCCCCACGCGATATTCATCCGAGAGCAGCTGCTTGTAGTAGGGCGAGTTGATGAGGTCGTTCACCTCCTGCTCGCTGATAGCCACTCGGCGGGAGATCAGGTTGCGCTGCAAGCGCGAGATCATCATCTCGCGGCGAATCTGTTCCCGGAACTCGGAGTAGTTGAGCCCCTCGGTTACCAGCGTCTGCTGGAACTGATCCATGGTCAGACCGTTCTGCTCGGCGATGGATGCCACCGCAGCGGTCAGCTGTTCGTCGTCAATGCTCACCCCACGGCGCTCGGCATCCTGCATCTGCAGGCTCTCGAGGATGAGGCGTTCCATAATCTGGCTGATGATCACGTCGCGCGGCGGCATCTGCATTTTCTGCTCGGTGATCTGGTCCTGCACGGTCTTGAGCCGTGACAGAAGTTCGGACGCAAGAATCACGTCGTCATTCACCAGCGCGACGATGGCGTCGAGCTCCTGGTAATCCGCCCGGGCGGGGGCAACCGACAGGAGCGCAAGTACCGCGATCCAGGCGCCGCAGATCTTTCTAAAACCCATCTTCTTCCTCCGTCCGGTAGCCCCGGATGCCGCGCGCCAGCATCGACTCGATGCCATTACCCACGCCGCCCATGCCTTTGAATACGATCTGCAGGAATACGCCCTGATCAGCCCGCACAACATCCACTTCCTCGCCGGTCACGATGTTAGGTCCGGCCGGAATATTGAGGAAGCGACGTGCTACGAGCCGCACCTGAAAACAGCAGTCGTCATATTGCAGACCGCCAAACGCTTCGATCACACGCCCCTGCTCCACATCGTAGTTCCAGCGTCCGATGAAGCTGAAGCGCCTGGAGATCGGCCAATACGCGGAGACATCGGGCTGGGCTATGTCATCGACGCGCCGATAGCGATAACCGAGATTCACGAGCCGCTGCACGTCCGGCGAATACTGCAGCGCGACGGCCGCTTCGTCGATTTCACCGAGATTGGGGTCCCAAATGACCGAGCTGTTCACACGCCAGCGCGCGGCCAGACTGCCCGAGATCTCAGCCGCAATGGCTGACGTCTTCTGCTCGCTCGCCTTGTCCGGCGCGCCCGTAAGAGACACCCGCCGATCTTCGAAATAGAGAATCTGCCCCACGCTCGCACGCAGGTATTCACGCCCGTCGCGCTGACCGACAAACCGCGTGGTAACGCCGAGCGCGAGCTGATTCGCATCGCCGATCCGATCGAGCCCGGAGAACCGATTGTCACGAAAGAGCTGGTTATAGCCGAAGGTCAGCTCGGTCACATCGAACTGGGGCAACTGATCCTGATTCTGGTAACCCTGATACAGATAGTAGAGCTGGGGCTCGAGGCTGTGATTGAGGGGAATTCCGAACGCCTCGACGTCGCGATCGAAGTACAGCCCACCGGCTACGCTGGCCAGCCCCAGGTTACGGTCCGGCGACTCGTCGATAACCGGGTCATCGATCTCCTGCAGGTCATAGCGCGTGTAGCGCACGCCGCCGGTGAACGCGAGATAACCCCAGGGCCGATAGAACGGCAGCCGCACGCGCGGCTCAACGTGCATGCGCTCGCCCACGGCCCGCGCGATGCCCGTGAGATTCTTGTTATCGCGATCGAAGCTGCCCACCTGTGTGGCAAGTGACCATTCGAACGGCCCCAGGAGCCGGCCGACATAGCGCGCGTCAAGCTGCGGCAGGCGTTGATAAGGGTCGATGGTGCCGCCGTCCAGCCGATCGAAACGCTGGGCCGTGAGCCGCATGTCGAGCCCGCCCACGCGATAACCGAGCTGGGCCAGGCGCTCCAGCTCGAATTGGCTCGATACGCCGATGTCACCGCCCAGATCCCGGAAATAGTCCCGGTCACTGACCGCGCGGTAGTCGATGCGCGTCGTAAAGCCATCGAATCCGCCTTCGTGGTCGATACCGTAAAGCCAACGATCCGCGGGCTCGAAGTCTCCGCTCACCTCGCCGAGCTCACTCAGGCGATTGAAGTCATCCCGCGAGAGCGTGCCATCGAAGATGTCGTCCTGCGGCATGTAGTAGCCCGACAGCGTGGTGTACTGCCAGCGCGACAAATGCCGGAATTCGCCTTCCAAGCCAGCCCCACGATCAGAGATAAGCCGGGGCGCGAGGGTGGCGTCGTAATTCTCCGCGAGGTTCAGATAGTAGGGGACCCGAACGTCGAGTCCATCCTGCTCGGAAAAGCCGATGTCTGGAAACAGCACGCCGGACTGCCGGTCCGGTCGCACCGGAAACCGCAGGTAGGGGGTGTAGAGCACCGGAAAATCTCCGACCCGCACCGTTGCGTCGCGCGCGGTCGCGAACACGTCATTCGGTGCCAGACTGAGCTCCCCAACGTCGAGACGCCAGGCGCGGTTGCCGGGTTCGCAGCGGGTGAGGCGTCCGTCGCGAACGAGCAGACGACCGTCGCTCGCGCGCTCGATCGACGCGGCCTGCCCGCGCAGCGACAAGGCGGGCAACAGAAACTGCACGCCCTCAAGAGAGGCGGCGCGGGAATCGAGATCGATACGCACCTGCTCGCCCTCAAGCACGAGCCCAGGTTCGAGGATCGAGACCTGACCGACCAGACGCCCCTCACCGCCCTCACGATCGAGCGCGCCCTGGCGCCCAGTGATACGGCGGTTGCCCTGACTGAGGGTTACTGCGCCCTCGAGCGTGGTGTTGCCGCGCAGCGCGTGCGCGAGGCTGTCGGCATCGACCCGGATCGGAAACTCGGAGGGGTCACTGTCGAGCGGATAGGGAAACGGCGGAAGCACGTAACCGCCGTCGCAGACCGGCAACGGCGCCCCTTCCAGAGCCGGGGTCACCCAGAAACGGGAGGCAAGCGCGCCGCCGGTGCCATCGTCTTTTTCAGCGGCAGCTGCGAAGCCCGCGCCCACGCCGCTCACCCCCGACAGCAGGGCGAGCGCAAGCCCCACGCCGACAGCGTGCGCCCGCCGGCGGCAACGCACACCGTTTCGGAAAACCCAGACTCGCATGG
>DMUF01000213.1:7946-10349 GCA_003476445.1 Gammaproteobacteria bacterium | reverse complement strand
AGGGACCCAATGGGACGACCTTCGTCTTCCTCTTCGTCGATGCTGTCCGCAGGAACGTAGCCCCGACCTTTCGTCACACGCGCTTCAAGCCGAATAGACCCGCTGTCGTTGAGCGTGCAGATGACGTGCTCAGGATTGGCGATCTCGACATCCTGAGTGATCTGAAAGTCGCCAGCCGTTACCGGGCCTGCACCCTGCTTGGAAATGCGGATGGTCGCCTGCTCGCCGTGATGCAGGGTGACTGCAACACCCTTCAGATTCAGAAGGACGTTGATGACATCTTCCTGCACGCCTTCAATGGCGCTGTACTCGTGCAGAACACCCTCGATCTGCACTTCAGTGATGGCACTGCCAGGCATCGAGGACAGCAGGATGCGGCGCAGGGTATTACCGAGCGTGTGGCCGAAGCCGCGCTCTAGAGGCTCGAGCGTCACCCGCGCGCGGGTGGGGCCGAGCTCCTGCACATCGATGTGTCGGGGCGTAAGAAAATCGGTAGCCGACTGTGACATGGACGAGGTCTCCTTGCGCTTCGCTTACTTGGAGTAGAGCTCTACGATCAGGGATTCATTGATCTCGGCCGCAAGTTCGCTGCGGTCGGGATAGCGCTTGAACACACCGGACATCTTTCCGGCATCCACATCAACCCAATCGACGCCGCCTCGCTGACCCGCCAGCTGAAGCGCTGACTGGATGCGCAGCTGTGCCCGGGCCTTCTCGGTCACGGCGACCACATCGTTTTCATTCACCTGAAAAGAGGGAATGTTCACGAGCTGCCCGTTCACGGTGATGCCCTTATGCGATACCAGCTGCCGAGCTTCCGCTCGTGTCGAGCCGAAACCCATGCGGTATACGACGTTGTCGAGACGACACTCGAGCAAACGCAGCAGGTTTTCACCGGTTGCGCCCTTCCGGCGCTCCGCACGCTTGTAGTAGGTACGGAACTGACGCTCGAGGAGTCCGTAAATCCGACGCACCTTCTGCTTCTCGCGCAGCTGTACTGCGTAGTCCGAGAGCCGACCACGGCGCGCACCGTGCTGGCCAGGCAACGTGTCGATCTTGCACTTTGAGTCGATCGGGCGGACGCCGCTCTTGAGGAACAGGTCGGTGCCTTCGCGACGGGCCAGCTTCAGTTTCGGGCCGATATATCTCGCCATCTGCTATGTCTCCGCTACCTTCCGCTCAGACGCGCCGCTTCTTCGGCGGACGACACCCGTTGTGCGGTATGGGCGTCACGTCGGCAATACTGTTAATACGCAGACCCGCCGCGTTGAGCGCGCGCACTGCAGATTCGCGTCCGGGACCGGGCCCCTTTACAAATACATCCACGTTCTTCATGCCGTATTCCAGCGCCACGTTGCTCGCCTTCTCGGCTGCAACCTGCGCGGCAAACGGCGTGCTCTTGCGCGAGCCGCGGAAGCCGGAACCACCGGACGTCGCCCAGGCCAGAGCGTTGCCCTGACGATCGGTGATGGTCACGATGGTGTTGTTGAAGGACGCGTGGATATGGGCCACCCCTTCGGTGACCACGCGCTTGATCTTCTTGCGCTCTGCCATGGCTTTGCTTATCCCTTATCGCTTGATCGGCCGACGCGGACCTTTGCGCGTACGCGCGTTGGTCCTGGTTCTCTGACCACGTACCGGCAAACCGCGGCGGTGCCGGAGACCGCGATAGCAGCCGAGATCCATAAGCCGCTTGATGCTGATCGATACTTCACGCCGGAGATCGCCTTCGACCGTCATCTTGGCGACTTCGTTTCGCAACGCGTCCAGACGGTCCTCGGGAAGATCCTGAATCCGTGTGGTCGGATCTATTCCCACTGCCTTGCACAGCGCGAGCGCGGTGGTCCGCCCGATGCCATAGATATAGGTCAGCGAGATTCCCGCGTGCTTGTTGTCCGGGACGTTGATTCCGGCAATACGTGCCATGCGCTTGCTCCGTCGTTACCTGGTTGCCTCAGCCCTGCCGCTGCTTATGGCGGGGCTCGACACTGCAGATCACTCGCACAACACCGTTGCGCTTAACGACCTTGCAGTTCCGGCAGATTTTCTTTACCGATGCTCGTACTTTCATTTCAGCTTCCTCGCTGCGCCCAACGCGCGCGTGCCTTTGCGACCCCGTTCCGGCTAGCGCCGGGCGGCGCCTCCGCGGCCATAGTTCTTCAGATTTGCCTTTTCCATCAGTCGCGCGTACTGACCGGACATCAGATGAGCCTGCACCTGAGCCATGAAGTCCATTGCCACCACGACCACAATCAGGAGCGCGGTACCGCCCAGCTGAAATGTGACGTTGAAGGCCACGATCATGAACTCCGGGAGCAGACAGACCAGCGTGATGTACAGGGCGCCGAAGATGGTCAGCCGGGTAATCACGTCATCAATGTACTTCGCCGTTTGCTGACCAGG
>DMUF01000213.1:3534-7587 GCA_003476445.1 Gammaproteobacteria bacterium | reverse complement strand
GCGAACAGCAGAATGTAGAGCGGCTGACCAGGTGAGAGCACCAGAGCCACTTCCTGTAACCAACTCATGCTCGGCGCGCTGCCAAACCACTGCGCCATGGAAGCGGGCGCAAGCAGGAGGCTCGAGGCAAAGATCGCGGGGATCACGCCCGCCATATTGATCTTGAGCGGCAAATGACTGCTCTGGGCCTGATACACGCGTCGCCCCTGCTGCCGCCGCGCGTAATTGACCGTGATTCGGCGCTGGGCCCGTTCGATAAACACCACGCCCGCGACAATTCCGATCGCCAGCGCACCGATCACCAGCAGCGCGATGATATTCACGTCGCCCTGCCGCGCCGCTTCAAACGATTGACCGATCGCTGCCGGGAACCCCGCAACGATGCCTGAAAAAATCAACAGCGAGATCCCATTACCCACGCCGCGCTCGGTAATCTGCTCGCCGAGCCACATCATGAAGAGCGCGCCCGTGACCAGCGTCGTCGTGGCGACAAAGTGGAACGCGAACCCCGGCGCGAACGCCAGCCCCTGGGCAGCGAGGGTCGCCGAAAGGGAGGTTCCCTGCACCAACGCGATCAGCACCGTGCCGTAGCGCGTGTACTGGGTAATCTTCCGCCGCCCCGATTCCCCTTCCTTACGCAGCTGCTGCAGCGTGGGGTGCATCATGGTGAGCAGGTTCAGGATGATGCTGGCGGTGATATACGGCACCACTCCCAGCGCAAGAATACTCATACGCTCCAGCGCGCCGCCGGAGAACATGTTGAACAGGTCAAGAATCCCGCCCTGCTGCTGCTCAAACAAAGCAGCGAGCCGCTCCGGGTTGATCCCGGGCACAGGGATGTGCGTGCCGACGCGATACACGAGCAGCGCGATCAGCACGAACAGCAGGCGACTGCGCAGCTCGCCGAGCCCCGCCTGAACACCCGCCAACTGTGAGGGCGTCGTAGCCATCAGTCTTCTATCCGCCCCCCGGCCGCCTCGATCGCAGTGCGCGCGCCGCGCGTCACCTTGATGCCTTTGACCGTTACGGCGCGATCGATCGTGCCCGAGAGCATGATGCGAGCGCGCGTGAAGGTGCTCGACAGGATTCCGGCCGCCTTCAGCGATCCGACGTCGACGACATCACCCTGCACCTTAGCGAGTTCACCCAGACGCACTTCGCCCGTTTCCAGGCCAATTCGGGAGCGAAAACCGAACTTCGGCAGACGCATCTGCAATGGCATCTGACCGCCCTCGAAGCCGGGGCGAACATTGCCACTCTTGCGCGAGCCCTGCCCTTTCTGGCCACGTCCACAGGTCTTGCCGAGTCCTGAGCCCGCACCGCGGCCCACTCGGGTACGGCGCTTGCGACTGCCCGCACCGGGCTTCAGCTGATTGAGTTCCATCGTCACTCTCCTTCGACGCGAACCAGGTAGCTGACCCGGTTGATCATGCCGCGAACCGCCGGGGTGTCCTCCACCTCAACGGAATGACCGATACGGCGCAAACCGAGACCCGCCACGCAGGCCTTGTGGTTCTTGAGCCGATGAGCGGTGCTCTTGACGAGCGTGACGCGAATCTTGTTTGCACTCATGGTCTATCCTCAAGCGCCGCTTCAGGCGCTGATTTCCTCAACCGTGCGACCGCGCTTCTGCGCGATCGACTCGGGCGACTGCATGCTGGAAAGCGCCTTGAAGGTGGCGCGGACAACATTCACCGGGTTTGTGGACCCGTAGCACTTGGCGAGTACGTTGTGTATGCCGGCAGCTTCAAGCAGCGCGCGCATGGTACCCCCGGCGATCACGCCGGTGCCGTCGGACGCTGGCTGCATGAACACCTTGGACGCGCCGTGACGTGCCGTCACGGGATACCAAAGCGTGGTGCCGTTAAGGTCGACATCGACCATGTTTCGACGCGCCGCTTCCATGGCTTTCTGAATCGCGACCGGCACTTCCCGCGCCTTGCCGCGGCCGAAGCCCACACGACCGTTGCCGTCTCCAACAACCGTCAGCGCGGTGAACGCGAAAATGCGTCCGCCCTTGACCACCTTGGCCACGCGATTGACCTGGACGAGCTTCTCGACCAGACCTTCTTCCCGAACTTCTTCGGTATATGCCATCTCTTAGAACTCCAGTCCGCCTGCCCTGGCGGCATCCGCCAGCGCCTTAACGCGTCCGTGATACTTGAACCCCGCGCGATCGAAGGCGACCTTGCTTATGCCGGCGGCGACCGCCCGCTCAGCCACCAGGGCACCCACCTTGGAAGCAGCCTCGATATTGCCGGTGGCTCCGCTGCGCAGCGCCTCTTCCAGGGTCGAAGCACTGGCGAGCACTCGGCCCCCCTCGGGCGAAAATACTTGCGCGTAAATGTGCCGGGGGGTCCGGAACACGGTCAGCCGAACAGCGCCGAGTTCGCGAATCTTCATCCGCGCGCGCCGTGCGCGCCTTACTCTGGATGTCTTCTTGTCGTTCATCTGTGCTGACGCTCTTTTAACTGTCGCTTGGCGAACCGCTCGATCTGCGCTCGCGCCCGTTCGTATTACTTCTTCTTCGCTTCCTTCTGCCGCACGACCTCGTCGGCATATCGCACGCCCTTGCCCTTGTAGGGTTCCGGGGGGCGGATGGAGCGGATCTCGGCGGCTACCTGCCCAACCTGCTGCTTATCAACGCCGCGAATAAGGATCTCGGTCTGGCTGGGTGTCGCAACCTCAATACCTTCCGGGACCGCGAACTCGACCGGGTGCGAGAATCCGAGCGAAAGATTCAACGTGCGACCTGCCGCTTGAGCGCGATAGCCAACGCCCAGAATGGTGAGCTTGCGCTCGAACCCGGCAGAGACACCCGTGACCATATTCGCGAGTACGGCGCGCGCCGTACCAGACTGGGCACGTGCCTCAGTACTCTCAGTACGAGCGACTACGCGCAGCGCGCCGCCTTCTTCACGGACCTCGACCTCTGCATGCAGATCGTGCCCGATAGAGCCCTTGCTACCCTTGATCGTGATCCGCTGGCCCTGCATCGACACTTCGACGCCGGACGGCAACGCGATGGGATTCTTTGCTACCCGAGACATGAATTCTTCCCCGTCAGAACACGGTACAGAGAACTTCGCCGCCAATGCCCTGAGCGCGCGCTTCGCGGTCGGTCATGACGCCCTTGTTGGTACTGACGATGGAGACGCCCAACCCGCCCATCACTTTGGGCAGCGCGTCGGTCCCGCGATAAGTGCGAAGACCCGGGCGGCTGATTCGCTTTACCGTCTCGATCACCGGGCGACCGCGGTGGTACCGCAGCGCGATGGTGAGCGTCGGCTTCGCGTCAGCAGCCACGTCGAAACCCTCGATATAGCCCTCGCGCTTCAGCACTTCGCATACCGAAGCCTTCAGCTTCGAGCTCGGCATGGTGACCGTTGGATGGTTCGCCCGCTGCGCATTGCGAATTCGCGTCAGCATATCGGCGATGGGATCCTGCATCGTCATGTCTTGTCCTCGATCTGTTCCAGGCCTTACCAGCTCGCCATGACGAGACCGGGCACATCGCCCCGCATCGCCGACTCGCGCAGCTTGTTACGGCCGAGACCGAACTTGCGATAAACCCCGTGCGGCCGTCCCGTCAGACCGCAGCGTCGACGCTGCCGGCTCGGGCTGGAATCACGCGGCAGCTGCTGCAACTTGACCTGCGCTTCCCAGCGCGCCTCATCAGAAGCGCTCCGATCACCAAGGATGGCTTTCAGTGCCGCGCGCTTCTTTGCGTACTGGGCTACCTTTCGCGCGCGCTTCTTTTCGCGCTCGATCATCGACGTCTTTGCCATGGCTATCGTGTGTCCAGAATCAGTTGCGAAATGGGAAGCTGAACGCGCGGAGCAGCGCCAGCGCTTCGGCGTCGGTCTTCGCGGTCGTCGTAACCGTGATGTTCATGCCGCGGATGCGATCGATCTTGTCGTAATCGATCTCCGGAAAAACGATCTGCTCCGAGAGACCCATGGAGAAACTGCCGCGACCATCAAAGGCCTTGGGGTTTAGACCACGGAAGTCTCGGATACGTGGAATCGCGATTCCGACGAGCCGCTCCAGAAA
>DMUF01000213.1:1265-3261 GCA_003476445.1 Gammaproteobacteria bacterium | reverse complement strand
CCCGTGATCGCCGTGAGATCGCCCACGGCCGCGTCCATAATCTTGCGATCACCTACCGCCTCACCCACGCCCATGTTCAGCGTGACCTTAACCAGGCGCGGTACCTGCATAATGTTGTCGTAGCCGCCTTCCGACAGCAGCCGGGGCCGAATCACTTCGACATATTGCTGGTGCAGATTCGCCATTACCGTGTCTCTCAGCTGCCGATCGCTTTGTTGTTCGACTTGAAGAAGCGAACCTTCTTCCCGTCCTCGATGCGGAATCCGACGCGATCCGCTGCCGCGGCCTCGTCATTCCAGATCGCAACGTTCGACGCCTGAATCGGCGCTTCACGCGAGACGATCCCACCCTGCTGGCCCGCGTTCGGATTTGGCCGCTGGTGCTTCTTGACCATATTCACGCCGCCCACGAGGAGTCGGCCATCGCCAAGCACCTGCAGCACGGAACCGCGCTTACCTTTGTCACGGCCGGTGATGACCACGACCTCATCGTCTTTCTTGATCTTTCGCATGATCACAACACCTCAGGCGCAAGCGAGATGATGCGCATGAACTTCTCCGAACGGAGCTCGCGCGTTACCGGCCCGAAGATGCGCGTGCCGATCGGCTGCTGCTGGTTATTGAGCAACACAGCGGCATTGGTGTCGAAGCGGATGACGGAACCATCGGACCGACGTACGCCTTTGCGCGTGCGAACGACTACCGCGTTCATCACCTGCCCCTTGCGGACACGGCCGCGAGGGATCGCTTCTTTCACCGTTACCTTGATGATGTCGCCGATGCCGGCATAACGACGATGGGAGCCTCCGAGCACCTTGATGCACTGCACCCGGCGCGCGCCGCTGTTGTCAGCGATCTCCAGCATGGTTTCCGTCTGAATCATCGAGCCATTCCTCTAAACAGTTGCGCCGCGGATCAAACTTCGCGCGCGCGCTCGTCGATGCTCTTGAGCGTCCAGCACTTGGTACGGGACAGCGGGCGGCACTCGACTACGGTTACCAGATCGCCTGTGCGACAGGTGTTGTTCTCATCATGGGCATGCACCTTTGACGAGCGACGGATGATCTTTCCGTACACGGGGTGCTGGACCTTACGCTCAATCAGCACAGTGATGGTCTTATCCATCCGGTCGCTGACCACCCTGCCGGTCACGGTTCGCGGATTGCTGTGACGCGCTTCCGCCGCCGCCGATCCCTGCTCAGCCATTTGCCTTCTCCGCCAATACCGTCTTGATGCGTGCAATGTCACGGCGGGCCGCGCCCAACAGGTGGGTCTGACCGAGTTGCCCGCTGGCCTTCTGCATGCGCAGACCGAACTGTTCGCGACGGCGCTTCAAGAGCTCCTCGCGCAGTTCCTTTTCCGTTTTGTTACGCAGATCCGATACGTTCATGTGCGGCTCCTCGTTCGCCTGGCCTTACATCACCGTCCGCTTCACGAACGCTGTCGGCAGCGGCATTTTGGCCGCAGCCAGCGCGAACGCCTCACGTGCCAACTCTTCCGGCACGCCCTCCATTTCGAACAGCATGCGACCGGGCTGAATCAGCGCGACCCAGTACTCCACCGAACCCTTGCCCTTACCCTGACGCACCTCAAGGGGCTTCTGGGTGATGGGCTTGTCCGGGAATACCCGAATCCAGATCTTCGCGCCCCGTCGGACGTGGCGCGTCAACGCCCGGCGACCGGCTTCGATCTGCCGCGCAGTCAGCCGACCCCGACCGAGCGACTTGAGCCCGAACTCACCGAAGCTCACAGAGCTTCCCCGCTCCGCGAGCCCGCGATTGCGGCCCTTGTGCTGCTTTCTGAACTTGGTTCTTTTCGGCTGTAACACGTTACTTAACCTTCGTCTGCGTCATTCGGTTGCCAACGACTCAGGCCGTCTGGGCCTGCGTGTCGCGATCGCGCCCGATGACTTCACCCTTGAAGATCCAGACCTTGATGCCGATGACGCCGTAGGTGGTCTTGGCTTCCCAGGTCGCGTAATCAATGTCGGCACGCAG
>DMUF01000213.1:0-967 GCA_003476445.1 Gammaproteobacteria bacterium | reverse complement strand
GTGTGCAGCGGCACCCGACCTTCGTGGTACACCTCGGCCCGCGCGATCTCTGCGCCGCCAAGACGTCCGGACACACGCACCTTGATACCTTCCGCCCCCAGACGCATGGCGTTCTGAATAACGCGACGCATCGCGCGACGGAACTGGACCCGACGCTCGAGCTGCTGCGCGACGTTCTGCGCCACGAGCAGTGCGTCGAGCTCAGGCTTGCGGATTTCCTCGATGTTCACGTGAACCGGAACACCCATCATGCGAGCGAGATCAGAGCGGAGCCGCTCTACGTCCTCACCCTTCTTGCCGATGACGATGCCCGGGCGCGCCGTATGGATAGTGATCCGCGCCGTCTGGGCCGGCCGTTCGATCTCGATCCGGCTGATGGACGCCTGCGCGAGCCGCGCGCGCAAATAATCACGCACCTTGAGATCGGTGAGCAGATAACGGGAGTAGGTCTTTCGATCCGCATACCAGACAGAGGCATGCTCGCGAACAATACCCAGACGGAACCCGATCGGATTAACTTTCTGACCCATGCGCCTTACTCGTCCGAAACCGTCACGGTGATGTGACTGGTGCGTTTGACAATACGATCCGCCCGACCCTTGGCCCGGGATTTGATGCGCTTCATCACCAGGCCTTCGTTCACGAAGACCTCGGAGATCTTGAGCTCATCGATGTCCGCGGCATTGTTGTTCTCCGCGTTTGCGATCGCCGACTCGACAACCTTGCGCACGATGCCGGCCGCCTTCTGCGGGCTGAAAGCGAGGATCTCGAGCGCCGCGCTCACCGGCTTGCCGCGCACGAGGTCGACGACCAGCCGCGCCTTCTGCGGCGACACCCGAACCTGCTTAGCTATTGCACTCACCTGCATGATTCAACTCCGTCCACTAGCGCCTTAGCGCTTGGACTTCTTGTCCGCCGCGTGCCCACGAAAGTTCCGAGTGGGCGAGAACTCGCCGAGCTTGTGCCC
>DMUF01000138.1:12491-21766 GCA_003476445.1 Gammaproteobacteria bacterium | reverse complement strand
TTGGACTTGCCGCAGCCATTCGGACCGACCACGGCGCAGCGGTCACCCGGGAAGGTGACCGTGGTCGGATCGACGAATGACTTGAAGCCAGCCAGTTTGATCTGCTTGAGGCGCATGGGGTGCGGGCGCGGCGCCCGAATCGTGAAAGACGACGATTCTAGCGCAAGTCGGCCGTTGCTGGCGGCGCGAGCTCCGCCGCGAGTGCTGCGGGCGCCGTCATCGTTTCGGGCGCGAAGACCTCCGATCGCCATTCCCAGTCACCCGGATGCGGCGCGGGGGTGCCGGACAGGCTGATGCGCGCGACCACTTCGAAGGCCGGGGCGGCGGACAGGGGCAAGGCAGGGTTCATGCTGACGGTGTCATCCAGCACGATGTCGAGCGGCAGCTCGCTTGCGGGGCGGCGCACCACGGCGAACGGCATGCCACCACCCGGCGGGCGAGCAATGACGAACAGGGTAGCGCCGGCCGGCGGCGCGCTCGACGTGCTTACCGCGATATCCACGCGCGGCAGGAGCGGTTCCATCTTGCTGCGCGCGGCCTCAAGCCCGGCAAGCAGCGATTCGACCCGGTCAGGCGCCAGGTTGTTGCTGAGCGCCCGATTGAGAAAGTTGACCGACTCGCGGTAGTTACCCGCACGGTAGGCGTCGATCGCATAGAGCTCGAGCACCAGCGGATGACTCGGGTTGCGCGCCAGAATGCGATCGCCGATGTCCCGGGTCGGCTGGTCGAAGGTGCCGCCCTGCGCGAGGTAACGCGCCTGCAGCCAGTAGACGTCGATCACCGGGTCCGGTCCGGTAATCGTCGCAGCACGCGCGAACGATTCCGTGGCTGGATCGTAGTCGCCAAGGGCAAGGTCAATGTTGCCGAGCAGATACCAGCTCGGCGCATCGTCCGCATGCCAACCGAGATGCGCGTCGAGCCGCTCACGCCAGTCGAGCAGCGCCGCTCGATCCTTCTCCGGATCGAGTCGCAAGACCGCCGATGCACCCTCGATGCTGGCCGCCGTGGGCATTCCGACCAGCGCATAAAGCCCGGCCGCCGAGCCGACCACGAGCACGAACAGCGCAAGAGCGCCACGCCACGCCGGACCTGCGGCAGAACCTGCCGCTGACGCAGGCGCTGCTTCGAACTCGCGGTAATCGTCGAGCAGCGCAAGCCCGAGTTCGTCTTCCACCTGACCACGGACATCCGCATCCAGTCGCCCGGCTGCGACCTCGGCGTCAAGCTCCGCCACACGATCACGGTAGAGGTTGCGTACCACCGCGTCCGGCGCAACGACGCCCCGGACAGGGGAACGGCGCGGTTGGACCCACGCCCAGGACGCACAGGCACCCGCGACGAGTACAAGACCGAGACCCCACAGCCATGCCATCAGTCACGCTCCAGAAGATCGCGCAAACGTGCGGATTCACTATCCGAAAGAGGTTCTGCGGCGGGCTGCCGCAGCAGCCGGGCAAGGACCAGGAACCCGGCAATCAGGAACCCGGCAGGCGCGAGCCAGAGCACCCAGGTATCGGGACGAAAGGGGGGATCGTAGAGCACAAAGTCGCCGTAGCGTTCCTGCAGCCAGGCGCGGATCTCCGCGTCCGACATGTCTTCCTCGATGAGCAGGCGATGCACAGTACGCCGCAGGTCCTGCGCAATCGGCGCGTCGGATCCGGCCAGATTGGTGTTAAGACACTTCGGACAGCGCAGTTCGGCGATCAGCGCCTGATAGCGCTTCTCGAGCTCCGGGTTTTCGAACTCGAAAACATCAAACCGCGGTGCCGCAACCAGAGCCCCGCTGCCGAACATCAGGGCGACGAACGCCGCGATCAACGCGATCAGGGGCAGGCGCCGCGCCATCACTCGGATTCCTCGCCGGCCAGCGCGGCGACCCGGGGAGCAAAGGCGTCGCGCCAGACGCGCGGGTTGATGTCACCGACATGCTTGTGCACCACCGTGCCATCTGCATCCAGGAGGAAGGTCTCCGGCGCGCCGTAGACGCCAAGTTCGACACCGAGCGAGCCATCCCGGTCCTCGATCACGATATCGTACGGATCTCCGAACCGAACCAGCCAGTCGAGCGCCTTGGCCGGGTCATCCTTGTAGTTGACGCCCACGATGCGTATTCCCGTCTCCGCACCGATGCGCAGGAGCTCCCCGTGCTCCGCCATGCAGGTAGGGCACCAGGTAGCCCAGATATTCACGAGCACCGGTTCTCCGAGCAGATCCGCCCGGTCGAGCAGCTCTTCCGGCGCACCCAGCCGCGGCGCCGTGAACTCCGGGAACGGCTTGCCAATGAGGGCACTCGGCAGCTTGTGCGGATCGTTCAGGCTAAACCCAACGAAACCCACGACCACGATGAGCAGGAACAGCCCCAGCGGGACGAAGAGACTGGCGCGGCTCATGCACGCGCCCCTGCCACCGCGGCGGGCGCGGCGGCCCGCAGCCGCTTGTAGCGGCGGTCGGCGATGGCAATAACGCCGCCGACCATCATGAAGATGGCTCCAAACCAGATCCAGCGCACGAAGGGCTTGACCTGCAGACGCACCGCCCAGGCGCCGTCGCCTACGGGCTCGCCAAGCGACACATACACATCGCGCAGGAACCCGGCGTCGATCGCTGCCTCGGTCATCACCATGTCGCGAGCGGCATACCGGCGTTTTTCCGGATGCAGGGTGTAGCGACGACCCTGCTCCTCCACAACGAAGAGCCCGCGATCCGCGACAAAGTTGGGCCCCTCGCGTCCGATGATTCCATCAAAGGTGATGGTAAGACCCGCCACGCTCTCGGTCTGACCAGGCGCCATGCGCAGGTCCTTCTCGACCGACAACACGGCGGTGAGCGCGATGCCGAAGACGGTCACCACAAATCCGATGTGTCCGAGCCACATGCCCCAATAGGCAACGGGAACGCGACCGAGCCCAAGCCGCGCCCGAGCGACCAGATCAACCACATGCGTGACAAGCACCCAAACAGCGAGCGTTAACCCGGCAAGCGCCTGCCAGGGCAGCGCGTCGAACACGACGAGCGGGATGCCGACCCCGAGCACCAGGCTTGCGAGCGCCATGAGTCGCAGGTGATGCCAAACACGCTCGGGCGGCGTGCGCTTCCACTGCAGCGCCGGCACCACGCCCAGGGCAAGCGCGACGAGCAGCATGAGCGGCACGAAACCGGCATTGAAATACGGCACCCCGACCGAGATCTTGTCACCACCCGTGACCGCCTCGTACGCAAGCGGATACAGCGTGCCCAACAGCACGAACGCCATTGCCACCACGAACAGGATGTTGTTGACGAGCAGAAAGGCTTCGCGACTCAGCAGGCTGTAGCGCACCCGCGACGCGATGATCGACGCCCGGCTGGCGTAGAGCGCAAGTGACCCGCCGACGACCACGACCAGAAAGGCAAGAATGAACATGCCGCGGGTGGGATCCACCGCAAACGCGTGCACGGAGGTGAGCACGCCGGATCGCACGATGAAGGCACCAAGCAGACTGAGCGAGAACGTCGTGATGGCAAGCAGCAGCGTCCAGGCCTTGAACGTTCCGCGTTTCTCTGTGACCGCGAGGGAATGGATCAGCGCCGTGCCCGCAAGCCAGGGCATGAACGAGGCGTTCTCGACCGGGTCCCAGAACCACCAGCCGCCCCAGCCAAGTTCGTAGTACGCCCACCAGCTGCCGAGCGCGATTCCGAGCGTAAGGAAAGCCCACGCCACGTTACTCCAGGGTCGGGACCAGCGCGCCCACGCGCTGTCCATACGCCCCGAAAGCAGGGCGGCCAGCGCGAAGGCAAAGCTTACTGAGAACCCGACGTACCCCATGTACAGCATCGGCGGATGCACGATGAGCCCGAAATCCTGCAGCAGCGGATTGAGATCGGCGCCGTCCGAAGGCGTCATCGGAACCAGGCGCTGGAACGGATTGCTGGTGAAGAGCAGAAAGGCGACGAAGCCGGTGTTGAGCAATCCCATCACGCCCAGCACGCGCGCACGGAAGGTGTCCGGCAGATCCCGTGAACGCAGCGCGACGGCGAGCGTCCAGCCCGCCATGATCCAGACCCAGAGCAGGAACGAGCCTTCGTGAGCCCCCCACACCGCGCTCACTTTGTAGTACCAGGGCAGCGCCGAGTTGCTGTTGTCTGCCACGTAGCGAACGGTGAAATCATCCCCCAGAAACGCCGTCACAAGGACGAGAAAGGCAAAGCCGGTGAGCAGGAAGACACCGAGCGACAGCCCGTCGACGGCTTCCATCCAGCGGGCGCGACGCTGCGCGGCGCCCGCGAGCCCGAACCAGGCCGTGAGGATGGTCAGGCAGAAGGCGAGGGCAATGGCGATCTGACCCAGTTCCGGATTCATCTTCCACCCCCCTCGAGCACCGCATTGCCGCGGACTGCGTCCGCGCCGGCGGGATCGATGATCGAACGCTCCGTGTTCATACCACCCTGCGGCGCAGTGCCGGGCATGCCTTTCAGCTTGGCGAGCTCCGGAGGCATATAGTTCTCGTCGTGCTTGGCAAGCACTTCATCGGCCGCGAAGACGCCGTCAGCGCCCAGCTTGCCCGCCACCAGGATGCCCTGCCCCTCGCGAAACAGGTCGGGAAGGATGCCCTGATAGGTGACATCGAATGCGCTGCCCGCGTGATCGGTCAGGGTGAAGTGGACGGTCAGATCGCCGCCCGTACGCAGAACGCTGCCCGTTTCCACCATGCCTCCGGCGCGAATGCGCGTATCGACCGGTGCGCTGCCATCGACCACCTGGTCAGGCGGGTAGAAGAGGTTGATGTTCTCGTTCAGCGCCTTCAGCACGAAGGCCGCGGTCACCGCAGCGCCCAGTACGAGAAACGACACGGCCAGCAAACGATTTCGACGTGTGGCATTCATTCGTGACGCACTCCTTCCGACTGCTTGTGCTCAATTGCTGCCTGATCATTCCGCGCGTGCGCGGCGAGCCCAGCGCCGCCAACAGACCGGCGCTGCACCTGCGCGCGCGCCTGCCTGACCCAGTCCCGCTCGCGCCGGCGCGTGGACCAGACGTGATAGACCACCACGAGCAGCCCGGCGCCGTAGCTCAGCCAGACGTAGAGTGCATGACCGCCCATCGCAAGAAAGTGCAGAAGCAAAGCGATGCCGTGCGGCTCTGCAACCGCTTCAGGCGTCACGGGCGCGCCTCCTGCAGCCACTCGCGAACCCATGCGGTGCCGCGTTCCCGCTCGAGAATGATGACTCTGAGCCGGCTGACGAGCGTCGCGCCAAACAGGCAATAGACACCCAACACATTGCACAGCAGTGGCAACCACATGCTGGGCGGCATGGCCGGCGCTTCCGTCAGCCGGAATGTCGCCGGCTGATGCAGGGTCAGCCACCAGTCCACCGAGTACTTGATGATCGGAATGTTGATTACGCCGATGACCGCAAGCACCGCACACGCGCGACCGGCGCTCTCGGGCCGCGGGATCGCCTGGCGCAGCGCATACAGCGCGACGTAGAGAAACAGCAGCACCAGCATGGACGTGGTGCGCGCATCCCAGACCCACCAGGCGCCCCAGGTCGGCTTGCCCCAGGCGGCACCGGTGAAGAGCGCAAGCGCCGTCATCGAGAGGCCGAAGGGCACCGCGGCTTCGAGCACCATATCCGCGAGCTTCATGCGCCACACCAAGAGCACGACACCCGCCGCGCCCAGAAGCAGGTACGCGCTCTGGGCGACGATCGCACTGGGCACGTGCACATAGATGATGCGAAAGCTGTTGCCCTGCTGGTAATCCGCCGGGGCAAAAACCAGCCCCCACACCGTGCCGGTGACAAGCAGCACGAGCGCAGCCAGCCCGAGGACCGTGCGCAGGGGCGCACTCCAGCCGAAGAACCAGCGCGGCGAGCCCAGGCGGTGCCAGAGTTCCTTGAGGGTCACGACTGCTCCAGACTGATCCTGAGCGCCGCCGTCACACCAAACGGTGCAACCGTCAGCGCCAGCATGCTGATGGCGAGGAGCCAGTATACCTGCGCCGTGACATCCGAACCCGCGCCGGCCAGGCTGATGGCACCCGCGCCGAACACCAGCGTCGGTACGTAGAGCGGCAGCGCGAGCAGTGCAAGCAGCACGCCGCCGCGACGCAGTCCGACGGTGAGCGCGGCCGCGACGGCGCCGAACAGCGTGAGCGCGGGACTGCCCGCCAACAGCACGAGCATCGTGATGCCGATCTGGTCAGCCGGCAGGTACAACATGAGCGCAAGCGCCGGAGCGAGCAGCACCATGAGACACCCGGAGAGCAGCCACTGCACGGCCAGCTTGGCCAGCAGCGGCACGAACACCGGTTGTCCCAGCAGGAGCAGCTGCTCCAGCACACCCTCGTCGTAGTCGCGACGGAACAGACTTTCGAGACCAAGCAGCGTCGCGAGCAGCACAAGCACCCAGAGCACAGCCCCGGCCTGGGCCGCCAACACCCTCGGGTCACCCCCGGCACCAATGGCGAAGAGCGATAGCGCGAGGAACAGAAACGCGAGCGGCTGCAGCGCCTCGCCCGGCGCGGCGATGACAACGGCGCATTCGCGTCGGAACTGCGCTGCGAAAACCCGACCAGCACCGGGCCGCGCCAGAGCTGTCATGGCGAAACCGGTCACGCGCGCGTCTCTTCAAGCCGAGGCAACGGCTGCGTCATGTCATCCTCGCTGTCGACTCCCACTTCGACCGCAGGACCGAGCGTTAGTTGCCGAGCGCCCACCACGCCGAGCGGCTGGTGCGTCGACCACACCGCGGCGCCACCGCTCGCAAGGTGCTCGGCAATGAGATCTGCCACCAGCGCCTGACCGGACGCGTCGAGCGCGGTGAGCGGCTCGTCAAGCAGCCAGAGCGAGGCACCGCCCAGACAGAGTCGCGCAAGCGCGACGCGACGCAGCTGCCCGGCGGAGAGCGACCGACACGCCACCTCGGCGTAGCCGGCAAGCCCTACCCGGTTCAAGACCCGCTCGAGATCAGGCGCAACCCCCTGCAGTTCCGCATACCAACGGAGATTCGCAGCCACCGTCAGCAGGCTGCTAAGCCCCGGACGATGCCCGAGATAGAGGTGAGGCGCGCACCGCACACTGCCCGCCTGCGGTTCGTCCAGCCCGGCCACCGTTCGCAGCAGCGTCGATTTGCCGCTGCCGTTTGGACCCGTGAGTTCCAGGGCAGCGCCCGCGGGAAGTTCGAGCGAGAGGTGCCGAAACAGCCAGCGCCCATCGCGAACGCAGCCGAGATCGCGCAGCGCAAGCAGGACCGCGCTGCCGGACTTAGTCGGCACGGGTGATCTCGCCCTTACCAGGCATGGGTAACACCCACGAAACCGTGGCGCGGCATGCCCGGGAAATAGCGATAGCGCAGCGGGTCGAAAGCCGCGAAGTCGGCACGCTCGGCATACTCTGTATCGAGCAGATTGACCACGCGCAGAAACACCTCGGTATTCGGGGCAAGCATCAACCGCAGCCGCCAGTTGAAGAGCTCATGCCCGTCGTAGCGCGCCGTATTGTCGGCGTTGACGAAATGCTCGCCCTGCAGCACAAACTCGAGCTCGCTCTCGATTCGTTCGGTAGGCGAAAAACGCCAGCGCGCGCTGCCAAGCCAGCGCGGCGCCGTGTCGACGAAATCGCCGCTGCGGATGGTCTCACCGCCGGTGGCACCCCCATCGAAATCATACGTGTGCTCCGCCCAGGTCACGTTCGCCTCGAGCTCATGCTGCGTGGCGGCGATGGTAAGCGCGCGAAAAATGCTGAGCTCGATACCTTTTGAGCGCGTACGCCCATCACTCACGTTGAGCCCCGCAGCGTCGCGAAAGATGAAATTGCGCGCCTCATCGGCGAACGCGGCGAGTTCCCATCCCGGACGCCGATAGCCGATCTCGACGGCGAGAATGCGCTCGCTATCGAGATTCGCCACATCCTGACCCCGCTGCAGTCGATAGAGTTCGTTGACCTGAGGCGGACGAAAGCCGCTCGCAACGACGCCATAGACGGTGGCAACGGACGATACATCCCACTCCAGTCCAATCCGACCGGACAGATCACTGAAGCTGTCTTCACGATCCGCCGGCCGGTTGTAGAGACATCCGCCAAACCCGCAGCGGGTTCCGTCGTCCCGGGAATTCCCATCGGCAGCGAGGTTGTCGTAGTCGTAGCGCAAGGTCTCGGCGCGGCCGCTGTGGATCAGCCGGAGATCGTCGCGCAGCGACCAGACCACGTCGTAGTAGCCAGCGAACTGCCGCCCGTCGACACGAAAGTCATAGTGCACGCCCGCCGGTCGCACGGCGTTGTTGAACGCGCTCGAGGTGGTGAGCGGCGCTTCCTGGAATTCCTCGATAAACGCTTCCATCCACTCCGCCTGGGCGCCGAGTTCGAGCCGCAGCTCATCCCCTTCCCAACTGCGGCTGCCGAGCACCCCGGCACTGGTTTGCCCATTCTTCTCCCACGGCTCGCCAGGAATGAAGTGCTGCAGGAACGACATGTGCGAGCGCCGCAGGTACGGCGTGATGCGAACACCGGCCGCTGACCAGTGGCTCGCGAGACGCGCCGACCAGGCGTCGCGATAGGAATTCGGGCTCGCGTTGGTCTCGCTCAGGTCACGATCCTTGTAGGCCTCGAAGCCGGAGACGAAGGTACCGGTCTGCTGATTGAGCCGCGTGACATTGAGCGTGTTGCGCACATCAAAGGCGCCCACGCGAAGGTCATGGGCAAGCGAGAGTTTCTGCTGATCGTAGCCGGTGCGGTCGCGCCAGCCGCCGGTATCCACGGCGTTGGCAGCCAGGGAAACGCGCTGTTCGCCCAGATCGAGCGCGGTTTCAAAAGCCGCGCGATAAAAATCCCAGCCACCGCCTTCCAGCGTCAGCCGCGGCGTCTCGGGGGACGGAGTGAGCGCGTTGATCGCTCCGCGCAGGGCATTGCCGCCAAGCAGCGCGCTGGCAGGACCGCGCCACACCTCGATGGCACCGGCCTGCTCCAGATTGAGCTCGAACAGATTGTTGATGTTGCAGAACCCGGCCGGCCGCAGCGGGACGCCGTCTTCGAGATAGAGAAATTCACCGCATGCTCCGAGCCCGGCATAGACCGGGGAGCGAATCGCGGTGAGGTGCTCCTGCCCGGATCCTCTCGGCACCCAGACGCCCGGCACGCGGGCAAGGATCTCGCTCGCGTGCGTTCCGCCGACGGCCGCAATCTCGCTTCCGTCCAGCGTGCTTCGGCTACCCAGATTTCCGAGTCTGGCCGCAAGCGAGGCATCGGCGCGCACGATCACTTCCTCGAGCACGCGCTCGGCGTCGTCCGGCATTTCC
>DMUF01000138.1:0-12167 GCA_003476445.1 Gammaproteobacteria bacterium | reverse complement strand
GATACGCCTGCGCTCAGCGCCCACGCCGCGATCCACATCACCGGGCAGGCCCAGCAGCGGCGCGTCGCGCGCGAGCGGAAACGGCGGCCCTGACGGTCACGCATGCAGGCCTCCCTCGGGCAGAACGGAACGGGGCGGCACGTTAGCGAATCCAGGAAGCGCCGCGCAACCGAAGCGCACATCAGGGCACCGCGAGCACAGCAAGGCGCTGCCCATGACGAAGCCCATCGGTCGACCGAAAGCGGGTGCCGCCGGACCGTTACGGCGTGTGAGATCGCGCGATGAGCCCATTTTGCGAACTGGATCACCTTTTCACGGGAGTGGTCGACCCCGTTGCGGTGGACACCTGCCCGATCCGGTTCTTAACTGAATTTCGCCGGAGCGCCGCCATCGACGCGCCGGGGTACCGCGCAACCTTGCGCGGATTCGTCTCGTTCCACCAGGACAGGGAACATGGCACAACAGGAACACATCCTAGTCGTTGAAGACGAGCCGATCACGCGTGAGCAGCTCGTCAGTTACTTTGAAGAGGAAGGCTTCCAGGTCAGCTCGACCGGCTCCGGCGATGAAGTCATGCCGCTGATCCAGAGCGGGGGCATCAATCTCGTACTGCTCGATCTCAAGCTGCCCGGTCGGGATGGACTCTCCCTCGCTCGGGAAATCCGCGTGCATTCGGACGTCGGCATCATCATGGTCACCAGCAAGCTCGACCAGATCGACAAGATCCTCGGGCTCGAGAGCGGTGCAGATGATTACGTGACCAAGCCGTTCGATCCGCGCGAACTCTTGAGTCGGGCGCGCAACCTGATGCGGCGCGTTCAGGCGCAGCAGCAGCAGCGCCGCAAGAATCACATCCGTCGCTTTGCAGGTTGGACGCTCGATCTCAACAAGCGCGAACTGGTATCGCCCGAGGGCGAGCCGTCAACGCTGTCATCCGGCGAACATCAGCTGCTCCTGGCCTTCATGGAGCGGGCGGGTGAACCGATGGATCGCGATCAGCTGATGACCCGCATCCGCAATCGCGAGTGGTTTCCGGACGACCGCTACATCGACGTACTCGTCGGCCAGCTGCGCAAGAAGCTCGGTGAACGCGCTTCCAACGCCAAGCTGATCGCCACCATCCACGGCACCGGCTATCTGTTCACGCCGGAAGTGAACTGAGTCGGAGCAGCATTCCCATGCAAACAGGCACCGCCGTGGCGCGGAACGGCGATGCCCTGATGCTTGGGGATACGCTGTACCGTAGTGCTCGCACCGTCGTTCGCCGCGGACTTCGCGGCGCAACGCCGGTGATCATAAAAAGCCTCGCCGCCGACGCGTGCAACGCGCTCGAGCTTTCGCTGCTGCGCCGGGAGTTCGAGCTGAACTGCGCGATGACCGGTGCGCGCATTTGTCAGGCGCTCGAATTCGACGAAACCCTTGGCGCGATCGTTTTCGAGGATCGCGGGTGTGTCGCGCTGCGTGATCTGATCAGGGATCAGGAGCCGGACCTCGCCGGCCGTCTGCGCATCGCCATCCACGCCGCAGAGGCGCTGGCCTCGGTCCACGCCGAAGGAATCATTCACCGCGACATCAATCCCGCCAATATCCTGGTGAACCAGCGCGATCGCGCGGTGTTTCTCATCGATTTCGGCTGCGCCCTGCCGCTGTCCGGGAAAGAGCACGCCGCGCTGCTGCCCGCTGAGCCGGACGCGATGCTGACCGGCACGCTTGCCTACCTGTCACCGGAACAGACCGGACGGGTCAATCGCCATGTCGATCACCGAACCGATCTCTATGCGTTTGGGGTCACGCTGTACGAACTCTTCACCGGCGCGCTTCCGTTTACGCAAAGCGATCCGCTCGAACTGATCCATGCGCACATCGCGGTAACGCCACCGGCCGTACATGAACTGGATTCGCGCTTGCCCGCGGCGCTGTCAGCGATCGTCGCCAAGCTGCTCGCAAAGCAGCCGGAGGAGCGTTACCAGAGCGCGCGCGCCGTCGCGGATGACCTGCGCGAGGTCGCACGCCACGGCAACGTGCTGCCGTTTCGTCCTGGACGCACGGACGCACCGCGTCAGCTGGTACGCCCCCAGCGCCTGTACGGACGCGACGCGGAACTCGAACAGCTCATCGATCGTGTGGAGCGCGTCGCCGCGGGCGAAGTGCATTTCGCCGAGATCTCGGGGACAGCAGGCAGCGGCAAGCGCGCGCTCGCTGACGCCCTTCTGCGCCACGTTCGCGACGCGGACTTCCTGACCGCGCGACTGAGCGGAGAAGCCCTGCGTGCGCAGAGCGGCCCGGCGCTTCTGCTTGCGCTGCTGCGTCGCGTGATCCAGCACGCGCTCGCACGCCAGGGGGCACCGTGCGAACAGTTTCTCGACCGTGTTTCACGTCTGCCATCAGCACACCACAGCGCGCTGCGCCAGCATGTGCCGGAACTGGCAGGGCGGCTGAAAGCACCGCCATCCGCGCCGCACCACACCGGCCGGCAGCAGCCGTCCTCTGACCCTGACGCAGAATTCCAATGCCTCGACCACACCGCCAACGCGCTGCTGGAAGCGGCGCTACCGCTCGGCATCTGCGCCGTAATCGATGGCGCAGACCTGCTGCCCGAAGCCCCCGTGCGCTGGCTGCTCGAAACGGCTGTGAACAGCCGCCGCCTGCTTCTCGTGCTGTGCCAATCGCTGCCCGACCCGCTGCTGTCTCAGGAGCCGCGCTTTGCTTCGCGCGCGACCCGCATTGGACTGGGACCGATCGATCGCGGAGACGTTCGCCGACTGATCGCGGACATGCTCTCACTCGGCGAAATGCACGTGCGTGAACTTGCGCTGGTACTGCACGACAAGTCCGGCGGCAATCCGGGACACCTTGAAGCCCTGGTCCATGAACTGAACCATGAAGGACTGATCCGCTACGAGGAAAAGGCGGGGGCATGGCGCTACGATCTCCCCGGTATCGAGGCCCACTACTTCAGCAACACGTCGAGCGCGCACCTTCGCGCGCGCATCGAAACACTGCCCGACAGCACCCGCGCAGCCCTGAGCCTGGCTGCCGCCTGGGGCGAAGATCTCTCCGCGCCGATCCTCGAATCAATCTTCGCCTGGTCACCCGCGGAGACGACGGACGCATTGCGCCCAGCGCTGCGCGAAGGGCTGCTGCAGGCGGCGGCAACCACAGCGTCAGCCGAAACGGACTACCGCTTCACGCATTCGCGCGTCCGCGCCCAGGTTTACGCCATGCTGACGCCCGATCGGCGGCGCGAGCTGCATTGGCAGCTGGCGGACTATCTCGACACACACGCCACGGCACGCTCGAACCCTGCAGTGGCACATTCCGTTGTTCGTCTCGCTGATCAGCTGAACGCGGCGCTGGACCCGGTGCTGGCCGCCGATGCGGAGCGCGCGCGCTGTGCGGGCGCGAATCTGCTCGCGGCACAGGAGCGCGCGACCGTGGGGGCATGGCAGGCCTGCTACCGGTACGCGCGCTGCGGTCTTGCGCTGCCGCTCGAAGCAACTGCATCCACGCTTGAGCTACGATCACGTCTCTGCGAGATCGCTGCCAGCGCAGCATTTCACTGTGCGGATGTCGAACAACTCGAGCGCGTTCTCAACGAGGCCCCGCACGGTCTTGTTGCGCTCCGCGAACTCGGCGTCCGCGCCGCGGTCGCGAGCAACGATCCGGATACCGCGATTGGTCGCGCACTGCCCGCGGTCGCGCATCTTCCGCTCCTCGATCCTGAGCAGGGCATAACGCCCCGTGGCCCGCTAGCACGTCAGCGCCGCCGCTATACGCGAAGCCGTGTGACCCGCTCGCCGGCAGATCCGATTCCATCTCTGGATGCAACGCTGGAACCTGCCGTTCGCATTGCTGCCCACGCACTGGACGCGGCCTATCGCGGCGGCCGTACGAACGCGGCATCGCTCGCCATGCAGCTGATCGCATTCGGTCAGACACGGGGCTTTGCACCCGGCCACGCGGTTGCTGCCGCGCGCATCGCCATCGACGCCATTGCCGAAGGCGACACGAATGGCGCACATCGGGCTGCCGCTCTGGCCCAGCGATTGATCGTGGCGTTCCCAGATACGCTCTTTGCCGATCGGGCGCGCGCCCTGCTCGCAGGAATGCTGGCGCCACGGACGGCGACGGCCCTGGATCCGCTGCTCGACCAGCTCGCCGCGATACGCGAGCGGGCCGAGGCGCGGTTCGACGTGGAATGCGTGCGCCTGTGCATCGAACTGCGTGCCGCCCTCGCGCTGCTGCGAGGAATCGGCCTGCCCGTGCTCGAGCGCTCCATCGCCGCTGAGCGCGCAACGCTGCCGATGTTCCCAGCCGATTCCGGCGCCGATCGATCATCCGCACTTGACCACTGCATCGCTCGCCTGAGCGGGCGTGCCACCCCATCGTTTGCGCCTGCACCGCAGAATGCCCGGAGCGACCGGTCCACACGCGCGCAGGAGCACGTGATCAGTCTCTACACGGATCTGCTGCTTGCTGACCATGCAGGTGCCGAGCGGCATCGCGACGCGGCTCGCGCCGCTCTGCCCGCGTTGGGTGGATCACTGCTCGTGGTGCTGTTCGACTGGTGCGACGCGCTGCTCAATCTGCGCACACTTCCGGCCGCGGCGGGTGGCTTTGGCATCAGCGCGCCATCCCGAGCGAGCTTGCTCGCCAGAGCGCGCGCGCTCAGCCAGGCGCGGCGCTGCGCAAGCCGAATGGCGGCTGCCGCGATTCCCGCTTTCGCCGCGAAGCTCCTGGCGCTTCGAGCGGAGATCTGCTGGCAGGAAGGCGCTGCTGCCAATGCCCTCGCGCTCTGTGAACAGGCTGCCGCACGGGCGCGCGAACTGGGTTTTGCGCAGGACGAGGCGCTCGCTCTCGAACGGGCAACCGAATACGCGCACGCGTCATCACGACCCGATGTTGCGCGCGGACTTGCTGCGGGCGCACATCGCGCCTGGATGCGGTGGGGCGCCCAGGCGCGCACGTCCGCGCTGGAGCTGTCCTATCCAGAGTATCTGAGCCCGCGCAGTCGCACCGAAGCGGGTTCCACTGGAGGAACCGAACCCGCGAGCTCGGGCCTGGCTCGCGCCATTACCGTCAGCGGGCTGACGCAGGATCGCATCACACTCGAAACGCCTCTGCTTGAGACGCGAACCATTCTGCGTGCGGCTCAGGCGCTATCCGGCGAAATCGTGCTCGATGCCCTGCTGCAGCGATTGCTCGGCCTTGCGCTGGAACACGCGGGGGCTCAGCGCTCCTGCATGCTGCTCGTCCGAGATGGTCGACTGCTGATTGAGGCCACCGCCAACGCGGACGAGCCGGCAGCCGAGATCCTTTCGCCCGCCCTGCCGCTCGAAAACAGCGACGCGGTGCCAGAGAGCATCGTCCTGTTCGCCGCGCGCACGCAGCAGGCCGTGGTGCTCGACGACGCGACGCGAAGCGATGTCTTCTCCCAGGACCCCTATGTGACCCGTGCACGCCCGCTCGCAGTGATGGCGCTGCCCATCCTGCACCGCGCGGAGCTGAGCGGCGTGCTGTATCTTGAACATCGTTCCCTCGATGGGGTGTTTACTCCGGAGCGCGTCTCCGTGCTTTCGCTGCTCGCATCCCAGGCCGCGATCTCCATCGAAAATGCGCGCCTGTACGCGGATCTTCAGTCCACCCGCGACGAATACCAGACGCTGTACGACAACGCGCTCGAAGGCCTGTTTCGCATCACAAGCAACGGGCGCCTTGTTAACGCAAATCCCACGCTCGCGCGCATACTCGACTTCGACAGCGTCGCGGAGCTCATGGACGGCTACCGGAATCTGCTGCCGAGTATCTTCCTCTCGCGGGAGCGCCTGGGCGCGTTCTTCTCGGCCCTCGATGAACGCGGGATGGTCACCGATTTCGATACCGAGGGTGTGACGCGCACGGGTCGCACCGTCTGGCTCGCGGTCACCGCGCGACTCTCCCGCAGCACCGACGGCGCGGAGTTCATCGAAGGATCATTCGTCGATATCTCCGAGCGGATCGCGCGCGATCAGGCCGACAAGCAGCGTGAGATCGCCGAAGCAGCCACGCTCGCCAAGAGCGCCTTTCTCGCCAATATGAGCCACGAGATCCGCACGCCAATGAATGCGGTGCTCGGATTCTCGAAACTGGCGCTCGAAACCCGGCTCGACGATCGTCAGCACGCCTACGTCTCGAGCATCCGCAACTCTGCCGACAACCTGCTCCGGCTGATCAACGATATTCTCGATTTCTCGAAGATCGAGGCCGGCAAGATCGCGCTCGAGGAACAGCCGTTCCGACTCGCGAGCGTGCTCGAGGACGTGATGTCGCTCTTCAGCATCGAGGTTCGCCGCCAGAAACTCGGTTTTCATCTCACCGACCGCACCACCGCTCACGCGCAGTTTCCGCACGATGGGGTTGTGGTCGGCGACGCCATGCGCCTGCGGCAGGTGCTCGTGAATCTGGTTGGCAACGCGATCAAGTTCACCAGCGACGGTCGGGTGGATATCGATGTCGAGACGCTGAGCAGACGCGCGCAGGCAGACGGCAGTGAAATCGTGGAAATCGCCGTCGCTGTCAGCGATACCGGTATCGGTATTGCCGCGGAAGATCGCGAGCGCCTGTTCGAGTCCTTCGAGCAGGCAGAGCCCTCGATTACACGACGGTTTGGTGGCACCGGTCTCGGGCTCAGCATCTGTCGCCGCCTGGTGGAAGAAATGGGCGGCGCGATCGATGTCTCATCCGCGCCGGGACAGGGCAGCACCTTCCGTTTCACCATTCTGCTCGGCGTTCCCGAGACACCGGCACTGCTGACCGAGGCTCCAACGCGCGCGGAGCGCAACACAGCGGTGCTGGAGCAACGGCGTCTGCTGGTCGTTGAAGACAATCCGATCAACCAGCAGCTCGCGCTCGAGTTTCTGACGCGTGCCGGAGCGACGGTGGAGATCGCCGAGAACGGTCGCGAAGCTATTGAGCGAGCCACCGGATCCACCTTCGATGCGATCCTGATGGACATCCACATGCCGGTCATGGACGGGCTTGAAGCAACGCGATGCCTGCGTGCAATCGGGTGCGATCTGCCGATCATTGCCGTTTCGGCAGATGCGCTGTCTTCGCATCGCGCCGCGGCTCTCGCCGCGGGCTGCAATGCCTATGTGACGAAACCCATCGACTTTGATCTGCTGCTCGGCGAACTGGGTCGGCTGCTGCCGCCGCGTTCCGCGCAGCCGCGCCGTCGCGCAAGCGACCGGGCAGCCGACGCGACCGCTGCCAGAGAGATCGCCACAAGCGAGATCGCTACCGGCGAAACAGCTGGCAACGCCAACACGGAGGCCGACACGGAGGCCGACGCGCTTACCGCAAACACGGCTGGCCTCGAGCGTCTACCCGGGATTGATATTGCGGCCGCCATCAAGGGGCACAACGGCAACGTGCGTCTGCTGCTCAAGCTGATGGGAGATTTCGGGCGCTACTACGGCGACGCCGGCCCGCGCATTCGTCGCATGGTGACCGAGGGCACCTTTGAGGAGGCAGAGCGGCTCGCCCACAATCTGCACGGTGTCGCCGGTAGCTTCGGCGCGCGCCGTTTGCAGGGCGCGAGCAAGACGCTCGAAGTCGCGCTCGCCGGCGACGAACGCGGTCATCTGCTCGGGCTGGTGCAGAACTTCGAACTCGCGCTCGCCGAGGTGCTCACGAGCGCAGAGGCGCTCGCCAAAGAGCGCGTGGCGCTGCGGGCTAGCGATCGCGCCGATCGGTGACGTCGCGTAGCGGCAACAGCGCCGCTGCTTCCAAGGAACGCCGCAGATTGACGAAGTCATGCAGCTCGCCGTCACCGAGGTGTGACGGCACGACATGTCGCAGGCTGCGCGCGATGCTGCGCACCCGCCCCGGATGCTCGCGATCCCACGCGGTGAGCATCTCCTTGATCACCTGACGCTGCAGATTCTCCTGCGAGCCACAGAGATTACAGGGAATGATCGGGTACTCCCGATGGACCGCCCAGCGCTCAATATCTCGCTCACGGCAGTAAAAGAGCGGACGGATAACCACGTGCGCACCATCGTCACTCAGCAGCTTCGGCGGCATGGCTTTCATACGGCCGCCGTAGAACATGTTGAGAAACAGCGTCTCCACCACGTCGTCGAGATGATGACCGAGCGCGATCTTGGTGGCGCCAATACGTCGCGCGCAGGTGTAGAGGATGCCGCGGCGCAGCCGTGAGCAGACCGGACAGGTGGTCTTGCCCTCCGGGGTCAGCGCCTGCACCACGCTATACGTGTCTTCGCTCAGGATGTGATACGGCAGTCCGAGCGTATCCAGATAGCGCGGCAGCACCTCCGGCGGATAGCCCGGCTGGCGCTGATCGAGGTGCACAGGGATGAGCTCGAACGGCACCGGCGCCGAGCGCTGCAGGTTCATGAGAATGTCGAGCAGCGTGTACGAGTCCTTGCCACCGGACAGGCAGACCATGATGCGGTCGCCCGCTTCGATCATGCCAAACTCGGCAATGGCCTGGCCGACCTGGCGCCGCAGACGCTTGTGCAGCTTGTTGTGATCGTAGCGTTCGCGCCGATCATCGCGCGGTGCCTGCGCGGGGTCGAACAATCTGGGCGTTGCCGGAGCCTGTGCCATCGCACACCTCGACCGAAGCTGAAGGCGCGCGTTGTACCGCGCCCGGGCGAGGGAGGCAACCCGGTCCGGGCGACCCGCCCTCGCTCAGAGCCCGCGCAGCACCAAAAGCGGAGGAGTCGCCACCAGCCGGCGCGCGCTCAACAGCCCGACCGCAAGCACCAGCAGAGCGCCGCCGAGTGGCCCGAACAGCCAGAGCCACGGGTGGAAGGCATGCGGCAGTCCGAACACCTGGCGCTGCAACAGCGCGGCGGAGATTTCCGCACCGAGCACCGCAACCACCCCGGCGCAAAATCCGAGCACCGCAAACTCAGCCGCCAACGCGCCGACGATCAGGCGACGGGGCGCGCCAAGCGTGCGCAGCAGCGCGTGCTCCGCGAGGCGTGCGTCGCGGCTCGACTGGATGCTCGCCACAAGGACGAGACAGCCCGCCGCAAGGACGAGCCCAAGCACGAGTTCGATTGCCTGCGTCACCCGCGCAACGATCCGCTGGATCTGCACGATGAGCGCGTCGACCTCGATCACGGTGACGGTAGGAAACTCGGCGAGGAAGTCGTTGAGAAATGCCTTGTCGGACGCAGGCAGATGGAAGCTGGTCATGAACGTCGCCGGGTAGTCCTCGAGCACGCCCGGCGAGAAGATGATGAAAAAGTTCGGCTGCAGACTTTCCCAGTCGAGGCTCCGCAGATTGGCGACCGCGGCCGTGACACGCTGGCCCGCGATATCAAACTCGAGCAGGTCGCCCACATCGAGCCCGAGTTGCTGTGCGTACTCCGCCTCCAGCGACACCCAGGCGGTGGCATCGTCCGCAGCCCACCAGTCTCCGTCGACCAACTTGTTGCCCTCGGGGAGCACGTTGGACCAGGTCAGGTTGCGCTCGGAATCCATGTTCGGGCCGTCGCCATCACCATCATCGATCGGCTTCGTACCATCCGCTCGAATCCGCTCTTCCCACTCATCGGCGGCAACCCCGTTCGCCGTCACGATGCGCCCGCGAATCATGGGGTAGATCTCGCCGCGGAATGTCGTGCCGGCGGCAAGCCGGTCCTGTACCGCGTCCACCTGTGCCGGCGTCACGTTCATGACAAAGTGATTGGGCGCGTCCGCTGGCAGCTGCCCGCGCCACTGTTCCAGCAGCGCGGTGCGCAGCAGCACCAGAATGAGCAGCAACATGATCGCGAGCCCAAAGATCAGGATCTGGGCCACGTTCTCGTGACGGCGCCGCTGCAGACCGGCCAGCGCAAGCCGCCATCCGCTGCCCGCCTGCATGCCGAGCACGCGACCGCCGCGCAGCAGCAACAGCGCGACCGGCCCGAAGACCAGCAACACGCCGAACGAGCCGACCAGGGTCCACGCGGTAAGCGACAGACTGCCGGTGTACCAGAGCAGCAATCCGAGCACGCCTGCGGCAGCAGAACCGTAGCTTGCGATGCGACCGGCTGGGGTATCGTCGAGATCCCGCCGGATGACGCGCATGGGCGAAATACGATGCAACGCGAAGAGCGGCGGCAGTGCGAACGCGAGTGCGCAGATGAAACCCGTGGCCGCGCCCAGCGCAAACGGGCGCAATGTCGGCGGCGGCAGTTCAATGGGAACGACGTTCTGCAGCAGCGCAACCATGCCAAGGTGCGCGGCACCGCCGAGCAGCAGACCAAGCACCACCGCCACGGCACCAACCAGCGCGAGCAGGGTGAGAAAGCCCTGCAGGATCGAACGCGGGGTAGCACCGAGGGTCTTCAGAATCGCCACATGATCGAAGTGCCGGCGCGCATAGCGATGCGCGGCAAGTGCCACCGCTACACCAGCGAGCAGTACCCCGAGAAGCCCGCCCAAGAGCAGGAAACGTTCAGCGCGATCCAGCGCGGCACCAATGGAGGGGCTTGATTCGCGGATGCCGCGCCAGCGGTATTGCGGCTCAATCGGCAGCTCGGCGCGCAGCGCCTCGAGCGCGCTGTCCGTTCCGCGCAGCAGCAGCCGGTACGCGATGCGGCTGCCGGGCTGAACGATCTCGGTGCGGGGAACGTCCGCCACGTGCATGAGTAGCCGCGGTCCAAGATCGAACATGCTGCCGCCCCGATCCGGCTCTGAGACCAGCACGCGTGCGACGCGAAACGACGCGACACCCACCTCTACCGTATCCCCGACCGCGACGCCGAGCGACGGGAACAGGCGCCCGTCGAGCCAGACCTCGCCACGCGCCGGAACGCCTTCCGCGACTCCCGCCGGACCAAATGGAACATCGGCTGCCATGAGCCGCCCGCGCAATGGATAACCGTCACCCACCGCCTTGATACTGACGAGCTGACTGCGACCGGATCCGGCGAAGACCATGGAGGGAAACGACAGGGTGTCCACCGTATCGATGCCCCGGGCGCGCGCAGCGTCGCGAAAGGCATCCGGAATTGGGGCGCTGCCGCCGATGTAGCGATCCGCGGCAAGAAAGTCAGCCGATTCGTCGAGGAGTGCCTGCTGCAGCCGATCAACCAGGAGCGCAACCGCCGTGACGCTGGCGATCGCCACCACGAGTGCCGCCAGCAGCAGGGTCAGCTCTCCCCCGCGCCAGTCGCGCCACGCCATACGTGCAATGAGCGCGAGCGTCATGCGACGCGCCTGCCGCCTGCCACCTCGATACGTCGATCGCAGCGCGCCGCAAGCCGGGCATCGTGCGTGACGAGTACGAGAGTTGTGCCCGTTGCAGCGTTCAGATCGAACAGCAGGTCAATGATGCGCTGTCCGGTCGCGGTATCGAGGTTGCCCGTCGGTTCGTCCGCGAACAGCACATGCGGACGCGCGGCAAATGCGCGGGCAATGGCGACGCGCTGCTGCTCGCCGCCCGAGAGCTGGCGCGGGTAGTGATGCGTGCGCTCGGCGAGACCCACGCGCCCAAGAAAGGCGCGCGCCTCTGCCTCGGCGCCGCGCTCACCGCGCAGCTCCGCGGGGAGCATGACGTTTTCCAGCGCCGTGAGGCTCCCGAGCAGCTGAAAGGACTGAAACACGAACCCCACGTGCGCGGCGCGCACCCGGGCGCGGGCTTCTTCATCGAGCTGTGTTAACTCGTTGCCCACCAGCGCAACCGAGCCGCTCGACGGCACGTCGAGCCCCGCCAGAATGCCGAGCAAGGTCGTCTTGCCGGAACCAGAGGCGCCAATGATGGCCAGCGCTTCGCCGGCGTTGATTTCGAGATCGATCCCGTCGAGGATGACGAGGTCGCCCTCCGCCGTTGGCACCACTTTCCTGACCTCGCAGGCCCGGATGACTGTTTCACCCATGCTGCTGCGCTTCCTCCTGATCATCGTGCTCTTCCCGGCCGCGCTGACCGCGGCGGTCGCGGACACGGGAAAAACGCTGCTTGTTCTTGGCGACAGTATCAGTGCCGCCTACGGGATTGAGCGTGAAGAGGGCTGGGTTGCGGCGCTGGAAGCCCGCCTGTCCGATCGGGAGCCAGCGTGGCGCGTCGTCAACGCCAGCGTGAGCGGAGAAACCACCGGCGGCGGTCTGGCGCGGCTGCCCCAGGCGCTATCGCTGCATGATCCGGAAGTGGTCATCATCGAACTCGGCGG
>DMUF01000251.1:7269-13725 GCA_003476445.1 Gammaproteobacteria bacterium | reverse complement strand
TTCGGCATGATCTCGAGGTTCGCACGCGCCCGCGCGCCGGCGAGGTAGCCAATGGCAGTGGAAACACGAATCTGCCCCAGCTTGTTCATCGGCTGCGGACCCGCGCCCGCGCCGGCGGGATCGTTCGCGTCGGGGCAGTCGGGATAGCCCAGTTCCCGCGCTGATTCCAGGAAGGCCGCGTGCTGGGGGAGCAGTTCATCGTGGGGATAGCGTCGGATCGGAATGGGGCCGGCGTCGCCATGCCAGGGCGCATCGGGAAAATCGAGATCGCGTTCGAGGCGTCGAAACGCGGGGAGCACCGCGGACCAGGACCACTGCGGATTGCCGAGGTCGGCCCACCCGTCGTAATCCTCGGGTACGCCCCGCAGCGCGATGCAGGTATTCACGGCGCTGGACCCGCCTACAACGCGCCCGCGGGGAAAGGGCACTGCGCGTCCGGCGGTCGGCGCGTGGGAAAACCCCCAATCGTGGGCGCGATAGCTGTTGTTGTGCCCGTTCAGAAGGTCTTGCGGCAGTGCCCCGGCATCCCCGTAGTCGGGTCCCGCTTCGATCAGAAGCACACGCAGCCGCGGATTCTCTGCGGCCCGGGCCGCGACCACCGCCCCGGCGCTGCCGGCGCCGATGACGATGACGTCATGCATGCGTCGGTTCCGGCTGCTCGGGTATGACTTCGATCAGGCAACGGTCGCGACCCGCGTCCTTCGCGGCGTAGAGCAGCGCGTCAGCGTGGGAAATGAGCGTGTCGATGGGTGTGTCACTGCCCTCGCTGGTGGCGCCGCCGACGCTGATGGTGACGGTTAGGTCGAGAAACTCGCCCCCCGAAGAGCGTCCGGGTGCGCGGAACCGCAGTCCTCGCAGCTCCTGCCGCAGGCGCTCCGCGACGATCAGCGCGCCATCACGCGCCGTGTGCGGCAGCAGCAGGATGAACTCCTCGCCGCCGAAGCGGGCGAGCGCGTCCGTGCGTCGACACACGCGACGGATCAGCGCGGTCGAATCCACGAGCACCTGGTCTCCGACGAGATGTCCGAAGCGATCGTTGATCTGCTTGAAGTGGTCGAAGTCGATGAGCAGAAAGCTGGTGGGATAGCAGTGCCGTGAGGCGAGATCGAGATGCTGGGTGGCAACCTCGAGAAAGCGCCGCCGGTTGAGCGTGCTGGTGAGCGGATCGGTCTCGGAGAGGATCCGCAGATGCTCGTTCGCGATCCGCAGCCGCTCGGTCAGAGCGAGCAGCCGCCAGCTTCCGATGGGCGCGATCAGACCGGGTACCAGTGCCGCAACCGTAAGGCTCGGAACGACGCCATCCAGCACCGGGCCAAAGAATACCCGCAGCAACACGGTGGAGGTGACCGACGCAATCATCGCGCCGACGGTGACCAGAAGCACCTTCCGCAGCACCGCGTTACGGACTTCGCGCTCGGCGTCCGGCAAGGCGAGCGTGAGGCTGCCTGCAGCGGGCGGGGGCGCTGGTTCCGCAAGCGTGGTGCGGCGAATGTCCATCATCCGAGGTACTTGTCTGTAACGGCGCCCTCGCTGGCCGAGCTCACCAGGCGCGCGTATTTGGCAAGTGTGCCGCTCGTGGCGTACGGCGCGGGCTGCTGCCAGCGCGCTCGCCGCTCGGCGAGGACCTCTGCGCTCACGAGCAGACTGACTTCGCGCTGATCCGCGTCCACCAGAATGCGGTCGCCGTCTTCGATCAGAGCAATCGGACCACCCTCGAAGGCTTCGGGTGTGACATGACCGATTACGAAGCCTCGGGAGCCGCCGCTGAAACGGCCGTCCGTGATCAGCGCCACGTCGTTGGACAGCCCACGCCCATTGATGGCGCTGGTGGGGGATAACATTTCGCGCATGCCCGGACCCCCGCGCGGACCCTCGTAGCGCACGACGACCACATCACCCTTCTGAATACGCCCGTCCATGATCGCGGTCATGGCAGCTTCTTCACCATGGAAGCAGCGCGCCGTGCCCTCGAAACGCAGACCTTCGTGCCCGGTGATCTTGGCGACCGCGCCGGTCGGCGCGAGGTTGCCGTAGAGCACCACCAGGTGCGAGTCCTTCTTGATGGGGTTCGACAGCGGTCGAATGATGCGTTGGCTCTCGGGGTACGGCGCGACATCCCGCAGATTCTCGGCGAGGGTCTTGCCGGTGACGGTGAGACAGTCGCCGTGCAGCAGCCCCGCATCGAGCAGCGTCTTCATAAGCGGCTGAATGCCACCGATCGCAATGAGCTCGCTCATGGCGTACTGCCCGGCGGGACGCATGTCCGCGAGAACGGGCACACGTGCACCGATCCTGCTGAAGTCGTCCAGGGTGAGCGGAATGCCTGCCGAGTGAGCAATCGCAAGCAGGTGCAGCACCGCGTTGGTGGACCCCTCCAGCGCGATCACGGTGGTGATGGCGTTCTCGAACGCCTCCCGGCACAGGATGTCGCTCGGGCGGATACCGCGTGCAATCAGGTTGAAGACGGCGGCGCCAGCGTTATAGCTGTCCGTGCGCTTTTGTTCCGATACCGCTTCCTGCGCGCTGCTGTTCGGCAGCGACAGTCCGAGCGCCTCGATTGCGCTCGCCATGGTATTGGCGGTGTACATGCCGCCGCAGGAGCCCGGCCCGGGGATCGCCGTCGCTTCCACTTCCTCGAGCTGCTGCGCCGAGATGCGTCCGGCAGCGAAGCCTCCGACCGCCTCGAATACGGAGATGATGTCGCGGCGCTCGCGACCGGGCTGAATGGTGCCGCCATAGACGAACACGCTGGGGCGGTTAAGGCGTGCCATCGCCATAGCGCACGCGGGCATGTTCTTGTCACAGCCGCCGATCGCGACAAAGCCATCGAAGCCCTGGGCGCCGACCACGGTTTCAATTGAGTCCGCGATCACCTCGCGCGAGACCAGCGAGTAGCGCATTCCTGGCGTACCCATGGAAATGCCGTCGGAGACCGTGATGGTATTGAACAACACGCTCTTGCCACCGGACTCATCAGCCCCCATCGCCGCCGCTTCCGCGAGTGCGTTGATGTGCATGTTGCAGGGTGTGACCATGCTCCAGGTGGACGCGATCCCGATCTGCGGCTTGGCGAAATCCTCGCGCCGGAAGCCGGTGGGATAGAGCATGGCGCGCGCCGGCGCATTCTGAACGCCGTCAACGACGAGTGATGAAAAGGTTCGTTTGTCAGACATGGGTCTCTTCCAGTTGCTTGATCATGACCTGGGAATTACGTTGAAAGTTGTACAGCGCCTGTTTCGGTGCCGGTAGCGCTGTGAGTGGCGCATCGCGAAAACCGTGCTCGATGAACCAGTCGCGGGTTTGCGTGGTGAGCACGAAGAGTTGTCGGATACCGGCGGCGCGGGCGCTCGCCTCCGCTGCGGCGAGAAGTCGTGCCCCGATGCCAGGCCGTGTGTCGCTGTGACGGTACGCGGCATGGACGGCCACGCAGCCGAGCTCTGCGCTCTCGCCGTACGGATAAAGAGCACAGCAGCCGACGACGATGCCATCGAGTTCGGCGACAAAAAAACGATCCAGCTCTTCCTCCAGACGATCGCGGTCGCGCCTGACCAGAACGCCGGCTTCCTCGAGCGGGCGGATGACCTCGACGATACCGCCAAGGTCATCGGCGCGTGCAGCGCGAACCAGGCTGCCGCTCTCGGTGCTCACCTGGGTGCCGTGGCCCTGGGCGGTGAAGAGCTCCTCGATTAGCGCGCCGTCATCCGTGTAGCTGATCAGGTGACATCGAGGCACCGCTGCGCTCGCCCGCAGCAGTGCACGCAGGGGCGCCGAACTCTTGGCGTCCGGCGCCGCATGCGCAACCAGCTCGGCGAGCTCGGTCGGCGTGACGTGAGTGCGTGGAGCGCCCGCCCGATCGTGGATATAGCCCTCGGCGTCGAAGGCGATCAGCTTGTCTGCTTCAAGCGCGAGCGCGATATCCGCCGCCAGCTCCTCGGAGGCGAGATTGAACGCCTGACCTGAAGGCGAATAGCCCACCGGGGAGAGCAGGACCAGAGCGCGGGCATCGAGCGCCGCACGCAGACGTTGCAGATGGATCCGACGCACGTGGCCCGTGAACAGATGGTCTACGCCATCGAGCACGCCGATGGGACGCGCCACGATGAAGTTGCCGGTCAGGGTGGCAATATCGGCATTGCGCAGCGGGCTCGTAGGCAAGCCGGTGGAAAAAAGCGCCTCGAGTGTTGCCCGCACTTCCCCGTAGATGCCGAGCACGCGACCGAGGCTTTCACGATCGGTGATGCGACGATGACCGTGAAAGCGGCTGTCAGGCAGCGCCGCATCGATCTGTGGCCGCGCACCGTGCACCAGTACCAGCCGCACGCCGAGGACGTGCAGCAGCGCAAGGTCATGAATGATGTTCGCCAGATTGGCGTGCGCAATGGCGTCGCCACCGAGCAGGACCACGAAGGTCCGGTTGCGGTGGGCGCTGATGTAGGGCGTTGAGGCCCGAAACCACTTGGCGTAACCGCTGGTCTCCACGGGGTTGTCCCTGAGCTCGGTGCGGCGGTGATTCTACACCAGCACTGGCTCGAGGATTATGCGACCGCGTTCGCGGTTTCCAGCTACCTCGCGTTGCAAAGGCCAGGGTCGTGACGTTAACTGCAACGCGACGCGATGATGGGTGCAGGCGTGGCGGAATCGTTGGTCCGACAGCCAGATGCGGAAAAGACGCAGCCGCTTATGCTTGGCAACGTGCTCGATCGTCTGGTGCAGGACGGCTTGCTGCCGCGCGCTGAGGCGGACCGGGTCCTTCTGTCCGGATTGCGCAGATCGGGGGAGCATCCGCTTGAGCCGATCGCTGCGCGGGGCCTCGATGATCCGCGTCACCCTGGGCGTCGACTCGATCTCGATGCACTGACGGAGTGGCTCGCCGCAAGTCACGGTCAGACCTGCGTGTCTATCGACCCGCTGCGGGTAAACGTGCAGGCGGTCACCGGTGTGATGTCCTACGCGTTCGCGGAGCGCCATCGCATTCTCGCGCTCGAGGTGGCCGCTGATACGGTCACCGTGGCCAGCGCCGATCCCGGTGCGGTGGAATGGGAAGGGTTGCTCCTGCAAACCCTCCGCGGTCGACGTCTGCGACGCGTGGTCGCCAATCCGCTCGACATCGCGCGTTATACGCTTGAGTTCTACACCATGGCCCGGGCGGTGGCGAAGGCGCAGGACGCCGGTCGCTCGCTCGCGGGGCTTGGTAACCTGGAGCAGCTGCTCGAGCTGGGTCAGCTCAAGTCGCCGGATGCCAACGATGCGCATGTGGTCAACATCGTCGACTGGCTGCTGCAGTACGCGTTTGATCAACGTGCCAGCGATATCCATCTGGAGCCGCGTCGGGAGCAGGGCGTGGTCCGCTTTCGTATCGACGGTGTGCTGCACACGGTTTACGAATTGCCTGCAGCCGTGCACGGCGCCGTGACCAGTCGGCTCAAGGTGCTTGGCCGCATGGATGTCGCGGAGAAACGCCGTCCGCAGGATGGGCGGCTCAAGACGCGCAGCCCCGACGGGGCAGAGGTGGAGCTGCGGCTCTCGACGCTGCCGACGGCCTTTGGCGAAAAGCTCGTGGCGCGCATTTTCGATCCGGAGGTGCTGCTGCGGTCATTTGCCGACCTGGGTCTGGTCGGTCAGGACTTCACGCGCTGGCAGACGATGGTGCAGCAGCCGAGCGGCATCGTGCTGGTGACCGGCCCGACGGGCTCCGGCAAGACGACGACCCTGTACTCCACGCTGCGCCAGCTCGCCACGCCGCTGGTCAACGTCTGCACGATCGAAGACCCCATTGAAATGGTGGAGCCCGCGTTCAATCAGATGCAGGTTCAGCCCGGTATCGAGCTCGGCTTTGCCGCGGGCGTGCGCGCGCTGCTCAGACAGGACCCCGACATCATCATGGTCGGCGAAATCCGCGATCTTGAAACGGCGGAGATGGCGATTCAGGCGGCGCTTACCGGGCACCTTGTTATCTCGACGCTGCACACCAACGACGCCCCGAGCGCCATCACCCGACTGCTTGATCTCGGCGTGGCGCCGTACCTGATCCGGGCCACGGTGCTCGGCATCATGGCGCAGCGTCTGGTGCGCACCCTGTGCCCGCATTGCAAGGAAAACGAGCCGCTCTCCACCGACGACTGGGAGCAGCTGGTGGCGCCCTGGCCGCTGCGTGCGCCGGCACACGTTGCGGCACCGCGCGGCTGCCTTGAATGTCGCGATACCGGTTATCTCGGCCGCGTCGGGCTGTACGAGCTGCTGCCGCTCACGGAAGCCGTGCGCGGCCATGTCAGCGCCGAAACGGACACGTCCGCGCTGCGTCGGGAAGGCGTGCGTGCGGGCATGCGCACGCTGCGGATCGCAGGTGCGCTCAAGGTCGCTGCCGGTATGACGACGCTTGCCGAAGTCCTGCGCGTAGCACCCGCCGCCGAGCGCTGACGCGTTTCAAATCGAACGCAGCGCGAAATCGATGCGTCG
>DMUF01000251.1:0-6895 GCA_003476445.1 Gammaproteobacteria bacterium | reverse complement strand
AACGGGTTGTCCACGCCCGCGGGTAGCAGCAGCGTCGCGCCGAGGGTGCGTTTGGCTTCGAGGTATTCCACCGTGAGCTCGAAGGCGCGTCCCTCACGCAGGTCGGACATGAAGCACAGAATGAGCTCCTCGGTGAGCAGCTGCAGATCGTGCGCGCTCTGTTTCGGCAACATGTGCCGCTCGCAGAACACCTCGATTTCGCCGTGCAGCGCGAAGATGTCGACATCGGGTGATGCCAGCGTGTACTGGCGCGATTTCACCCGGTGAATGAAGGCGCGGGTTTCGGGCTGCTGCGGCGAGCCGAAGATCTGTGCGGGCGGCCCTTCTTCGTGAATGCGACCCTCGTGCATGAAGAACACGCGTGAGGACACGTCGCGCGCGAAATCCATTTCGTGGGTAACGATGAGCATCGTGAGCCCCTGACGCGCGAGATTACGCACCACCGCAAGGACTTCGCCCACCATGGTGGGGTCGAGCGCTGACGTCGGTTCGTCGAGGAGAATCACCTCGGGATCCATCGCGAGACAGCGCGCAATGGCGACGCGCTGCTTCTGCCCGCCGGAGAGTTCGCTCGGGAAATAGTTCGCCCGCTCAGCGAGGCCGACCAGGCGCAGCAATTCCATGCCGCGCGCCTCTGCGTCGGCCCGCGACAAGCCGCGCAGGCGCATGGGCGCAAGCGTCAGGTTCTCGAGCGCCGTCAGATGCGCGAACAGGTTGAACCCCTGGAAGACCATGTTCATGGTCTGACGCACGCGGGCGATGTTCGCACCCGGCGCGAGGATGTCGTTGCCATTCACGATAATCTGCCCGCCGCTCGGTTCTTCGAGTCGGTTCAGGCAGCGCAGGAATGTGCTCTTCCCGCAGCCAGAGGGCCCGATGATCGAAATCACCTCGCCTTTGGCGATCTCTGTGTCGACGCCGCGCAGCACCTGAAGGCTGCCGAAATTCTTGATCAGTCCCTGCACACGGATCATGCCGGTGTCCCCCGTCGGCGGCGCGTCATGGGATCAGTGCGTCGCTCCAGATACTCGAGTGCCTGGATGAGCACCCAGGAAATCAGGAAGTACATCACCGCGACCACGATCAGCGGGAAAAATGCATCGAACGTGCGACTGCGAATGATGTCCGACGCCTTGGTGAGGTCCTGTACCGCGACATAGCCCACGATCGAGGTCATCTTCACCATGGAAATGAACTCGCCCTTGTACACCGGCAGGATGCGCTGCAGCGCCTGCGGCAGCACGATGTGGCGGAAGGTGCCGATACGAGAGAAGCCCATGGCCACGCCCGCTTCGGTCTGCCCGCGATCAATGCTCTCGATCCCGGTACGGAACATCTCAGACACGTAGGCGGCGAAATTGAGTCCGAACGCGAATACCGCGACGAGCACCGGGTCAATCGCGATTGATGCGAAGACGACGTAGAAGATCAGCATGAGCAGGACGAGCACCGGTGTTCCGCGCAGTAGGCTGATGTAGGTCTTGGCCAACTGTCGCAGGATCAGGTTGGGTGACATGCGCATGTAGCACACGAGAGCGCCGAGCGCGGTGCCGAAGATGGACGACAGGATCGATAGCCATACGGTTATGACAAGCCCGTCCCAGAGCAGCAGGTAGCGATCCTCGCGGATGATGTTGCTGTGGAAGCTTTCGGCTACCTCGTCGAAGAATGATGGCTCCGGTGTCCCCTCTGCTGCCGCAGCTGCGCCTGCCAGATTGCGCTTGAGTACGAAGACGTTGTTTTCGCTGCGGTGATAGGGAGCGGAGAAGTCGATGCGTTCCGCCCGCTCCGGGGTGATGTACATGCCGGCGATGATCAGGTCGATCTTCCCGCTGACCAGCGAGGGGATAAGCGCGCCCCAATCCACGGTCACGTATTCGGGGCGACGACCCGTCGCATGCGCGAAGCGCATGGCAAGCTCGATTTCGTAGCCGGATATCTCGTTGTCGATGATGGCGGCCGAGGGCAGTCCGACGATGGCATTGCCCACGCGCAGGGGCGGCGCGTCTTCGTCGAACTCGATCGCGGGCAAGCGTGTTTCGTTGCGCTTGTACCAGCGAGCCTCCATGTCGGCGTGCGTCCCGTCCTTCTTGATGCTCGCGAGAAATTCATCGAACTCGGCGCGCAGGTCGGCCGAGTCGGTGCGAAAGCCTGCGCCCACATCCGATGCGAAGATTGAGTCGCCGAGCGGCACCAGATCGGGACGATCCTGGATCGCTATCATCAGCGATTCGGTATCCGACAAGCCTGCGTCCACCTTGCCGGCCTCAACCGCCGCGAGCAGGTCCGCGTAGCTGACGAACTGAGGCAGTTCCGCCTTGGGGAAATTGGCCTGTGCCCAGGTGTCGTGAGCGGAGCCCTGCAGCACGCCGACGGTCAGTTCTGCCACGTCCTGTGCGGTGCGCAGCTCGAGACCGGTGGTTGGCGCAGCCTCTTCGGCGCCCTCGGTGCGGGCGAGCAGCACGATCTTGTTCTGGTAGTAGGTATCGGAGAAATCGACGAACTTGCGCCGCTCGTCCGTAGCACTCATTCCGGTGACGAGGAGATCCACCTTGCCAGACTGCAGCGCAGGGATGAGTGCATCAAAGCGCACGTCGGTGAATTCGATGGGCCGCTCCAGGCGCGCGCCAAGAAGGCGCGCAAGATCGCCGTCGTGGCCGCTGATGCGACCCGCTTGATCGATGAACGAGAACGGTTCGCGGGTGGCGCTTACGCCGATGCGCAGCATTGGCCCCGCGCTGGGGACTGCAACGTCAATCTCTTCGTAGGGTCCGGGCGTGCGCTTGAACCAGCGCCGTGACATGTCGGCCAGGGTGCCATCCGCTTTCAGGTCGGCCAGCACCTGATTCACCTGCGCACGCAGTTCGTCGTCACCCTTGCGCATCGCGATGGCGGTGGTCTCGTCGCGCAGCGACTCTTCTATGACGACGAATTCAGGGTTGTTACGCGCCGCCAGGATAGCCGCATTGATGGAGGTCAGGATCGCGTCGACATGACCGGCCTGCAGCGCACCCAGTGTGTCGGAGAAGTCACCGAACTCTTGCACCTCTGCATCGGGAAACCGGAGATAGGCAATTTCGGCCGGGGTGCTGCCCGTCACCACGCCGAGACGCGCAGATTCCGCATCGGCGACGGTTCTGATGGTCGCCTGTTCGGACTGTTCGCATCCGACGAGCCCGAGGATCAGAAGCAGAAGGGCAAGCGGCGACCAGCCAGCACCGCGTTGGCGAATGAATAGACCGTGCATGAACAGTTCCCCTGACGCGCGCCACCGAGTGACCGCGATGCTTGTGCGTAAAGAGTGCAGGGTAAACGGGTGCGAGGGCAATCGGTTTCCGCGACGGGAAACGACTCTTTGGCGCTGTGTTAGATTGCCGAGATGAAACAGGCAGGCACAGCGAGCGAGCCGTTGCCACACGTGCGGGGTCCGCTCCCGCCTGCGCTCATGGAAGCGTTGGCGCCGCAGCAACCCGCGCTCGAGGCGGCAGCGGGCGTACCCCTCGATGCCGACGCGCAACACGTGTTCGCGCTCAGCGATTTTGCGCGCAGTGTCGCGCTTGCGCAGCCGGAATGGTTCAGGGCGGCGATCAGCTCGGGGCTCCTTGAGCGCCCGATGACCGCTGATGACTTAGCGCTGGAAGCAGCCGCGGCACTGGCGGGGATCGGTGACATGCCCGCTCTGCAGTCAGCGCTGCGACGGCTGCGCAATCGGTTTCAGCTGCGTATCGTGTGGCGGCACCTCGCCTGCCGTGCCGCGCTTGAGGAAACCACGACCAATCTCTCGGTACTCGCCGACACGCTGATTCACGCGGTGCTCGAACGGGTACACGACTGGGCCGCGCTGCGCGAAGGAGAGCCGGCCCCCTGGGAGGGTCAGCGGCAGCGAATGGTTGTGCTTGCGCTTGGCAAACTCGGCGCGCGCGAGCTTAACCTTTCTTCTGATGTGGACCTGGTATTCGCGTATCCGGAGGCGGGCTCCACCGCGCGCGGCCGCACGCACCAGCAGTTCTTCGTACGCTGCGGCCAGCTGCTGATTCAGGCGCTGGACACGGTCACGGCGGACGGTTTCGTGTTTCGCGTCGATATGCGCCTGCGTCCCTATGGCGACAGCGGTCCGCTTGCCATGAGCTTTCATGCCATGGAGGACTATTTCCTGACTCAGGGACGGGACTGGGAGCGCTACGCGTTCATCAAGGCGCGCGCCTGTGCGGGTGATCGCGCGGCGGGGGCGCAGCTGCTGAAGTCCCTGCGCCCGTTCGTGTTCCGTCGCTACCTCGATTTCGGGGCGATTGACGCATTGCGCGACATGAAGCGCCGCATCCTCGCGGAGCGTCACCATCGCGACAATATCAAGCTCGGCCCGGGTGGTATTCGCGACGTGGAGTTTGCTGCGCAGGTGCAGCAGCTCATCTGGGGCGGGCGTCAGTCGGCGCTGCAGGAACCAGCCCTGCTGCGCGTGCTCCCTGCCCTCGCCGAGAGCGGGCACCTCGAGCCCGCGGCGGTGACCGCACTCATCGCGGCCTATCGTTTTCTGCGGGACACCGAGCATTGCCTGCAAGCCGAGAACGACCAGCAGACCCAGATGTTGCCGGTCGCGCCTTTGTCGCGCTTGCGCCTTGCGCATGCGCTCGGATTTGCCGACGTGGATGGGTTTGTCGACGCGCTGGCCGGGCATCGGGCGAGCGTCGCCGCCGTGTTCGCTGATCTGATCGCGCCGGTGCAGCACACCGCCGCCGAGGCAGACGCCGAGCCTTCTGCGGGATTCCGGCTGTGGGTCGATCCCGCGCAGGTCGAAGCAAGCGCGGAGCTTGGCTTTGCGGACGCGGACGCGGCGCGCGCGATCCTGCGTGACCTCGCGGCTGCCCGCGACCGCAGCTCGGTGGGCGCGGAGGGGCGGCAGCGTCTCGATCGCCTCATGCCCGCGCTGCTCGATGCCCTGTCGGGACGCGATCGACCCGATCTTGCGCTCGCGCGCACGGCACCGGTGCTGAAAGGCGTCATGCGACGCTCAGCCTATCTTGCGCTGCTCGCGGAGAATCCCGGGGCGCTGACGCAGCTGCTCGATCTCGCGGGGAAAAGCCGCTGGGTTGCGGAGGCGCTGGTGCGGCGTCCGGCTTTTCTCGACAGTCTGCTCGGCCAGGTCACGCAGCGCGGCGTGCCGTCGCGGGTCAGCCTGGCAAACGAACTGCGCGCGCGGTGTGTGGGCGCCGAGCCCGACGGTGAAGAGCGGGTGCTCGACGTCCTGCGCGACTTCAAGGAGCAGCACGTGTTCAACGTGGCGCTTGGGGACGTTCGCGGAACGCTGCCGCTCATGAACGCGAGCGATTACCTCACCTTCCTTGCTGAGGCCGTGCTCGAGAATGCGCTTGAAATCGCCTGGCGTGAGAACAGCCGGCAGCAGCCCGGATACGCCTGGCCGCAGCCGTTCGTGATCGTTGGTTACGGCAAGCTGGGTGGGATCGAGCTCGGTCCAGGGTCGGATCTTGATGTCGTGCTGCTGCATGATTTTGCGGGTGATGCGGGTGCGTTTCTGCATCGCCTGGCGCGACGCCTGCTGCACGTGCTGACGGTCCCCACCTACGCCGGAACACTGTACGACGTGGACATGCGGCTGCGTCCTTCCGGAAACGCCGGCACCATGGTGTCTTCGATCGCCGCTTTCACCGCGTATCAGCGCGAAGGTGCATGGACCTGGGAACACCAGGCGCTCGTGCGGGCGCGGGCATTGGTGGGCGATGCCGGGCTATGTGAGCGATTCGAGGCGGTGCGGCGCGAGATTCTCTGCCTGCCGCGGGATCCGGTCCGTCTGCGCGAGGACGTGGCGGCGATGCGTGAGCGGATGCGTCATCAAGGCGGCTCAGCCCACAATCGGGCGGCTACGGTTGATTCCTCTGACCTGAAGCGCGCGACCGGCGGCATGATCGACATCGAGTTCATCGTGCAGTACCTCGTCCTTGCTCACGCGCATACCGCACCGGATCTCGCGGTGTGGTCGGACAACGTGCGTATCCTTGAGACGGCTGGGCGGCTTGGCATTCTCGCGCCCGCAACCGCACAAGAGCTGACTGATGCCTACCTCGCGCTCCGTGCCGAGTGGCATCGGGGTGTTCTCGACCTGCCGGACTCCTCCCGCGCTGCCCGCGTACTCGATGATCATCGAACGGTGGTAGAGGCAACCTGGCGTGCCCTCTTCGATGTTGCCTGAGCGGGAGCCGATCTTGGGAAAGCCGCCGGGCGTGCTCATCGTGGCACCGGCCTGGGTCGGCGACATGGTGATGGCCCATGTGCTGGTGCAGATCTTGAAGACGCGGCTGCCGGTGCCGCGCGTTGGCGTGCTCGCTCCGCCTGCGACGGCGCCGCTGGCGCGTCGCATGCCCGGCGTAGATGCCGTACATGTGCTCGACGTCGGACACGGTGAGATCGGTCTGCGACGGCGTCTGCAACTCGCGCTCGCGCTGCGGGAGCCTGCCTATGACCAGGCCATCGTGCTCCCCAACAGTCACAAGTCCGCCTGGATACCCTGGTTTGCTCGTGTTCCGCTGCGCACGGGGTGGCACGGCGAATTCCGTCACGGCGTGTTGAATGATCGGCGCCGACTTGCCGCTGCCGAGCTGCCCCGGATGGTGGATCGCTTCGCCGCCCTGGGATTTCCGGGCGTCACGTCAGCCCGATCCTTGCGAAACGCCTTGGGCGGAGCAGCGGACGATGGGGGCGCCGCGACGGCAATCCCCGTCCCGCGCCCGCAGCTTGAAGCTGACCTCGCAGCGCAAGGGCCGCTGCAGGAGCGCCTCGGGCTGGATGCCGGGGCGCCTGCGCCGGTGGTGCTTTGCCCGGGCGCGGAGTTCGGCCCCGCCAAGCGCTGGCCGGTGCTGCATTTCGCCGCCGTGGCGCAGCG
>DMUF01000189.1 GCA_003476445.1 Gammaproteobacteria bacterium | reverse complement strand
CGATCACCAGCGAATCGGCGCTGTGGCAGACCAGCCTCGAAAGCACGCGATTGAGACCAGAAGATGTACCTAACCTGCATTGCCATCGCCATCGTGCTGTTTGCCTTTTGGCTGACGCTGTCCGGGTTCTTCACCCCGCTGCTGCTCACCGCAGGTGCGCTTTGCGCTATCGCGGTCGCGTTCTTCTGTCAGCGGCGCCTGCGCATCATTGATCGCGACGCGCAGCCCTTGCATCTGCTCCTTCGCGCGGTGACCTACTGGCCGTGGCTCGTTATCGAGATTGTAAAGTCAGCCCTGCAGGTGAGCCGGTGCATTCTCGCACCGCGCCTGAGCATCAGTCCGCGCTTTGCGCGCGTGCCGCTGCAGCAAGCGACCGAGGCTGGCAGGGTCACCTATGCCAATTCCATCACGCTGACGCCGGGCACGATCGCCGTACAGATCGATAACGACGAACTGCTGGTTCACGCGCTTGAGGCTGACAGTATCGGTGACCTTGCCGACGGCAGAATGGCCGCGCGGGTGATCCACTTCGAGCAGGTCGCGGGGCGTCGGGCCTGAACATGTACGCGACCGCGATCATGCTTATGTTGCTCGCGCTCATGCTTGCCACGGTCGCCGCTGTGCGCCGCACCGGCCCCTTCGAGCGTCTGGTCGCTGCAAACCTCATCGGTTCCTTCTGCGTGATTCTGCTTGCACTTATCTGTTTTGCTCTCGACCGACCAGACTTCATCGATCTCGCTATCACCTACGCGCTTTTGAATGGCGTCGCAGCCATTGCGCTGGTGCGCTACTTCCGTACGACACGCGAAGGGGGCACGCGCCCGCGACGCGGCCGCGCCGAGATGCCGAAATCATGAACGCCGTGATCGACCTGCTGAGCGCCGTCTGTCTCGTTGCGGGCGCCATCTTCTGTGTCATCTCGGCTGTCGGCATGCTGCGACTGCCGGATGCGCTAACCCGATTGCACGCGGCAAGCGTGGCAGACACGCTTGGCGTCGGTTTCATCATCGTCGGACTGATGCTGCAGGCGGGGTTGACGCTCATCACACTGAAGCTTGCGCTGCTTGCGCTGCTGCTCTTCTTCGTCAGCCCGCTGGTAGGGCACGCGGTGGCGCAGGCCATCGTGTACCGCACGCCGCCGGAAACCGCGGCCAAGCCTGGAACTTTAACCCGTGATTGAAGTCCTGCTGCCCTTCGCGCTGCTGATCATCCTTGCCATCATCGTGGTCGGGCTGTTGCCGCTGCAGAATCTGCTGGCGGTGGTTGCCCTGCTTGGTGCCTACAGCTTCATCATGGCTACGCTGCTCGTCGCCCTCGATGCGCCCGATGTCGGCATGACCGAAGCCGCGGTTGGTGCCGGCATTTCGACGGTCCTGCTGCTCGCCGCGTTGAAACGCGTTGGCAGCGAGGAATCACGGGGGCGCCGGCTTGATCCCTCCGCGCTGCTGCTTTCCGCAGTGACCGGCGTAATTCTGCTCTACGGCACGTCCGGGCTACCGGAGTTCGGCGATCCTCATGGCGCCATTCACAACCACGTGGCGCCGTACTACATCGAGAAGACACCCGAAGAAATCGGTGTTCCGAACGTGATCACCGCCGTGCTTGCCAGCTATCGCGGCTTCGATACCCTCGGTGAGACTACGGTAATCTTCACCGCGGGGCTCAGCGTCATCATGCTGCTCAGGCTGAGCGTGCGCCGACGCGTCGACGCAGCGCGCGACGGCGCGCAAGCAGACGATGCCTCAGCGCCACCGGAGGACCAATGAACGGCGGGCCGCCCATTCCGCGCGTCATTGCGCGCATCCTGATTCCACCCATGCTGCTGTACGCGCTCTATGTCCAGTTCCATGGGGAGTACGGTCCGGGCGGGGGATTCCAGGCGGGTGCCATTGCTGCCAGCGCCATCATTCTGTACGGCCTCGTGTTCGGGGTCTCACACGCCCAGCGCGCGGTGCCGCCCGCGGTAGTCATCGCAGGCATGCCCCTGGGCGTTTTGATCTATGCCGGTGTTGGCATCGCTACCTTGGCGCTTGGAGACAACTACCTCGCCTACGGGGCCCTGAATCCGGACAACCCACCGGGCGGTCAGCATCTCGGCATCATGCTGGTGGAACTCGGCGTGCTGGTGACCGTGTTCTCCACCATGCTCACCATCTTCTACGCGTTCACCGAGGGCGAGGATTGAGGCGTTGAACACCGAGACCCTGCTGACCTTCTTCGGCGCGCTGAATCACTGGATCACGATCTTTCTGATCGTGACCGGGCTCTACATCATCGTTGCCCGCAGCAACATGATCAAAAAGCTCACCGGGCTCGTGATCTTTCAGACCTCGGTCTATCTGCTCTACATCGGACCGGGCAAGGTCCTCGGTGGCACGGCGGTGATTCTGAATGATCGCTTCACCGTCTATTCGAACCCTCTGCCCCACGTCCTCATCCTGACGGCCATCGTCGTCGGCGTCGCCACGCTCGCCCTCGGGCTCGCGCTGGTGGTCCGCATCAAGGAAGCCTACGGAACGATCGAAGAGGACGCGATCTTCGAGCAGGATCGCGACGCATGATCGAGCTCACGCACATGCCCGCGCTGGTGGTGGTCGCGCCGCTGATGGCAGCCGCGCTTTGCGCGCTGATTCGTCACTCGCGCCTGTGCTGGTGGCTTGCAACCCTGACGCTCACCTTTTCGTGCGTGTGCATCGTCGTCATGGGGCGGGCGGTGTTCGACGGTAACGTGCTGTCGTACGCCATGGGCAGCTGGGCGCCGCCTATCGGCATCGAGTACCGCGTCGACGCGCTCGCAGCGTTCATGCTGGGCGTCGTCGGCTTTATGGCACTCATCGTCCACCTCTACGGTTACCGCAGCGTGCGCGCGGAGATCCCGCAGCCCCTGCAGGGCTGGTACCACGCCATCTATCTGCTCTGCACCGCAGGCCTGCTCGGCATGGTCATCACCGGCGATACCTTCAACGCCTTCGTGTTCATGGAGATCGCGTCCCTGTCGGCTTATACGCTGATTGCGATGGGGAAGGACCGGCGCGCGCTCACGGCGGCATTCCAGTACCTGATACTCGGCACCATCGGCGCCACGTTCTACGTCATTGGCGTCGGCTTCCTGTACCTGCAGACCGGCACGCTCAACATGACCGATCTGGATACACGTCTGGATGGCATCATGGATCATCCCGGCGTGCTCACCGGACTCGGCTTTCTGATTGCGGGGCTCGCACTCAAGTCTGCGCTGTTCCCACTGCATCTCTGGCTACCCAATGCCTATGCGTGGGCACCTTCCGTCAGCAGCGCGCTGCTCGCCGCAACCGCCACCAAGGTCACGCTATACCTGCTGATCCGATTCGCGTACGACATCTTCGACTTCGACATCGCCTTGGCACAGGCCAACTGGTCGTTCGTGCTATTCGTTCTGTCGCTTGCGGCGATCACGGCGGGATCGCTGCTCGCCATCGCTCAGGACAACGTGAAACGCATGCTCGCCTATTCGAGCGTGGCGCAGATCGGCTACATCACGTTCGGAATCGCCGTTGCCAACCTCAACTCGCTGACGGGCGCGCTCGTGCATCTTGCTAACCACGCGCTGATGAAGGGCGCACTCTTCATGCTTCTGGGCGGCGTCATGCTCCGCCTCGGCTCGGTGCATCTTTCCCACCTCGCCGGCATCGGTCGCCAAATGCCGTGGACCATGGCCGGGTTCGTGCTCGCGGGTGCCAGTCTGCTCGGCGTACCGGGAACGGTCGGTTTCGTCAGCAAATGGTACCTCGCTGTCGGCGCGCTTGACGCGGGTCACTGGTCGCTCGTAATCGTGCTGATGGCAAGTTCGCTGATCGCGCTCGCCTACATGGGCCGCGTCATCGAGATGGTGTACCTGCGTGAACGTCCCGCCGATGCGCCGACGGTCACAGAGGCGCCCCCGATCATGCTGGCAGCAACCTGGCTCGTGCTTGCAGCCTGCATTTATTTCGGGCTCGACACTGATCTCACGGCTGGGCTTGCACGGGCGGCGGCGGATTCCATCATGGATCAGCCACAATGAGCGACGCGATGCTCTTCGGTCTCGCCATTGGCCTGCCGATCGTCGCGGCCATCGGGGTCACGCTCACACGCGCCTACCCGAATGTACGTGAGGCCGTATCCATCGGTGCGGGTCTCGGCCTCTGCGCGACCGTGATCGCCATCGGTACTCGAGTACTCGGCGCAACCGCTGAGGCGGGCGGGGTGACCCACGTTCTTCAGGTTTTGCCAGGGCTCGATATCGCATTCGCCGCCGAGCCACTCGGCCTGCTCTTCGCCAGCATTGCGTCCATGCTGTGGGTCGTCACCACCGTTTACGCGATCGGCTATCTGCGCGGCAACGATGAACCGAGACAGACCACCTTCTTCGCGTTCGCCGCTATCGCCATCGGCAGCAGCATGGGCATCGCCTTTGCCGCCAATCTGTTTACCCTGTTTCTCTGTTACGAAGCGCTGACGCTCGCCACCTACCCGCTCGTGGCAATGAAGGGCGACACAGCCGCGCGGCGAGGGGCACGTACCTATCTCATCTGGCTGCTGGCTACCTCTGTACTGGGCCTACTGCCCGCTATCGTGGGTGTGCATGTCATTGCCGGGGCGCTTGATTTTCGCCTTGGGGGCACGATTCCGGCGCGCGTCAGCGATGATCTGGTGCTGTGGCTCTCGATCCTCTTTGCCTACGGAATCGGCAAGGCGGCGCTCATGCCGGTGCATCGCTGGCTGCCTGCCGCGATGGTCGCACCCACGCCGGTCAGCGCATTGCTGCACGCGGTGGCGGTGGTCAAGGCGGGCGTGTTCTGCATCGTCAAAATCATCGTCTATGTCTTCGGGATGGATCTGTTCTCAGCCGCGGATACGACCGACTGGCTGGTCTACGCGGCCGGTATCACGGTGCTTGCCGCATCCATCATCGCCCTGCGGCAGGACAACCTGAAACGCCGGCTTGCCTACTCTACGGTCAGCCAACTCTCCTACGTGATCATGGCTGCGGCACTGGCCACCCCACTTGCCATGACCGGCGCCATCCTTCACATCGCTGCCCACGCGCTCGGCAAAATCACACTGTTTTTTGCCGCCGGCGCGATCTACACCGCCGCCCACAAGACCCGCGTCAGCGAACTGAACGGCATCGGCCGACGCATGCCGATCACCATGATTGCCTTCGCTATCGGCGCCTGCGGCATGATCGGGCTGCCGCCCACCGCAGGATTCATCGGCAAGTGGTATCTGCTCGCCGGGGCCCTAGCAGCAGAGGATGTGTTTGTGCTGGTCGTGATATTTGCGTCCACCCTGCTCAACGCGGCCTATTTTGCACCGCTGATCTACAACGCGTTCTTCCGCCGCGAACCTGCTGCGGACGTGCACGCGAGCGCTGCAGCGCACGCGAGCCCAGGAGGGCACGCGAGCCCAGGAGGGCACGGCGAAGCGCCATGGCCCATGCTGGTCGCTATGGGCATCACCGCCGTCGGTTCCCTGGCGCTGTTCTTCGTGCCTGATCTTCCGCTCGCCATCGCCAATCGGATCACGGGAGTGCTGCCATGACACCACCGTCTGAGACCCGGCGTTTTGAACCCACGCGAATTCAGCTAATCGTGACCGGCGTAGTACTGGCAGCGCTCATCATTGCTGATTTCAGCGTAACGCACGGCCACACGGGGCTCGCAGGGCAGCCCGGCATTCACGCACTCATTGGTCTGGGTGCAGGCTTTGCCTCGATCGTCGTTGCCAAGCTGGTGAAGGCGCTTCTCAAACGCCCGGACACTTACTATGACTGAGCTTCTGCTGCACCCCGGGGCGGTTATGCTCATAGCCGCGCTTCTGATACCGATGGCGCCGGCGGCACTGCGCGCCATTCTGCTCGTCGGCGCGCCCGCCATCGCCCTCGCTCTCGTGTGGCAACTGCCAGACACACTTGCCACGGCGCCCAGCTTCCTCGGCATGACCCTAGAGCCCATTCGGGCCGATGCGTTGAGCCGCCTGTTCGGCACCGTGTTCGCACTCATGGGCATCGCTGGGGGGCTTTATGCCCTACGGCAGACCAACCGGACCGAGCTGAGCGCCGCCTATGCCTATATGGCGTTCGCCTTCGGCGTGATATTCGCCGGCGACCTGATCACGGTGCTGATCTTCTGGGAACTGATGGCTCTCGGATCCGCCACGGTGATCTTCGCGTCCGGCACCGAAGCGGCGCGCCGCGCGGGGTTGCGCTACCTCGCAGTGCACCTGTTCGGCGGCGTGCTGCTGATGGCGGGGGTAGCAGGGGAAGTCGCCAGCAGCGGGCAGGTGACCTTCGCCTCCATGCTGCCCGACAGCGTGCCCCGCGCGCTGATCCTCGCCGGATTTCTGATTAACACCGGGGCGCCGCCTTTTTCCTCATGGGTGCCAGACAGCTATCCGGAAGCATCGACGACCGGCATGGTCTTTCTGTCGGCGTTCACCACCAAGACTGCGGTCTACGTGCTCGCGCGCGGCTTTCCCGGCGCCGAGATCCTGATCGTGCTTGGACTCATCATGATCTTCTACGGCATTTTCTACGGTCTGGCGGAAAGCCAACCGCGGCGCATGCTGGGCTACAGCATCGTGAACCAGGTCGGATTCATGCTGGTTGGTATCGGCATCGGTACCGAGCTTGCCGTGAGCGGCGCTGTTGCGCATGCGTTCGCACACATCATCTACAAGGCGCTGCTGATCATGGCCGTTGGCAGCGTGCTGAGCGCCACCGGTCGCCAAACGTTCAGCGAGCTTGGCGGCATCGGGCGACAGATGCCGTTCACCGCTCTGTGCTGCATCATCGGCGGTCTTGCGATCTCCGCGTTTCCCTTCACCTCTGGCTTTGTTGCCAAGGCGCTCGTCTCCGAGGCCGCCTATCAGGAAGGGCTCGACTGGCTGTGGCTACTGCTCGCGCTGGGTACTGCCGGGGTCTTTCTCGATGTGGGCATCAAGCTCCAGTACTTCGTGTTCTTCGGTCCGGACCGCGGGCTGCGACCCGCAGAGGCGCCCCTGCATGAACGCGGAGCCATGGGCTTTTTCGCGTTGCTCTGCATCGGGATCGGGCTCATGCCTGGAACGTTCTATGCGCTCCTGCCCGTCACGCCGGAGTACTCGCCCTATACGACCGACCATGTCCTGCTGCAGTTCGAGCTGCTCTTCTTCGCGGGTCTCGCATTCTTCGTATGGCTGCGTTTCGCCGGGTGGCCGCTCGGCCGCAATCTGACGCTCGATGTCGACTGGCTGTGGCGCAGACCGTTGCGCGATGGGCCTCTGCGCACGCTCGAAGGGCTGGCTGGGGCGCGTGAAAGAATCGCCGACCAACTTCTGCTGACCAAGGATCGGATCATCGTCTGGGCGCAACGTGTCGACGGACCCGTGCGCGCGATCGCGGGTTCTCATCCGACCGGACGCATGGTCTTCTTCACCATCGCAATCCTGGCGGCGATCCTGATTCAGGAGCTGTTCTTCACCTAGCCGCCGCGAGCAAGACGCGCCTCGAATTCCGGCTGCAGCGCCTGCTGCGCCCGCGCGAGAATCCTGAGGCGGCACTGCCGATGCCGATACGCGCGGTCCATCAGGGCTTCGCGCACATCAAGGTCCGCATGCATGACCGAGTCCAGCGACTCCTGCTGATTGAGCGCAGCAGGGCACGCGGCTAACGGCTCCGCCAGCGCGGGCGCGACGCCCGCAAGCGCGCTGCGCTCGCGCCATTCGAGCCAATGAGAACCAGACGCCTGCGGCACTGCCAGCCGATCGACAACGGCGTCAGCAACCTGCATCTCACGCAGGTACTCCCTGACTTCGGGTGTGAGGTCGAGATCATGCACACCGATGCGACCCTCATGTGCAAAGCGATGCGCCCCACCAAGCCAGGC
>DMUF01000255.1:1975-6967 GCA_003476445.1 Gammaproteobacteria bacterium | reverse complement strand
CGTCCAGGCGCTGGGAAATCAGTACTGGTTGCTGGATTACCAGGGCGTCGAGCGCGCCGGGCGCAGGTAAATCGGCGAGCAGGGCGTCGAGTGTCGGCCACCGCGCCATGACGGCCATGCGCTGCAGCGGGCCCGCGGACTGCTCGAGCACCAGCAAATTGAGACCGACAAGTCCTATTTTCAGCGATGCGTCGAGTAACGTCGACGCATGCTCCGACCGGGCCGGGACTGTGTCGAGAAGTGCGGATGGCGCTTGCGGTGCGAAGATCAACTCGGGCGGTTTTAGCGTTGGCGGCGCCGGATTCGCCGCAGCGGGGGTTGGTTGATCGACGACCACCGCGATGCCGGACCCCGCCAATCGCGCAGACAGCTGCGCGCTGCTCAGATCGATGAGCGTGGATACGGGGTGCCCGAAATCGATCAGCGCGCGCATGAGCCGCAGTTTCTCGACCTGGCTTCCGTCGTACAGGCGGGTCCGCCCGTTGCGGCGGGCCGGTGCAAAGCCGTGACGGCGCTCCCACGCGCGCAGGCGCTCCACGGCGATGCCGGTCAGCGCCGCGACGGCGCCGATCTGATAAACCTCTTCGGAGTTGCTCACGTAGCGTCCTGTACGAGATCTGTACAGGAGTGTAGATCGTAGAAGGGACAGCGGGAAGCTTTGGGAGTAAAGAAGGCGTGGCGACAGCACATGAGGTGCTGTCTTCGCGGCTGGGGGGGAGGGGGGTAGCCGCGCCACGCCTGTTCTGGCCCGGGTGGGGGGACCCGAGTCAGCAGGGCGCATTCTACGCATTTGCTGCTTTGCAGCAATAGCTGAAAATCCCTATTTTGTAACCCAATCTTTACCGAATGTTGCGGACGTCTGCCGTCGGTTCTGCGGCTGGGGTCCCGTCATCGGGACAGATATCGTGCTCCACCTGAATGGTGGAGTGATCGATGCCGAATTCGCGCAGCAGCTCCGCTTTCAGGTCGCGTATCACCCCGCCGAGATCGGCGTCGGGCAGTACCGTAGCGTGCAGCGTCACCAGCGGCTTCTCCGCGGTGAGCGCCCAGGCGTGGATGTGATGGATGTCGACCACCGCGGGAACGGCGGCGGTGAGCGTCGCGCGGATGTTCTCGAGATCAAGCCCGCGCGGGACGCCTTCAAGAAGAATATGGCCGGCATCGCGCAGCAGCTGCCACGCGCCGCGTCCGAGAATCACCGCGATGACGACCGCCAGCAGGGGGTCGGCATAACCCCAGCCCGTTAGCCATACCACCAGCGCCGCCAGGATGGCGGCTCCCGAGCCCAGCAGATCGCCCAGTACATGCAGCATGGCGCTCTGGACGGCGGCGTTGTCGGCGCCCGCGTGCAGCCAGCGCCAAGCGATGAGATTCACGATGAGCCCCGTGGCCGCGATCACAAGCGCCGGCAGCGCGTGCATTTCCGCAGGCTCGCGCAGCCGTCCGTAGGCCTCGATCAGAATCCAGACCACCAGTGCCGCGAGTAGCAGGCCATTCAGGAAGGACGCGAGGACCTGATAGCGGTGGTAACCGTAGCTCAGGCGTTCGTCGCTGCTGCGCTCGGAAAGCTTGAGCGCGACGAAGGCAAACCCAAGCGCGGACGCATCCAGGAACATATGCCCTGCATCAGCAAGCAGCGTGAGCGAATCGGTTAGAAGCCCGCCCACAACCTCCACGAACATGAAGCTGCCAATGAGAACCAGGGCGCGCGCAACCGTGCGCGCGGGTGGCGCGTCGTGGTCGTGCCCGTGCCCGTGCCCGTGCCCGTGCCCGCTCATGTCAGTCTGCGCCGGATCTCGGCGACCGCTTCGATGCCCGCGGCAGCGCTTTCTGCGACAGGCATGATGTTGAAGAACTCGCACCCCGCATCCCGATAGGCCGCAAGGAAATCAGCCACCGCGGCGGCGGACCCAAACGGGCTGTAGCGCTCGAAGCGTTCGAATGGAATGCGGTAGAAATCCTGCATCGCGCGCCCAAGTCGGGCGCGTGCGCGCTCGGCATTGTCGTCGATACCGACCCAGACCTGCAGACCGTGCATGCGTGGCTGGGGGCGACCCGCCTCGACAGCGGCGGCGTTGACCGCGCGAGCCGCGTCGGCGAATCGAGAGGGCGAGCACCACACGCCGAGCCAGCCATCACCGAATCTTGCTGCCCGCTGCAGTGCCGCGTCCGATCTGCCGCCGACGACCATCGGAATCGGCTCGGCCGGGCGGGGGCGAATCCAGGCTCGGTCAAAGGAGAAAAACTCCCCGTGGTGGTCCAGCGGCTCACCGGTCAACAGCGCCTGAACAATTGCCAGCGCTTCATCGGTTCGGCGGCCGCGTGTCGCCGGGTTTACGCCGCACATCGCGAACTCGTTGCGGTCTTCCCCGCCGACCCCGATGCCAAGGATGAGCTGACCAGGCGCCGATTCGGACAAGGTAGCGAGCTGTCGCGCGACGGTGACCGGATGACGCAGCGCAAGCAGGTAGACCCCGACACACACGCGCAGGCGTTCATCGAGTGCGGTCAGGGTGGCGGCATTGATCAGCCCATCCATTCCCGCGCCGACGTGAAAACTCACGTGATCCGCGGTGAAGACGTGGTCGATGCCACTGTCGAGAATACGGCTGACCAGCGCTCGTCGCTCGCGCGGGCGGGCGGTCAACAAATCGTTGGAAGCGATCGTGCCGATCAGCATGATTCGGTCCTCACAGCAGCGTCTTCGGGTCCATCCCGAGCAGGACTTTGCCGACGGCTTCCCAGGTGGGTTGCGCCACCATGAGGTGCTGGGTTGCGACGTGGATATCGCGGAAGCAGCGCTGCAGCGGGCTCTTGGTATAGATCGCGCTGCCGCCAGCCGCGTGATAGAGCAGGTCGACCGCGGTAGCGGCGGACCAGGTGTTGTGCGTCGCGGCCATGCGCAGCTCCGCCTTGGTCTCGATCGTGAGCCGGTCCGACGTAGTGGCAGCCTGCCAGGCCCGATCGATCGCGGCATGCGTCAGCGCGACGGCTGCGTCCACCATCGCCGTTGCGCGGGCAAGGTCCCGCTGCGTACTTCCGCGATCTGCGAGGGCGCGGGCGCTGCCGGTGGGAATCTTGTCTGTGGCGAGCTCGGTGAAAGCACGTATCGCGTGACGCGCGATGCCGATCGCCACAGCCGACACGCCGAGGGCGAGCAGCCCCAGGGTCGGGAAGCGGTACAGGGGCGCATCAACGCGCGCGCGCCCGCCGAGCACGGACCAGCGACCATCCGGCACGAAGGCGTCTACCACCTCGATATCGTGACTGCCGGTGCCGCAGAGCCCCGAGGTGTCCCACGTGTCGTGGATGATCACGTCTTGCGCGGGAAACAGCGCCAGTACCGTTTCCGGGATGCCGCGCGCATTGCGTCGTGGCTCGCCGCTCTCATCAAGGAGCACGCAGCCGCCGCAGATCCAGTCCGACACCTGAGAGCCCGAACCGAAGGGCCAGCGGCCGTTGACCACGTAACCGCCCGGGACCGGGCGCGCCTTGCCGAGCGGCGCTGTCACACCGGTACTGATGCAGTCGGGATGCGCGCCGTAGATCTCCTCTGCCCAGGCGGGCGGCAGAGAAGCCGAGAGAATGCCGGTGGTGGTCCCGATCATCTGCACCCAGCCCACGGCGCCGTCTGCTTCCGCCGTTGCTGCAAGCGCGTCGAAGAACTCGCGCGGGTGCACTTCGAACCCACCCAGCGCTGCGGGCACGAGCAGGCGGAACATGCCCGCGCGCGCCATCCGTCCTGCCAGGTCGTCGGGCAGTCGCCGCGCGGATTCGATTTCTGCACCGCGCGTTCGCATCTCGGTGTGCAGCTCGCGCACGGTATCGAGCGACAGCGTGCTTGCCGCATCCCTCGCAGCTGCTGTCTGACCCGTTGCGCCCCCTTCGGCTCGCGCTATCGTCGATGCGCTCTGCATGAGGTCTCCCGCCGTGGCTCCCGTCTCTGGATTATGCGCGCATGTCCGTTCGCGGCACAGGGCGTGCCGTTGCCGTGGACCTGGCGAATCGTGGCGCTGCGAGCGGTCGCCGCAAGGCTGGTCTCCGCGCGCGGTTTTTGGTTATGGTGCCGGTTCCGATCAGGATCATTTCCTGGCAGCAACGGATCTTGGCAGCAACAGACGAGCGCTCCGCGTGGGGCGGCGGGTCGTCGCGACAGAAGGGGGACTCCCATGGAACGCATGAAACTCGAATTCCAGGACAAGGTGGCGGTGCTCAAGTTCAATCATCCGGAGGTGATGAACGCGGTGGGCGGGCAGATGCTCGCGGACTTCACCGAGGCCGTCTACGAAGTGCGTCGCAGCGGCACGGCGACGCGTGCTCTGCTTCTCACCGGTGAGGGACGCGGCTTCTGCGCCGGTGCAAACCTGCAGGACGAGGGTCGTGCGGATCGCAAGACCGGCGCGGGCGACGGGCTGCGCAGCGGTTATCACCCGCTGCTGTTCATGCTCCGCGACCTCGAGATGCCGATTGTCACCGCGGTGAATGGCGCGGCCGCGGGCGTCGGCATGAGCTTCGCCGTGCTCGGCGACATCGTATGCGCGTCCAGGAACGCGTTTTTTCTGCAGGCGTTCGCGCGCATCGGCCTGATTCCGGACGGCGGCAGCACCTTCATGCTCCCGCGTATGGTGGGTTGGGGCCGTGCGGTCGAACTGTCCATGCTGGCTGAGCGTTTGCCGGCAGAAAAGGCGTACGAGTGGGGTCTCGTGAACCGGCTGTACGACGATAACGACGCGCTCATGAGCGGCGCCATGGAAATTGCGAACAAGCTTGCGAACGGCCCGCGGTCGCTCGCGCTGATCCGCAAGGCGTATTGGAGCACGTGGACCAACTCGTTCGAAGAGCAGCTCGATCTCGAAGCGCGGCTGCAGAATCAGGCGGGCTCGAGCAAAGACTTTGGCGAGGGGGTTCGTGCCTTCCTCGAAAAGCGCGACGCGGCGTTTCAGGGGGAATGAGCATGACGCTGGCGGGACGAGTCGCACTGGTGACCGGGGC
>DMUF01000255.1:787-1712 GCA_003476445.1 Gammaproteobacteria bacterium | reverse complement strand
AGCCGCGGCGTTGGCCGCGGCATTGCGCTGGCGCTTGCCGCGGATGGCGCGGACATTGCCGTGAATTACCGGCGCGAGGAGGATGCAGCGCTCGAGGTCGTGGACGAGATCCGGCGTCTCGGCCGACGCGCGCACGCCTATCAGGCGTCGGTCGATAACCCCGACGAGGACGCGGAGATGATCGCCCGCATCGAAGCCGAACTCGGCCCTGTCGGTATCCTGATCAATAACGCGGGCATTGCCAGCCGCGGCAAGGCGGTGATCGATACCGACCCGGTCGAGCTTCTCCGTCTCGTGGGTACCCATGCGCTCGGTCCCCACTATCTTTCGCGTCTGGTGCTTCCCGGCATGCGCAAGCTGGGTCGCGGCGACATCATCATGATCTCGAGCGCGGCCACGCGCAGCCTCGGGGCGTTTGGTGCGCCGTACAACATGGGCAAGACAGCGATGGAGGCGCTCGCCTTCACGCTGGCTAAGGAAGAGCGCCCCTACGGTATTCGCGTCAATGTGGTCGCGCCGGGGCTGGTCGAAACCGAGATGGGCAGACGCCTGATGAAGGCGACCGCGGGCGTGCAGGATCTGCGCGCTCTTGATGCGGCCATGCCGTTCGGCCGTGTCTGTCAGCCGGATGACGTTGCCAACGTCGTACGATTCCTGGTGTCCGATCAGAACTCCTATCTGACCGGGGAACGACTCTACTGCGACGGCGGCGGTCAGTCCGTGTCTGCGCACACCCGGGGGCCGTGACGCAACGTCGATCGCCTTGTCGGCGGTGCGCGGGCCGGTGTCAGAGCGTGAGCACCGGCTTGCCGACCATGCGGCGCTCGAGCAGCGCGAGCAGCACCTCCGGTGCCGCGCTGAACGGGAAGGTAGCCGCGGGTTCCGGCGCCAGCCGGCCGGCGGCGGTCCATGCCAGCAGCGTCTC
>DMUF01000255.1:0-429 GCA_003476445.1 Gammaproteobacteria bacterium | reverse complement strand
GCGCGTTTGAGCAACGCAAGATTGAGCGGGATACGGGGAATGGTACCGGCGGCGAAGCCGACCACCAGGTGCCGCCCGCCCGGGGCGAGGCAGCGCAGGGCTGTTTCCGAGTAATCCCCGCCCACCGGGTCCCAGACCACGTTGACATCCTTGCGGCCGGTCACACGCTCCAGTTCCTCGCGCCAGGAGGCCTTGCTGTAGTCCACGCTCCAGCGTGCACCGGCCCGCTCCGCAGCCTGCCGCTTATCCGGAGTTGCTGCTGCTGCGATAACCTCGGCGCCCAACGCGCGTGCTATATCGATCCCGGCGAGACCGACGCCGCCACCCGCGCCGAGTACCAGAACGCGCTCGTTCGAAACCACCTGACCGCAGTCGCGCAGACCATAGAGCGCGGTACTGTAGTTCACGATCATCGCGGCCGCGGCGGCG
>DMUF01000020.1:2616-5294 GCA_003476445.1 Gammaproteobacteria bacterium | reverse complement strand
GCGGTGGCGGCGGCTCAGAGCGGTGTCAGCAGATAGTGTCCGTGGCTCACGGCGATCGGTTCGCTGCGTGCGTCCTGCCAGATCTCCGAGCGCACGTTTGCTACGCGGCGGCCATGCCGGGTCACGATGGCGCGCCCGTAGGTGGGCTGCGGGCGACCAGACCGGAGATAGTCGACGGACAGGTCGATGGTCTTTGGCAGACGCTCGCAGGCGTTGTCGTGCAGAAGCTGCAGGATCGCGGTGATTTCGAGCAGCGCGCCGATCGCACCGCCGTGCAGGGCGGGTAGCACGACATTGCCGACGAGATGCTCACTGAAGGGCAGGATCACGGTGATCTCGTTGCCCTTGCGGTCGACCTGAATACCCAGAAAGCGCGCGTAAGGAATCTGCTCCGCAACGGCCTGCATGTCCCGCCCGCGCCCCTGCGCGCGAAGTTCTGCGAGCATTTTCACGAGGCTGCTCCACTTTCGTCGGCGCGCGGTTCATTGCGCGTGCCGAGCATGAACGCCGCGACGCAGGTGGCAATGGGGTTCTCCGGCGTGTCGTGATAGGCAACACCGCGCACGAAGGCGATGTGATGGGTACGTTGATAGCAGACGGCGTGAGCCAGAATGTCGCGATGCGGCTCGGCCGGGCGCATGTAGTCGATGCGCAGGTCGAGCGTGGCGATGGAGATCGGCCCGGAACTCTCGATGACCCCCGGCGGGCGCACCGCCACTCCGCAGGTGTTGTCCAGGAGCGCGGTCAGCACACCGCCGTGCACCACGCCGGTATCGGGGTCACCGACCAGATGCGGCGCATAGGGAACCCTGACAAGCGTGCCGGTGTCGTCATGGCTCAGGAGCGTCATGCCGATAGCCCGGGCATGTGGAATGCCCAGCATGTGGTCTTCGATTTTCGTCGTCTGCGACATCCGGTGCTAAACTCCCCCGCGCGCCGAACGGGCAAGCTTATTGGGAGGTCTACGCCGTGGCAATGCAGCATTCCCCGCTACTGATGTCGAAGATTCTCGATCGTGGAGCACGAGTACAGCCCCGGGAGGAAATCGTCACCGCGACCGCGAACGGTGTCCGCCGTCAGACGGTGCTGGAAACTCGGACACGCGCGCATCAGCTGGCACACGCTCTGCGTGATGCGGGCATTGGCATTGGTGATCGGGTGGGCACGTTCATGTGGAACGGATCGCGCCATCTCGAGGCTTATCACGCCACGGCGGGCATGGGCGCTGTGCTGCACACGCTCAATATTCGGCTGTCGGACACGGACCTCGAATACATCATTGATCACGCTCAGGACCGGGTCATCATCGTCGATAACGACGCGCTGCCGCTGCTCGAAAAACTGAAGGGCCGCATGCCGAGCGTCGAGCGCGTGATCATCGCGTCCGAAGAGGGCGAGGCGCCGTGGGACACAGGTTTGCCGAACCCGGTTGATTACGAGGCGTTCATCGCCGGCAAACCGGGTCGCTACGACTGGCCCGAGATCGATGAGAACTCGCCGCTTGGGCTCTGCTACACAAGCGGCACCACGGGCAACCCCAAGGGCGTCGAGTACGAGCACCGCTCCCAGTATCTGCACACCATGGTGCAGTGCATGACGGACAGCATGGGACTGTCTGCCACCGATACGCTGATGGGCATCGTGCCCATGTTCCACGCCATGGGCTGGGGACTGCCCTGGTCGGCGACCATGCTCGGCTGCAAGCAGGTCATGCCGTTCAAGTATATGGATCCGACGCGCCTCATCGGTCTCATGGCCGACGAAGGCGTCACGGTGTCTGCGGGTGTACCGACGATTTGGCAGGGCTTGAAAGCGATCTATGAAGCCAACCCGGGTAAGTACGATCTGTCAAAGCTTTCGCGCGTGACCTGCGGCGGTTCGGCGCCGCCGCCATCGCTCATCCGCTGGTTCTGGGACGAGCTGGGTGTGGAGATGGTTCAGGGCTGGGGTATGACGGAGACATCACCGTTGGTGACCCTGTCACGCCGTCTGGCGAAGCGCGGGCAGATCGCGCTCAGTGAAGATGAGCGCTTCGAGAACGTCGCGAAGGCGGGGCAGGTCATGCCCGGGGTCGAGGTCGAGATTTTCGACGATGAGTTCCGTCCGCTGCCCCATGATGGTGAGACCGTGGGCGAGATTCTCGTGCGTGGTCCGTGGATCTGCTCGGCCTACTACAACAACCCGCAGCCGGAAAAGTTCCACAACGGCTGGCTGATTACCGGTGACGTGGGAAAGATCGATCCTGAGGAATACCTGATCATCAGCGATCGCTCAAAGGACCTGGTGAAGAGCGGCGGTGAATGGATTTCCAGCGTGGATCTCGAGAACAACATCGTTGCCGTCGACGGCGTCGCGCAGGCGTGTGTCGTCGCTCAGCCGCATCCGAAGTGGGATGAGCGCCCGGTGGCACTGGTCGTTCTGAAGCCCGGCGCGACGGTAACGCGCGAAGCGATTCTTGCGCACTGCGCGCAGACCTTTGCCAAGTGGCAGCTGCCCGATGACGTGTTGTACGTCGAGTCCATACCCCTCACCTCGACGGGCAAGATGGATAAGAAGATCGTGCGCGCCAACCTGGAGAAGCAGGGGTACCGGCTGCCGGATCTGCGTGGCTGAGGTTTGAGTGGCGGAAGCCTGGGTGACTGAAGTCCTGGTGGCGAAAGCCTTGTTGGCGGAAGCCT
>DMUF01000020.1:1870-2307 GCA_003476445.1 Gammaproteobacteria bacterium | reverse complement strand
GAGACGCGCTGGCCGGGCGCGACCGTGCGCTCGAAAAAGGGCTCCCACGAGAAGGTGATCGCGTTGCCCCAGAGCGGAAAGAACGCGGGAACGTAGCTCGTCGCCGCGCTCACAAGCCCGAGCGTCGGGTGTCGTTGGACCAGCGCCAGCGGCGCCTGCGCGTCATGGTCCAAGGCCAGGTAGCGTCCTTCGGTCCACGGCCCGTCCGCCCGGGCGATGAAGCCGTTGTCGAGACGCTGATAGCCCGCGCCGTCCTGCCAGCGCAGCGGCACGTTGAGCCAGATCAGCTCGTTGCCCTCGGGCTGTGGATAAAACGGATGCGGAAACCAGCGCACCGGCACCTCGCCGCGGCCGTTATTCTCGATCGAGGTGAGCGAGCGCACGGTGCGACCGACAAGACTGACCACGCGGGTGAGATCGAAGCGTCGGCCATGGGC
>DMUF01000020.1:0-1536 GCA_003476445.1 Gammaproteobacteria bacterium | reverse complement strand
GAGAGCACTGCGCGTGTCGTGAGGTCGCAGTCGCCGATGCCGATGATGAGCGCGCGCCCGGGTTCGCTCGGCGACAGCAGTGGGCCAAGATTGAACGCGTCGGGAATGCCCTGACCGTCGAACCAGTTGAAGCTGTCAGGGAAGGTCGGGCCTGATAACAGCGGGCCATGGCGTCGGTCTGACACCTGATAGATATAGCCACCGGTGCAATAGCGCACACCGAACCGGGACTGGTCTGCGACCGGGTCGAGTATGTCGACCCGGAGTTCATGATTGCTGAGTTCGAGCATTGGGGTTCTCTCTGTTGCCCGCTGTTACTCAGCTAAACGCGAGCCCCTCGAACACCCCGCTCTGCCGCCAGCTCTCGATGTAGCGAAAGTAGGCGGAAGCACCCGCCGGATAGCCGACGTTGAGCCGGGCGCGCGGACCAGGATCCTGACCCTCGTTGTTGTAGTAGCCCGGTGTGCAGTCCGGCGAGCCCAGCATGCGACCCATGCCGGTGAGGAGCAGGGCGATCCAGGCTTCTTCTGCTTCGCGGGTGACCTCCACTTCGCGCGCGCCCTGAGACAGCGCATGGGCGACGACCGCAGCGATGGTGCGTCCGGAATCGGTCAGATTGTGCGGCACGTTGGAGATCAGGTTTGCACCCTGGGTAGGCTGCACAAAGAACGCGTTGGGGAAGCCGTGCACGTGAATGCCATGCTTGGAGCGCATGCCTTCCGCCCAGTAATCGGAAAGGCGAAGACCGCCTCGACCCACGGGATCAAAACCGGCGCGGCGTGTCCACTCGGTACCCACCTCGAATCCGGACGCGTAAATGATGCAGTCGACCGGATACTCGACACCCTTCACGACGATGCCATGTTCGGTGATGCGCTCCACGCCCTTCCCATCGGTATCGAGCAGTTCGACCCCTGGCGCGTTGAACGCGTCGAGATAGGCATCGTGAAAGCACGGGCGCTTGCAGAGTTGGCGGTACCAGGCCTTGAGCTGCGCGGCGGTTTCGTGATCGCCCACGATCGAATCGACGCGGCTGCGGATCTCCTCCATCTTTTCGTAGTCCGCGTCCTCGTAGGCGGCAAGCATGTTTGCCACGCTGCGCGCCTCGGGCGGCAGCGTTGCGATGCGCTCTCTGATGCGACGCGACAGATCCGTCCAGCCGTCCTGCACGAGATCTTCTGTTGCCCCACCGCCCGCCTGATTGTCGGTGAAGTTCTCAAGCCAGCGCTGCTGCCAGCCGGGTGTGGCAATACCGCTGAACCATGTGGGGTCGATGGGCGCGTTGGCGCGCACGTCAACGGAGGAGGGTGTGCGTTGGCATACGTAGAGCGTCTTGCAGGCGCGCGCGAGGTGCGGAATGCACTGCACCGCGGTGGCTCCGGTGCCGATGATGGCGACGCGCTTGTTCGCAAGACGATCGAGCGGCGCACCAAGGGGGTCGCCCCCGGTGTAGGCATAATCCCAGCGGCTGGTGTGGAAGGCGTGCCCCTTAAAACCTTCGATACCGGGAATGCCCGGCAGCTTCGGTACGTGCAG
>DMUF01000115.1 GCA_003476445.1 Gammaproteobacteria bacterium | reverse complement strand
TCGGCAGCACCGTTCATCACCATCGAGCGCAAGAACGAATACGACCAGTTCAGCCAGGAACTGCGTATCGACGGCGGCTGGGATACGGTCAAGATGAGCACCGGTATTTATTACTGGCGCAGCGAGTTCGAGCAGGACTGGGTCACCGGCGGCAAGTTCTGGGCAACGCTCTTCGGCGGTGTGGCTGCGAACCCGGGGCTTTGGGCTGACTGCCAGGACAAGCTGACGGGCACGCAGGTATGGTGTGATAACGGTATTCCGAACGGTATTCCCCTCGGACAGACCGTGACGCAGATCCTGTACGAAACTCAGGAAACCACCTCAATCGCGGCATTCAGCCAGGTGGACTGGACGTTCACCGAGGACTGGACCCTGACCCTCGGCGTGCGCTGGACGGAAGAGACCAAGGACTTCCGCGCCGGTCAGGCCTACCTGTCCAACGTGGAGCGTCAGTGGCTGCGTAACTTCCCGGAGTATGCAGACCTCGACAACACCTGGCGTGAAGTCTCTCCGAAGCTCGGCCTCACCTGGGCGATCAACGATACGTCCATGGCCTATGCCTCTTACTCCGAAGGCTTCCACTCCGGCGGCTTCTTCGGCGTGAACCAGAACACGAGCGACTTCAACCGCGACCAGTACGATCCGGAATTCGGCTACTCGTACGAGATCGGCTACAAGAGCACCCACTTCGACGACCGTGTTCGCTTCAACCTCGCTCTGTTCCGCACGGACTTCGAGGGCAAGCAGGAGTCGTCGGTACAGTTCGACGCGTCCACGTCGACTGTCGCAACCGTGTTCGACAACGTAGCGGATGCCGTCTACCAGGGTCTCGAGATTGAAACCCAGTTCGCGGTCAACGACTACATCCGCGTGTTCCTGAACTACGGCTACCTCGATGCCGAGTACGAGAACTTCCAGACGGACATCAACGCCGCGGATAACGTGACCAAGATCGAGGACGCCTCGTTCCTGAAGCCCCGTAATGCGCCGGAGAACACCTTCGGAGCGGGCGGCACGTTCCGCTACCCGATCGGTATCGGCGCGATTGAGATCTACGGCAAGTACGCCTGGATTGACGAAGTCGAGACCAACCTGCTGAACACGCCGCTGGGCCAGCTTGACGCCCGCAAGGACGTCACGGCTTCCGTTGGCTATGTGGCAGACAACTGGTCCGTGGTCGCCTTCGGTCGCAACCTGACCGACGAGGAGTACGAGATCTTCAACCCGATCGCGACGCTGTTCGCAGTGAGCTCGCAGACGCCGCGTCCGCGTTCTTACGGGGTCGAGGTCGAGTACCAGTTCTGATCGTCGATCGCGGGGAGGAAACTCCCCGAAAAGAAAGAGGCCCCGAATGGGGCCTCTTTTGTTTTGGGCTCAGCCGCCGGGGCTAAACCACTCGCGCACGATGCGACGCAAGAGCTTGCCCGTTTCGTTGTAGGGCAGTTCGTCGGCGAAGCGCACGACCTGCGGCACACGGGATGACCGCATACGATCCCGCACCCAGCCCTGCAGCTCCTCGGCCGAAACGCTCTGCCCGGGCTTAACAACCACCGCGGCGGCCACAGCCTCGCCCCACTGCTCATCCGGCATCGCGACCACCGCGACATCGCGCACCGCGGGATGCTCCATGAGCACATCCTCGATCTCGCCGGGAGAGAGGTTTTCTCCGCCCCGGACGATGACGTCGTCGGCACGACCCTCGAGGAACAGGTACCCGTCGTCATCCATGCTGCCGGCGTCCCGCGTGGGGAACCAGCCGTCATTATCCGTAACGCGCCCGCGACCTTCGTACTCGCCGGAAACCTGCTCGCCGCGCACGTAGATTTCGCCGCGCTCGTTCGGACCCAGCACGCGCCCGTCTTCGTCGCGGATTTCGATCTCGATGCCGGGCAGCGGGATACCCGCTGACGCGAGCCGGCGCCGCACGGCAGGATCGTCGCTCGACTTTGCCGCCCGATGCTCGTCCGGCCCCAGTACCGTGATGGTCGAGCTGGTTTCGGTAAGACCGTAGGCGTTGGTGAAGTCCGTATTCGGGAACAGATCCATCGCCCGCTCGATGATGGTTTGGGGCATGCGTCCGCCGCCGTAGGAGACAGCCTGAAGATGCGGCATCCCCGCGTCCGACTGCCCCTCCAGCGCTTCAACGATGCGCGCCAGCATGGTGGGCACCAGGAACGCGCTGGTCACCCGTTCGCGCCGGGCAACGTCAATCCATTCCTCCGCCGTAAAACTCGGCAGCTGCACCACGCGACGTCCGGAATAGACCGAACTCAAGATGGCCGCAATGCCGGCCACGTGGTACGGGGGTACCGATACCAGCGTCGCTTCCTCTTCCGCCGCCCCCGCGAACTCGACCGAGCTCAGGATGTAGGACACCAGATGCTTGTGCCTCAGCACTGCCGCTTTCGGCTGCCCGGTGGTACCGCTAGTGAAGAGCAGTACAGCAATCTCATCCGGATCCATGGACCACTCGTCGGCGGGGTCCTCGGGGTGCCGGTGGTCCTCCAGGAAATGCTCCCGCGCGGTCGCCGCCACGGCGTCCAGGACACCGAGACGATCACTGCGGTCGGCATCGGTCACCAGATAAGCAGGGGTGACACGGGCAAGCAGCGCCTCGATCTCCGGATCCGTGAGTCGGTAGTTGAGTGGAACATAGGGTAGACCCGCCCAGGCGCTGGAGAAGAGCGCCAGCGGCGTCGCCACGCTCGTGACATCGAGCATCGCCATGCGCCTCGCGCCCGATGCTCTCAGCGCTGCAGCGCGGCGCCCGGCCGCCGTGAAGAGATCACCGTAGGTATAGGATGTGGCGTTGCTGCTGTCCGTGAACGCTACCCGCTCCGGGAACGCCGACGCCGCCATTTCGAGCAACATCATCAGATTCATGGCGCGGCTCAGTCGGTCTTGGGCAGCTGGCGCGTATCCTTCTGCAGCAGAAGCTGCCCGTTCACGGCAAGGCCGCCATCCCCTGCCTTGACGCACAGCACCTCGAGCGAGCCATCTTCATTGATGTAACGCTTGCCAATGCGAATGCCAACGGCGTGATCGGGAAGAGCTGCCTGGCGCGTCGCCGGGGCTGAATCAGCCATTGGAACACCGCCACAGGTGAGCTCAATATCACCCGCCGGCGCCTTCACGATCATCACTTCCCCGTCGCACACCGCGCTTTTCAGGCGGGCCCCTGTCTTCAAAGCCATGGCTCAAATCCTCCCTTGCCAGAAGCGCCGATTCTAGCTTGGAAATCGGGCGTCGTGTGGCGCCTCAGAGAGGTTCCGAACCTAGACGCACCGCGAGATACGCACGCCGCGCGAATCGCCCGGTGCAGCGTGACAGGAGGTCGGCCACCAGCATCTGCCAGCCGTACTTGCGGCGCAGCGCCGTGAGGGCACGGGTAATGTCGGCTTGGGAGGACAGGATTCTCGCCGTTCCCCGGACATAGCCACTCGACACACGACCGCGCACGTCGCAGATGGCGACAGCCGCAGCGCTGCCGGCGCGAATACGCTTTACCTTGCCCGCGTCACCCGCGGAGAAGATGAAAAACTCATCGCGATCGAGTGCACACCAAACCGGAGTCGCGACCGGCCGCCCGGAGCGACGCCAGGTCACAAGACTCAGATAAGGCGCTTCGGCAAGGGCCTGAGCACCAGGCTCTGGACCATCACCGGGCAAGGTACTCGTGGGCTGCATCAATAACCGCCTCTGTTTGGGCACCCAGATCAAAGAACATCGGGAGTCGAACGAGCGAGTCCGAGATACGGTGGGTCACATCCATCGGCCCGGCCGTGAGGCCAAACCGCTGACCGCCCGGCGCGCTGTGCAGGGGGACGTAGTGGAACGGCGTACCCACACCGCGCTCGCGCATGTGATTGATGAAACCGTCCCGATCGTCGACATCAGACATGAGCAAATAGAACATGTGTCCGTTGCCCGTCGTGTCTTCGCGCCAGTGCGGCACACGCACACGACCCGAGTCCTCGAAGGGGCTGAAGGCTTCCAGGTAGCGCTCGAAACTGGATAACCGCCGCCGGTTGATCATGTCCGCGCATTCGAGCTGCGCGTACAGGAACGAAGCGATCAACTCGCCAGGCAGGAACGAAGAGCCCAGATCAACCCAGGTGTACTTGTCTACCTGACCACGAAAGAACTTGGAGCGGTTGGTGCCTTTTTCACGAATGATCTCGGCGCGCTCCGACAGGTCATCCCGGTTCAGGGTGAGCGCCCCACCCTCGCCGGAAATCACATTCTTCGTTTCGTGAAAACTGAAGGCGGCCATGTCGCCCAAGCTTCCCGCGAGGCGCCCCTTGTAGCGTGACCCCAGCGCCTGCGCTGCGTCTTCGACCAGCACCAGCTTGTTAGCGCGCGCGATCTCGGCGAGCGCGTCCATGTCCGCCGGGAACCCTGCGTAATGAACCGCGAAGATGGCCTTGGTCCGGTCCGTCACGGCCGCTGCCACACGAGCGGGATCGAGGTTCAGCGTTTCCGGATCGATGTCGACAAA
>DMUF01000014.1 GCA_003476445.1 Gammaproteobacteria bacterium | reverse complement strand
GCGGCATCGGCGCACGCCACCGCGTTCGCCTCGACCAGAATGACCGCTCGGTCCTCGGGCACCACGGTTGCGGAGAACAGCCCGACGCCACCGTAGGCATCCACGACCGGGCCCGACCCCCAGCTCTCCGGTGGACCCGCAGCGCGGGCCACGGCGTCCACGAGAAGCGCTGCGGCGGCGGCGCCAGACTGAAAGAACGCCTCGCTGCTGACTCGCAGCGGAATATTACGAACGACCTCGATGATCGCGGTGTCGGGCGCCGCTTCGAGGGCAGCCGGGATCTGTCGCCCGACCGCGGTTCCAGCGGGAGACCAGCTGAGCGCGGAGGTCTGATCGTGTGCGCTGACGCGAAGCTGCGCCTCGGCGGCGCCGGGAAGGTGCAATTCCGCCAGCAGCGCCGCGAGCGCAGGGTGCGCCACAAGACAATCCTCAATCACCACCGGTTGATGGCTGCCGGCGCGCCGAAACGCGGGTTGACCGCTTCGGTCCAGCATCACTCGGAGCGTGGTTCGATAACCCGCGGCGGGAACGCGTCCACCGGTGCGTACGGGTACGTTGGTGATGCGCGCGGTGCGCGCGAGCGCGTCCGCGACGATGGCGGTCTTGAACGCGTGCTGGTGTGCCGGATCGATATGCTGCCAATTGCAGCCCCCGCAGCCGCGAGCGACGGCGGGGCACGCGGGTGTGATGCGTTCTGGAGCGGGTTCCAGCACGCGCTCGAGATCAGCCAGCAGGTAGTCGCGCGCGCTCTTCGTGACGCGCGCGACCACGGTCTCACCGGGCAGGGCGCCCTCGATGAATACCGCTCGCCCGTCGGGCGCGGTGGCAAGCGCCGCCCCGCCGGCTACGAATTTTCGCGGCTGGAGCGTGAGTGAGGACTTGCTGCTCACGGGCGAGGAAGGTCTGAGGTCGGATTAACCGCTCAGCTCGCCTGCAGAAACTCCACCCAGTTGCCGTCCGGATCTTCGACGATAGAGATCTTGATGCCCGGCCGGATCTCCCGCGCCGGCACGGCCACCGTGTAACCCTTCGCGGCGCACGCGTTGGTGATCTCCTCGAGGTTGCTCACCGAGATGGTCCAGTAGCGATAGCCGGTTGCGGCCGGAATGCCGCCCCGCGCCGCGCGCGCCTCCGGTGGGTTAGCCAGGGCGATCACCTTGATCAGGCTCTCGCCGCACCAGAGTCGGTGCATGGTGCCGCCGCCCGGAAACGGCATGTCGCCCTCGTGTCGAAAGCCCAGGGTGTCGCGATAAAACGCGAGCGCCTTGGCGCTGTCGGTCACGATCATGCCGAGATCGATACCGGCCTTGGTGAGTTGAACGCCCGTGGTCATGTCGATGTCCTCCCGGCGCGGTCCGTCTTTGCGACCGCGTCTCCTCGTGTGTGTTGCGGAACCATCATAGCAAGGGTTCCCGCGCGGGAACTGTGGTCAGGGCACGCTCAGCCGCGCCTGCGTATCCGCGGCAAGCGGCAGCTCTACTTCCGGGTCGAGATTGCCTTTACCGGGCACGTGGTTGATCTCGAGCCGGGTGCCGCAAGGATCTTCGAACAGCAGCGAGTAGTAGCCGGGCGCCCAATCATCTTCGACTGGGGCATGTACGATGCGGCCCCCAAAACCCTCGACCACTCCAGCGAGCGTATCCACATCCGCCCGGCTGCGGGCGCGGAAGCAGAGGTGGTGCATGCCGGCGCGGTAGGCATCGAACGGCTCCGGTCGCAGCGCACGGCGAATGCCCACGCCGGTGCGTCCGCCGACGCAGTAAAAGAGGTCGGACGTGTCCACCAGACATTCCATCTCGAGGAATCCGAGCAGATCGCGGTAGAACGGCAGCGCCTGATCGAAGTCTTGTACCGTGATGTAGATGTGGGCAAGACCATTGATAGAAATGCTCATGGGACAGTCGGCTCCGGGGTCGTGTCAGAGGGGGCAACGCGCTCGCAGCGCACGGGAATTCCGTTCAGAGCGGCGGTCGCGCTGGGCAGATCAACGTCACTGGCGGCAGCCAGCGCGTTGGCGTTGACGCTGCCGGTCTGACGCGCACGCGCGGCAGTAAGCGCCTGCGCGGGCGCCTCACCGGCGCTGAACCCGTGCGGCAGGCAGACCACACCGGGTCGCAGCTCGTCGGTCAGGCGGACGTTGACGACCAGCGTCGCGGTCGAGCTCGTGATCCGGACCGGGTCGCGCTCGCTGATCCCGCGCGCCGCGGCGTCGTCCGGGTGCATTTCGAGAACGCAGCGGGATCGACCGCGGGCGAGCGCCGGCAGGTTATGCAGCCAGGAGTTGTTGGTCTGCACGTTGCGGCGTCCGATGAGCAGCAGGTCGTCCCCCTCGGGCGCTGCGGCGTCGCGAAGCCGCTCTATCTCCGCAAGGATGAGCGCCGGCGCGCAGCGGATCTTTCCGTCCTCATGCAGCACTACCCGGTCGAGTCCCGGGTTCAGCGGCCCCAGATCGATCCCGTGCGGCTGCGCGCGCAGCGCTGCCAGCGTGAGTCCGGTGACTGCTGGCGTCAGATCGTCCCCTGCTACCGATTCGATGTGCAGAGGGCGCTCGCCAAAATGATCGCCCCAGGCACCCGCGCGAATGCCGATATCCAGCAGCCGCTCTGCGCCGCGCTTGGGCTCGATCAGGGTCAGAAGTTGTTCTGGGTCCCGACCCTCAATGGGCGATCCTGGGGTACTAACCCAATGGAGCAGTGA
>DMUF01000248.1 GCA_003476445.1 Gammaproteobacteria bacterium | reverse complement strand
CAGCTCACCGAGCAGCACCGCGACCTGCTGCTCTACTTCGCATCAATGATCCTCGACCCCGAAGGGCATCGGCGCTGGATGGCCGAAGTCGCCGAACGCACGGGCCCCAACCGCCGGCGCTGAGCATTTCCCCCTCGGAGCACCCACTTTGTGAGGTGCTTCACCAAGTACCCGGCCGCTTGCGTCTACCTTGAAGCTGACGTAGCCGCAAATCCGTTAGGCGAAGGCTGCGTCGCAGGCCGACACCCTGCGCTCAGGGCGTCATCACCAGACCCGGGTCGGAATCATCGATGGGACAATTGCGCCACAGCGACGCACGTGAGCGGGAACAGGGCAGCGCGCGAGCGATTGCCGCTCCATTGCGCGCCGGGAACGCGCGACCGCGGTCGTCAGCGCGCCTGAATGACACGTTCCTGAATGCGCCGATCGGCATTCTGCTGATTGATTTTGACGGCACCGTGCTCGAGGCGAACCCATTCGCGGAAGACATGCTCGGTTTTACGCCGGGTGCGCTCGACCGGACTCTGCTCGAGACGCTCGTTCCGCGCGAGGCGGCCATCACTCTGCTCTCCGACCTGAAGACGGTCATTCGCCAGGGCGGGCGGGTATGCCGCTCGGAATGGCAGCTGCACGCGCGTGATGGCAGCGAGGTCTGGGCCAATCTTCATCTCATGGTGCATCGTTCGGATCACGATGCCCCGCTCTTCGGCATCGTGCTGCTCGCCGACATCACCGACACCAAGAACAGCCAGCGCGCCATGGAGCGCCTAGCGTTCTACGACACGCTCACCGATCTTGGTAATCGGCGCCTGTTCAACGAGCGCCTGACGCAAACGGTGGAGCGCAGCCGGCGCGATCAGAGCCGCGCCGCGCTGCTGTATCTTGATCTTGACCAGTTCAAACGCGTGAACGACACCCTTGGTCACGACTCCGGCGACCAGCTTCTGTGCGAGGTGGCCGCGCGGCTCGTGAGCTGCGTTCGCAGCGTGGACACCGTCGCCCGCACTGGAGGCGATGAATTCTGCGTGCTGCTCGAAGACATCGCGAGCCCCCAGGCCGCAGCAGAGGTTGCAAGCCGTATCTTCGAGGTGCTGAAGCAACCGATACGATTGGGTCACCACGACATCGGCGTTACTACCAGCATTGGCATCACGCTGATACCCGACGACGGTACCGATCCGAACCAGCTGCTGAAGAACGCGGACCTCGCCATGTACCGGGCGAAGGAGCAGGGTCGGAACAACCACCAGTACTACAGCGAATCCCTGCATGCACACCTGAGCCATCGCCTGCAGGTGGAGCAGGAGCTGCGCCAGGCCCTTGCCCGCAGCGAGTTCAGCATGGTGTACCAGCCTGTGGTTGAAACTGCGACCGGGCGCGTGATCGGGTTCGAGAGCCTGTTACGCTGGGGGCATCCCGAACTCGGCACGCTCGCGCCGGGCGATTTCATCACGATCGCTGAGGACACCGGCATCATCATCGACATGGGTCGGTGGATCATGCAGCAAGTCTGCGAGGATGCGGTGCAGCTGATCCGCCACGCCGGGCGCCCCTTAAGTATCGGCATCAACGTTTCTCCACGGCAATTTCGCGATGCAAGCCTCGTATCCGAGATCGAACACGCGATCGCACGCACCGGTATCGATCCGCGCCATCTCGAGTTCGAGATCACCGAAACCATGCTGATGCACGATATCGAGACCACCTCGGCGATGGTGCACCGACTCGCCGCTCTGGGCGCGCGTATCACGATTGACGACTTCGGCACCGGCTATTCGTCGCTCAACTATCTGCGCAAGTTCCCGATCACGGCGATCAAAATCGACCAGTCCTTCATCCGTGACATTCCCACGAACGGAGATGACTCAGCGATCACCGCCGCGGTGATCGCGATGGCGCATCGATTGCACGTGACCGTTGTCGCCGAGGGTGTGGAAACCACCGCGCAGCAGCGTTTCCTCGTCGCTCAAGGTTGCGATTTTGCACAGGGGTATTTGTTCGGGCGACCGATGCCGATTACCGACGCGTGCGCAGCGATCGCACCGAGAGCGCTCACATCGGCTACGCCAACGTCCGCAGCGGCTGCCAGCGCCCAGTAACCACGTTAGACTCCGCGCCTGAAGCAAGGCATACCGCGGAGACAAAACATGAGCACCCCGGCACCCCTCGTCCTGGTGGAACGTGATCAAGGCGTCACCACCGTAACGCTGAACCGTCCGGAGGCGCTCAACGCGCTGTCCGCGGCGCTGCGCAACGAAATCACCCGCGTATTCACCGAGCTCGCAAACGATGCCGAGACGCAGGTCGTGATCCTCACCGGCGCGGGTCGCGCGTTTACCGTAGGACTCGATCTCAAGGAACTGGGCGGCGAGAAGTCGGCGGTCGCTGCCATCTCAAGCCAGGATCTATCCAGCGCCGTCACGGGTCTCAAGCAACCCATCATCGGCGCCATCAACGGTTACGCCATCACCGGCGGATTCGAGCTCGCGCTGATGTGCGACTTCATGATCGCGTCCACCGAAGCACGATTCGCGGATACTCATGCGCGGGTTGGCGTGGTGCCCGGCTGGGGTCTGTCCCAGCGCCTGCCACGCCTGATTGGTGCGAACCGCGCAAAGGAGCTCTCGCTGACCGGAAACTACCTGGACGCGCAAACCGCGTACGACTGGGGGCTTGTGAACCGGGTCGTCGCGCCAGAAGAACTGTTGCCCACGTGTCAGAAGCTGGCACGCGACATCGTGAGCACGGAACCGGTCACCCGGGGCGAAATCAAACGTCTGATCGACGCGGGCTGGCACGGCACGCTGGCTGACGGTCTGGCGACCGAGTACGAAGCGAGCCGCGAGCACAGCGCGCGCGAGGTCACGCCGGAGAAGGTTGCCGCACGACGCGCCGGCATTCAGTCACGCGGGCGGTCGCAGTCCACTCAAGATAGCTGAAAGCTATTGTCGAGCATGCTGCGCCGCTTTCTCGCGCTCATCCTTATCGCCTGCGCCGGGTTCAGCAGCGCGATCGCGGACACGCTGCGCCTTGGTAACCCCGGCGAGCCGGAGACACTCGATCCACACCGCTACAACCTGCGCCTGGAAGAAACGATTCTGACGGATCTCTTCCTTGGGCTGACGACCTTCGATGCCGCCGGGCAAACAGTGCCCGGCGCAGCAGAGCGCTGGGAGACGAGTGCGGACGGACTGCGCTGGACGTTTCATTTGCGCCCAGGACTCAAATGGTCGGACGGCACGCCGCTCACCGCGGAGGACTTCGTTTATGCCTTCCGCCGCCTGCTGGACCCGAGAACCGCCGCAAGCCTCGCGTACTTCATGTATCCACTGGCGAACGCCGAAGCGGTGAATGCGGGCCGACTTCCCGCGACGGCGCTGGGCGCTGTGGCGCGTGACGCACAAACACTCGTGCTGACGCTTGAAAAGCCGTACCCGTATCTTCCAGAAAGGCTGCTCTATCCAACGGCATTTCCCGTGCCTTCCCATGTCATCGAGAAAGTCGGTGACGACTGGGTGAAGCCAGAGCACTGGGTATCGAACGGCGCCTTTACGCTCGTCGATTGGCAGCCCCAGGCCGCGGTTCGTCTCAAGATCAACCCCCACTTTGCCGCGACCGGGCTCGAGCCCGCATCCGTGTCGGGCGTGGACTACCTGCCGATCGCGAGTGAACAGAATGCCTGGAACCGGTATCGAGCAGGCGAGGTCGATGCCATCAGTGCGTTCCCGAGCAGCGAACTCGATGCGGCGCGGAAGGAATTTACCCGCGACCTGCGGTTGTCCCCGCTGCTCTCCAGCATGTACCTGGTATTCAACACGCGTCGCCCGCCATTCAACGATGTGCGCGTTCGTGAAGCTGTTGCGCTTGCGATCGATCAAAAGGTACTGGTGGGCCCGGTACAGCGCGCCGAGAACAGGGCGAGCACGAGTTTTGTACCCGCGCTCGTATCGGAATACGAACCGCAATCCATGCCGGGCGCGGAGCTTGCTCGCGACGCGCGCCTCGAACGGGCGCGGGCACTGCTCGCTGCTGCCGGGCATGACGCTGCGCAGCCGCTCACACTGACCTTGCGCGGCTTCAGCGGCAGCGAAACGAAACGCACGCTGCTCGCCATCGCCGGCTTTCTCGACAGCATCGGTGTTGAGGCACGGCTGCAGCAATCCGAACTCAAGGTGCACTTTGCGGACCTGCGACGGGGTGATTTCGACGTTGCGCTCGCCGGATGGTTCGGCGAGAACAATCCGGAGCACTATCTCAGCCTGTGGGCGAGTACGACCGGCGACGTCAACTACGGCGCCTTCGCCGACCCTGAATTCGATGCGCGGATGAGCGCGGCGGCTGAGGAGGCCGATCTCCAGCGACGCAACGCGCTGCTTGCCGATGCCGAGGCGGTCGGTATCGCTAATTTCCCCGTCGTTCCGCTGTACTCAGTGACCGTGCGCCGTCTCGTGAATCCACGCCTCGACGGTTGGATCGACAACGCGCGGGACGTGCATCCCACGCGCTTCCTGCGTCTGCGCTGACGACGTGTCTGCCGCGCTCACCAGGGTGTTACTCACGGTGATCGCATTCTTAGCGATCATCACGCTGGTCTTCCTGCTGCTACGGCTCGCTCCGGGCGGACCCTTCGACGGCGAACGTCGTCTGCCGCCGGACATCGAAGCAAACCTGCGAGCGGCCTACCATCTGAACGAGCCGCTGCCGCAACAGTATCTACGCTATCTCTCAGCGCTCGCCCGCGGGGATCTGGGCCCCTCCTTCCGCCAAAAAGACTTCACGGTGAATGAGCTCGTGGCCCGCGGTCTACCGGTCAGCCTCGCTCTCGGCAGTGGTGCGCTCGTCGTCGCGCTCTTGCTTGGACTACCACTGGGACTGGTCGCCGGAATGCAGCCAGGGACACGGCTGGATCGCGGGCTCATGGGGGTCGCCGGACTGGGTATCGCACTCCCCGCCATTATTCTCGGCCCGGTCGCCGTACTCGTGTTCGCGGTGAAACTCGACTGGCTGCCTGCGGCGGGCAGCGACAGCGCGGCACATTTCGTGCTGCCGATCGTGACGCTGGCTCTGCCCTGGGTGACGGCAATCGCGCGCGTGCTTCGCACCAGCACCGCCGAAACGCTTTCCCTGCCACACATCAGAACCGCTTACGGCAAGGGTCTGCCAACCCGGCGAATCGTGCTGAGCCACGTGCTGCCGCTCGCGCTCGTACCCGTGATCGCCTTCCTCGGTCCCGCCACCGCGGGGCTTCTCACGGGCTCCGTCGTGGTTGAGCAGGTGTTCGAGCTGCCCGGGATCGGACGCTATTTCGTGCAGGCCGCGCTCAACCGCGACTACACACTGGTGATGGGCGTGACCATCGTGTACGCGTCCTTGTTGCTGATCTGCAACCTGCTCGCGGACCTGATCGTGCTCTGGCTCGATCCGCGAGCACGCGCGCGCGTGAAGACACGCGTGACCACACCCACGTGACCGAGCGCATGGATACGCTGACCCGCATCGCCGCCGGCCTGCTGCTTGGAGTCTTTGTGTTCACCGTCGCAGCGCCGCTGATCTCGCCCTGGGACGCGGACCATATCGACTGGAGCGCGATCGAGACGCCGCCGAGCTCGACGCACTGGTTCGGAACGGATCTGGTGGGCCGTGATCTGCTGACACGCTGCGCTCTGGCTGGTCAGACCTCGCTCACGATAGCGCTGACAGCAACGACACTCAGCGCGCTGAACGGCCTGTTCTGGGGGGCCGTGGCCGGTTACGTCGGCGGGCGCGCGGATCTGGTCATGATGCGCATTGTCGACGTGCTCTACGGTCTGCCGTTCATCCTGGTCGTGATCCTCCTTGTGGTGGTGTTTGGTCAGAATCCGTTTCTGCTATTCGCCGGGCTGGGAGCGATCTTCTGGCTCGACCTCGCGCGCATCGTGCGCGCGCAGACGCTGCAGATGCGATCGGCCGCGTTCATCGATGCCGCACGGCTCGCCGGCGCCTCCGGCTTCTGGATCGTGCGACGGCATGTGCTCCGCAACGTTGCGGGGCCCGCACTCGCCTGGACCACGCTGACACTGCCGGGCGTGATTCTCGCCGAGAGCTTCGTCAGCTTTCTCGGGCTCGGCGTGCAGGAGCCGGCGACCAGCTGGGGCATACTGATCGCCGACGGCGTGCCATCCATCGAGTCCGCGCCCTGGACCTTGCTCTTTCCCGCGGGATTACTCGCCATCTCCGTGTGGTCCGTGGGTATCGTCGGCGATCATCTGCGTGATCACCTCGACCCCCTGCATCGCAGCGTGACACAAGGTCCCGGCTTGCGGCATGCTCGCGAAACACAGCCGCCCAAGCAGGGGAACGGATCATGACCGTAAGCGCCGGTCTCGGCATCGCCAACTTCCCTTTCGCCGACCATCGCGGCTTCTGGCAATGGGTGGATCTCTGCGACAACGGCGGCGTGGATTCCATCTGGCAGAGTGATCGGATCATCAGCACCGATCCGCAGCTGGAAGTGATGTCTGTCATGGCAGCACTGGCGGGAGGTTCGAAACGGCTGAAGTTCGGCATGAACGTCGCGAGCCTTGGGTTGCGCGATCCTGTTATCACCGCGAAAGCCTGCGCCTCCATCGACGTCATGAGCGGAGGGCGCCTGCTGCCCGCATTTGGCCTTGGCAGCGCACAGTCGCGCGACTATGTGGCGACCGGCACACCCACCCGTGGCCGCGGCAAGCGCGCGGACGAAGGGCTCGAGATCATGAGCCGACTGTGGTCGGAAGAGCACGTCACGTTTCAGGGCGAACACTATCGTCTGGACGACGCGACCATCTCGCCGCGTCCGATCCAGCAGCCGCTGCCGCTCTGGCTGGGCGGTTCGGCTCCACAAGCCATTGAACGCACCGCGCGCTGGGGTACGGGCTGGCAAGCGGGCATCGAATCCCCGGAGCAGGTCGCACCGGTCATTGCCGGGATCAAGGAACGCCTTGCGGCGCTTGGTCGCACCATCGACGACGACCATTACGGCGCGGGCTTCGCCTTCCGTTTTGGTCGTCCGGATGAGCCTGTCGTTGCCCGCTATCACGATCTGCTCGCGAAACGCCTGGGGCGCGCGCCCGACGGCTTCATGGCGGTAGGCGATACCGAGGATCTGTTAGCTTTGCTGGAACGCTTCCGGTCCGCCGGCGTGCACAAGTTCGTTCTGCGACCCATCGCGGTGGACGGCGACGACGTCATCGCGCAGACGCGTCTGTTCATCGAGCGTCTGCTGCCGCGCGTCAAAGCCATGAACCGGAAGGCCGCTTGATTCCGGACCCGTATCTGTGGATTCCGATCACGCTGTTCGCAGCGCTGGCGCAAACCATCCGCAACGCCGCCCAGCGCCAGCTGACGTCAAGTCTTGGCACGCTCGGCGCTACCTGGGTTCGATTTCTCTACGGACTACCCTTCGCACTTGCATGGCTAGCGGTGGTGCTCGTGGTTACCGGGGCGGCACTGCCCACACCTGATCTGCGTTTCCTGCTCTGCGTCAGCGCCGGCGCCCTTGCTCAGGTGCTCGCCACGGCGCTGCTGCTGCGCGTTATGGCAGCCAGCAACTTCGCGCTTGGGGTGGCCTACTCGAAAACCGAGGCCATGCAGGTCGCGGTCTTCGGGTTACTGTTTCTGGGCGACCCCATTACATCCTGGATGGTGGTGGCGATCATGATCGGCACGGTCGGCGTGCTGCTGATCTCGCCCAGCGACCCCGAGCGTCCCTTTGCGGCTCTGGTAACGAACTGGACCCAACCGATTGCTCTGCTCGGTCTCGCGTCCGGCGCCTTGTTCGGGCTGGCTGCGGTGGGCTATCGCGCCAGCGCGCTCGCGCTGGGGGATACCCCGTTTGTGCTTGCTGCCGCGTTTGGTCTGGTCATCGCACAGTCGTTGCAGACCGTCGTCATGGGTGCCTGGATGCTGTATCAACAGCCTGAGGCCATCAGGCCGGTCTTTCGCGCCTGGCGCGGGTCACTGCTCGCCGGCGGCATGGGTGCCGCTGCGTCTGCGGGCTGGTTTACGGCGATGGCGATCGAGTCCGTAGCGCGCGTTCGTACCCTTGCGCTAGCGGAACTGCTGTTCGCTGGCCTGATATCGCTGCGCTATTTCGACGAGCGCCTGACGCCGAGAGAACTCCTGGGCATCGCCCTGCTCGGCACAGGGCTTATCGCCGTCACGCTCGGCTGACCATCCGCTGCGCCTTCAGGCGCATTGCCGGAGCTGCTGGATCATCAGGGCGCCGGGTGCGCGGACCGCACTTGGGACACGTAGCCGCGGTTCCACGTGGGGCTCACCGTGATCTCGTTGATGCAGACGTGTTTTGGCAAGGTCGCGATAAACGCGATGATGGCGCCGCAGTCCTCGGGCTGCACCATGCGCGCGCGATCTTCCGCCGAAACCGGCACCGGACGCTTCTCGAGGATCGGGGTAGATACCTCACCCGGGCAGACCGCACAGGCGCGGACTCCGTGCACACCGTTTTCCATATTGATGCTCTCGGTCATCGCATTCATCGCGTGTTTTGCAGCCGAGTAGGCAGGGCCCGTGGCCACCGAGACAAATCGACCCGCCCAAGAGGAGACGTTGACGATCAGCCCATCTCCCTGCGCCTTCATGATCGGTAACACGGCGTGACAGCAGTAGAACGCACCATCCAGATCCACCCGAATAACCGTGTCCCAGTCATCCGTGGTCAGCACCGGCCAGTTGCGGTCGCGGATGTTGAGCCCTGCGCTCGCCACGAGCACGTCGATGCGTCCATGGCGTGCCATGATCGTATCGACCGCGACCCGCACCGCTGCCTTGTCGGCGACATCGAGCACCAGCACGTCGGCCGCAGCGCCAATCTCCGCAGCGACGTCCTGGAGCTGACTCTCGCGCCGCCCGGAGAGCACCACGTGCATGCCCTCTGCCGCCAGTGCGAGCGCAGCCGCCGCGCCGATACCGCTGCCGGCACCCGTAATCCAGGCCACGCCACCCGCGAGGTTTCGGGGTCGGAAGGGATTCATCAACCCCCTCCGCGCAGACTGGACAGGAACTCCAGGGTGCGCTCAAAGGCGCCCTCTTCCACGGCAGCAATGGCCGCGTTGAAGTGCGTCACACCAATTTCTTCGAGTCGACGCAGTTCCCCGCGCAGGAGATTCTCGTCACCCGCAATCGCGATGTCCGCAGGGCCCGCGGCGCCCTCGCGATCCAGCATGGCGCGATAGCTCGGCAGCTGTCCGTAGATGGTGAGCTGCTGCGCGATCTGCGCACGGGCTGCATCGGGTTTGTTGGTCAGAATGATCGGAAAGCCGCCGACGATGCTGGGGTCCGGTCGTCCCGCTCCCGCTGCCGCCTCGCGAATGCGCTTCACGATGTGACTTTCCATCGTGCGCGGACCCACCATCCACGTATTGGTACCGTCTGCCAGCTCACCCGCAATGCGCAGCATTGCTGGCCCCAGCGCAGCCACCACGACGGGTAGACGCGCGGCGCCCGGAACGTCGAGCGCGACATTGGCAACGCGATATTCCTCGCCGCTGAAGTTCGCTGCTTCGCCGCGCGCAAGCGGCATGAGGACACTCAAATACTCACGCATGTGCCGCGCAGGATGTGCATAGGACAGCCCGAACATGTTCTCGATCACGAGCTGGTGCGATAGGCCAATGCCCAGCGTGAACCGGTTGCCGGAAGCCGCCGCAGTGGTGAGCGCCTGCTGCGCGATCGCCACCGGATGGCGCGGATAGGTGGGCGTGACCGCGGTGCCGAGACCAATCCGCGGGACCTCGCGCCCCACCAGCATCAGTGTGGAGATGGCGTCGAACGAGAAGATGTTCGCCATCCAGACGTCGTCGAGCCCGGCCGACTCCACCTGCCGCGCAATCCCGATAACATCGTCAATGGTGTGCTGACGGCCGTCGCCGCCGATCATGACGCCAATCCGCATGGTTCATCTCCCCTCTCGGCGCCCGGAATGGGTGCGGCGCAGACGATAGCGCACCCTCGACGTGCCAACCAAGTCTGCGGAAATCGAGGGGCTTGGTTACCGCGGGGGTGTTGCTTGTCTGCCCGCTTCGCGCCGTGGGAACATGCAGGCATGAGCGCACGATCGATCCAAGCGGCAAAGCGGCTCTGTGAGGAGCGGGGGCTGATCTTCACCACCCTGCGCCGGCAGGTGTACACGCTGATTGCGGCTTCCGAGAAACCGGTCGGAGCCTATGATCTGCTGGAGCAGCTCAAAGCTGTGCGCGCGCGGCCAGCCCCGGTGACCGTGTACCGGGCGCTCGACTTCCTGCTCGAGGCCGGGCTCATCCACCGCATCGACGCGCTGCAGGCCTATGCCGCCTGCGAGATCGAAAGCGCTGCGCACGAACATAACCACGGCGGCATCGTGCTCGTCTGCAGCGAGTGCAAGCGCCTCACCGAGTTCGAAGACGCGGCGCTCGAAGCGCTGATTGCGGCGCGCGCAGCGCGCCACGGCTTTGCCGTCGCCCACCGCCTGATCGAGATCCGTGGCACCTGCGAGCATTGTCCGGTACCCGTATGATGAGAACTTCCACCGTCGTCTTCCTGAGCCTCACCCTGACGAGCGGCTGCGCCGGCACCGCGGGCCCTGACCGTGCTTCGCTGGCGAACGAGCTCGCCCGCGACCTCATCATCGTCGACACGCATATCGACGTGCCCTACCGTCTGGTCGAAGCACCGGCAGATGTGGCGGCACGCACGGCAACCGGCGACTTCGACTGGCCGCGGGCGCGCGCTGGCGGGCTCGATGGCGCCTTCATGTCCATCTACATTCCCGCTGCGACAGATGAGCGCGGCGAAGCGTCCGCACTGGCAGACACCCTGATCGACAATGTCGAAGCGATTGCAGCCGCACATCCCGACAAATTCGTGATCGCGACCTGCCCCGCGGACGTGCGTGCAGCCGCCGCGAGCGGGCGGGTAGCCCTGCCACTCGGCATGGAAAACGGCGGCCCGATTGCCGGAGATCTGGCCCGCCTCGATCACTACCGGGATCGCGGCATCGCCTACGTGGGGCTCACCCACGGCAAGAGCAACCATATCTCCGACTCATCCTATGATCCCAATGAGCCGTGGGGCGGGTTGTCACCCTTCGGGCGCACGCTGGTGCCCGAGCTGCAGGCCCGCGGCATCATGGTGGATGTCTCCCATGTGTCCGACCGCGCGCTCTGGCAGATTCTCGAACTGGCGCAGGCACCGGTTATCGCGAGCCACTCCTCCCTGCGGCACTTCACCCCCGGTTTCGCGCGCAATCTCGACGACGCCATGGTCCAAGGTATTGCTCGCACCGGCGGCGTAGTACAGATCGCCTTCGGGTCTGGATTCTTGACCCGTCCGGCACGCGCCTGGGGGGATGCCCAGCGTGCGGCCATCACCGCGCACATGGCCGCCGAGACGCTGACGGCAGATGACCCGGCCATCGAAGCGTTCGCCGCCGCGTGGCGCAAAGACAACCCGTATCCCTATGCCAGCGTCGATGACGTGCTCGACCACATCGACCGGACGGTGACACTCGCGGGTATCGATCATGTGGGGATCGGGTCCGACTTCGACGGCGTGGGTGATACGCTGCCCGTGGGGCTCAAGGACGTGAGTGCCTACCCCGCGCTGATCGAGGGGCTCCTGCGCCGGGGCTATAGCGAGGCGGATATCGAAAAGATACTCGGTGGCAACCTGCTACGGGTCTGGTCCGCCGTGCGGGAGTACAGCGTGGCAAAGGCGGGCGCGGTCGCCTGCAGAAGCTGACGGCTGGCAGGCTCAGCGCGACAGCTGATCGATCAATCGACGCTGAAACTCGATCCCTGCGGCAAACTGCGCGGTCGTGATGTACTCATCCGGCTGATGCGCCTGCGCGATCTCGCCCGGTCCACAAACCACAACGCTCAGCCCCGCCGCGCTGAACTGTCCCGCCTCCGCGGCATAGGAAACGGCCTCGGTTCCGTTCTGACCCGTCAGTTGCTGCGCAAGCAGGACCGCAGGCTCGGTCACGCCCGCCGCAAATCCGGGGACGTCAGCCAGCACGTCAAAGCGGATGTGACAGCTGGGCTCTACTGCCTGCATCTCGGGCTCGAGCTCTTCTCGACAAAATCGTTCGAAGGCACGGAAGTGATCTTCGGCCCGCTCCGTGGGCAGGGCACGAATGTCGGTGAGGAAGTAACAATCACGCGCCGTGATGTTGGATGCGGTCCCGCCCTCGATCCGGCCGCAATGCACCGTCGTGTAGCCCGGGGCAAACGCTGCGGACGGCAGGGCGCGCAGTCGGTTCTGGCGCTGGCGCTCACCCAGCCAGGCCAGCATGCGTCCGGCAAACATGATGGCCGACACGCCGTCATCCTGCAGACTCGAGTGCACCTCGAATCCACGCACGTGCGTCGCAAACAGAAAGATGCTCTTGTGCGCAGTCACCACGCGCATTCCGGTCGGCTCACCGACAATCACCGCTGCCGGACGCGGGACCGTGTTCAACAACGACGCAATGAGCGTCGGCGCGCCAAGGCAGCCAACCTCTTCGTCGTAACTGAGCGCGAGATGAATCGGGCGCGTGAGCGCGGCCATCTCCGGCACCAGCGCCAGCGCGATCGCGAGAAACGACTTCATGTCCGCCGTGCCGCGCCCGTAGAGTCGCTCGTCACGCGCCGTGACCACGAACGGATCGCTCGACCATGCCTGACCATCCACAGGCACGACGTCGGTGTGGCCGGACAGTACAACACCCCCCTCGCGCAGCGGGCCGATGCTGGCGTGCAGATTGGCCTTGCGGCCGCACGGGCTCACCGAGCGGACGGCACTAACGCCGTGCCCGGCAAGGTACTCGTCAACGAAATCGATGAGCGCGAGATTCGAGTCGCGCGAGACGGTTGGGAACGCGACCAGTCGCTCCAGCATCTCGAGAGGGGTATAGCGGGACGACATGCACAACCTCCGAACTGGTGGCGCGACCCCCGCGGGCCCGCGACGCGCAGACTCCCGAGTGTATGCTAGCCTCGCCCCCTTTCCCAAGGAGCAACCAGGAAACCATGAGCGAATATCATCTTCTCATCAACGGCACGCTGGTCGCGGGTGACAACACCATGCCCGTCGTAAACCCTGCGAACGAAACGCTGCTGGCCACCTGTCCGCGGGCGTCGGAAGCCCAGCTCAACGCGGCGGTCGCCGCGGCTAAGGCTGCCTTTCCCGCATGGAGCGCAACGTCCATCGACGAGCGCAAGCGGGTAGTCAACGCGATCGCAGACGTTATTCAGGCAAATGCGGCCGAACTTGCGCAGCTGCTCACGCAGGAGCAGGGCAAGCCGATCGGCGATGCCACGGGCGAAATCTACGGCACAGCCGCTTTCTTCCGCTACTTCACGTCCCTTGACCTGCCCATCGAGGTGCTCGATGACAGTCCGGGGCGCCGCGTTGAAGCGCACCGCAAGCCACTCGGCGTCGTGGGCGCCATCGTGCCCTGGAACTTCCCGATGATTCTCATGGCGTTCAAAGTGCCGCCGGCGCTGATTGCGGGCAATACCATCGTGCTGAAGCCCGCACCGACGACGCCGCTGACGACACTGCGCCTTGGCGAGCTGATTCGCGATCTGCTGCCGGCCGGCGTGCTGAACATCATCACCGACGCAAACGATCTCGGCGCCGCGCTGACCGCGCATCCCGACGTGCGCAAGGTGTCATTCACGGGCTCCACGGCGACCGGCAGCAAGGTCATGGCAGGGGCAGCAGGCCTCTTGAAGCGCATCACCCTCGAGCTCGGCGGCAATGACGCCGGAATCGTGCTCGACGACGTGGATCCGGCGGTCACCGCACCCAAGCTGTTTCAGAGCGCTTTCCAGAACAGCGGGCAGGTCTGCATCGCGATGAAGCGCCTCTACGTGCACGAGTCGATCTACGACGAAATGTGCGAGGCCCTGGCGAAGATCGCCGAGCAGACCATTGTCGGCGACGGACTCCAGCAGGGCACACAGCTCGGGCCGCTGCAGAACAAGATGCAGTTTGAGCGCGTGCAGGAGCTTCTCGACGACGCGCGCCAGCACGGCAACGTCATTGCCGGCGGCACCACGCTCGATCAGCCCGGCTACTTCATCCGCCCCACCATCGTACGCGACATCACAGACGGTACCCGGCTCGTGGATGAGGAACAGTTCGGCCCGGTACTGCCAGTGATCAAGTACTCCGATCCGGAGGACGCGGTGGCCCGCGCCAACGCGTCTCCCTGGGGACTTGGTGGTTCGGTCTGGTCCGGCGACACCGAGCGCGCGTATGCCCTGGCCGAGAAGCTGGAGGCCGGTACGGTGTGGATCAACAAGCACGCCGAACTGGATCCGACGCTTCCTTTCGGCGGCGCCAAGCAGTCCGGCATCGGCACCGAGCTTGGCCAGGAAGGGCTGCGCGAGTTCACCCAGCTCAAAGTCATCAATATGGCGCGGTAACCATGCGCGAGCGTCGAGTCTCGCTATCGTGCCTGAATCGTTCGTGACCGACGCACCAGCGCCGTCACTGATCGATCAGCTCGTGAGCTCCTACCTGGAACGCCCGGTGGAGCTCACGTGGGCGCGAGCGTCAGGGCTGCCGTTTCCGGATCAGTTCGACGAAGCGCGCATGACCTTCCGGGGCTTCGCCACCGCGTGGCTCGATCTCGACGACGTGGTCTGGCGGGCGGAGCACGTGCGCTTCACGCCGGGACTGCCAGCACGCATCGCGCTGGGTAAGCCGAGGCTTGAAATTACCGTCGGTCAAAAGGCCGTGGATCGGTGGCTCGCGCGCTTCGAGCTGCCGTTTCGGCTCGAGCTTGGTGAGGACGCACTGGTCGTGCATACCGAGGTCGCAGGGCTTCCCCTTGCTCGACTGGAGGCGCGTCTCGGCGTCGACAACGGCTGGTTCATCCTGAAGCCCCAGCGTGCCTCCTTCCTTGGCGTGCCGAATTACATTGCCACGCTGTTTCGCACCTATCTGCCCCTGCCACCGCTTGCGGGCAACACGCGCCTCGAGTCGGTGCGGCATCGGCGCGGGCAGTTCACGCTCTGTTTCGCGCTCGAGGATTTCGAGGAAACCATCACGCCCGGTCTTTTGACAAGGCTTACCACGCGTCTCGTGCCGGTCGTAGAGAGCCCGCTAAAGGGTCTCTTCAAAACCGAGTCGACTACGCCACCCCCGCCGCGCGGCTGAGATCGAACCAGCTCGCGTCCAGACACTCCGCAAAGAACTCGGGATCCGGCATGATCTCGCGGCAGGCGCTCACCGCAATGTTGACCTCACCGCAGTAGCTGAACACCGGCAGCATGAGCCCCATGCCGTCGTAGACCGGCCCAAGGCCATAGTGACTGACCAAGCGCGCCCCCGCCGAGTACAGCGGAACCTGAGGTCCGGGGACATTGGTCACTACGCAGTTGAATGGCAAGGCGGCAGGATTATCGCGGGCAAAGTCGGTATACAGACGCGCGGCTGCCGCGGACATGGCCGCGGGAACAAAGCGCGCGAACTCGGTCAGCTGACGCGCGCCCACGGCATCCACGAGCGCCTTTGAACGGCGCGCCGATGCATGCACTCTCGCGAGCCGCTCGAGCGGATTGTCGAGTTCCGAACCCATAGCGACATTCATGGCCGCCACACGATTACCCAGATCATGCGCACCACCGCGCACCGAGATGGGCACCATCGCAACAAGCGAGCTGTCCGGCAGCTCATTCTTGGCCGCGAGATAACGACGCAGCGCTCCGCCACAGATGGTCAGGATGACATCGTTGAGCGTGGCGCCCGCCACCTTGCGCCGCACGCTGCGTATCGCAGGGATCGGGAATCGCCGGGCTTCCATGACCCGGTGAGGGCTCACCGAGCGACCGAACCGGGTTCGCGGCACGGTCTGGGTCACAGGGGCTGTGTCGTCATTCCCCTCAACCTTGCGCGGAGCGGGTCGCGCGCCGGCACGCAGTAGCGCCTCGGCAAACCGCAGCGGCTCGCTCAATGCCTTCACCTGCGCGCGGAACAGAAGTTCCCCGGGGGTTGGTGGTGTTTCCCCGTACCACGCGCGGGCAGGCGCCGGTACCTGATCCGGGTACGGCTCGAGACCATGGAGCGCCTGCACCAGATCAACACCAGACACCCCGTCCACAGCCGCGTGATGCACCTTGCTCACCACCGCGTAGCTGCCGGGCGGCAGGCCCGGAACCGCGTCGAGCCCTTCGATGACCGTGAACTCCCAGAGCGGCTTGCTCACGTCGAGCGGGCGCGCGTGCAGCCGAGCCACCTGAATGCAGAGCTGACGCCAATCCCCGGGCTCCGGCAGGCGGATGTGACGGACGTGGTACTCGAGATCAAAGTCCCGATCCTCGATCCACCACGGGTAATCGAGATCAAGCGGTACACGGACCAGCTTTTGACGGAACGTGCGTGCGAGATGCAGACGCTCCTCGATGAACGCGAGGATATCGGTGAAGCGCTGCCGCCCGCCGCGCACGGTGCTGGGGTCGTAGATCATGACCGCGCCGATATGCATCGGCGTGCGCGGTCCTTCGAAGAAGAGAAACGAGGCGTCCTGAGCCGACAACTGCTGCATGGGGGCATCCGCGGCAACCTGCCCCCGCATTATGCGCGCGCGCCGAGCCGACGCAACGCTACCGCTGCGTCAAAACCACAAGGCGCCTTCAGCCGAGCGGGCTGGTCACA
>DMUF01000152.1:2398-4919 GCA_003476445.1 Gammaproteobacteria bacterium | reverse complement strand
CCTGGGTGTTCTATCCGCGCAGCCACTGCAACGGTTGTCTCTCCGATCAGCTCGAGTGGCGTACGGTGAGCGGCGCTGCGACGCTGGTGAGTTTTACTATCACGCGTCAGCCCACCGCACCCATGTTCGCGGACGAAATGCCGCAGCGTATTGCGGTGGTGGAGCTCGCAGAAGGTGTGCGTATGACCAGCACCCTGGTGGACGTCGCCGACGACGAGATCAAGGTCGGTATGTCGCTGCGGCCGGTATTCGACGCGGTATCTGAGGACATAACGCTGCTGCGCTTTACCCCGGTGCGCTGATACGGCTGACACTGGAACGTTGATCCTCGCAAACAAGGAAACGTGCATGACCAGACGCATGGAAATCACCAATCACGTCGCTGACAAAGTGATCGTCATCACGGGCGCCGGTAGTGGGTTCGGTCGACTGGTTAGCGAAAAGACCGCCGCGCTGGGCGCCGCGGTGGTCGGGGGCGATATCAATGCGGCCGCCCTGCTTGAGACCGCGCGCGCGGTGGAGTCGCAGGGTGGACGCATCGCGACGCGGGTAACCGATGTCACGCGATACTCCGATCAGGAAGCATTGATAGCGCTCGCGCTCGAGCGTTTTGGTCGGGTCGATGTGATGCTCAACAACGCAGGCACCATGCCGCTTGCGTTCTATGCCGATCACGCCAACGCGCGCGAAGCCTGGGAACGATGCATCGATATCAACATCAAGGGTGTGTTGTACGGCATGCTCGCCGTGCACGATACGATGATCGCCCAGGGGCGCGGTCACGTGATCAACGTCTCCTCGATCTATGGCAACTACCCCGTGGTAGGTGCCGGGGTCTATGGCGCCACCAAAGCCGCGGTCAATGTGCTGTCTGAATCGCTGCGCATGGAGTCACAGGGTCGCATCAAGGTAACCATCGTGAAGCCGACGGGCGTACCGGCTACCGGGCTCTCGAGCGGTGTCGTCAATCCCGCCGCGGTGGTCGGTATCCTTGGACATAACATGGCTTCGTACGGCGCGAAAATGCAGGCGCTGGCAGCAGGGCAGCTGCCAGCGGCGGATAGCGATCCCGACAGCATCACCTATGTCGCGCTCGCGCCGGAGTGGCTCGCGGACCAGATCGTCTACGCGATCAATCAGCCCTGGGGTGTTGCCATCGGCGACATTACCGTTCGCGCTTCGGGTGATGGCTACATTCTTTGACCTCATCCTGACGTCGGGGGACTCATCAGATGACAATGCAACAGGACCAGACCCATCGGACCAGTGAGCTGAGCGGACGTCTCGCCGGCCGCGTAGCGCTGGTGACAGGCGGATCGAGCGGGATCGGTCGCGCCTGCGCGGAGCGCTATGCCGAAGAAGGTGCGCATGTCGTGCTGGCGGATCGTGACGAGGCTCGCGGCACCGAAGCCGCGGCGGCGCTGCGTGCCCGGACCAACGTGCGGGTGCTCTTTGTCCCAGTGGACGTTGCTGACGAGAGCAGCGTCGAGGCGATGGTCGCGACCGCTTGGCAGGAGTTTGGCACGATCGACACCGTCCTCGCCGCGGCCGGTGTTGCCAGCGCCACCTATGTGAGTGGAGCGCCCAGCGATCAGAGCGTTGACCCCGCTTCGCGTCAGCTGATCAATCTGCCGGTCGCCGACTGGCAGCGGGTGCTCGATGTGAATCTGACCGGGGTCATGCTGACCGACCGCGCGGTAGCACGACGGATGGTAGCAGCCGGACGTCCGGGCACGATTGTCAACATCGCCTCAAGCGCCGCGCGCATCGCGCTGCCGGGGGCGGCTGATTACAGTGTCTCGAAAGCGGGCGTTGTGATGCTGACGCAGGTGCTTGCCGCGGAGCTCCTGCCTTACAACATTCGGGTCAACGCGATTGGCCCCGGGTTCATCGAAACACCGATGACGCAATCCATGCGGGATGATCCCGAAGGCCGTGCCAGGATGCTGAGCATGACGCCCATGGGGCGACTGGGTACGCCGCGCGAGATGGCAAATGCCGCGCTTTATCTGGCGTGCGACGAATCCTCCTATACGACCGGACACACGCTTTATCCTAACGGCGGCATGTTCACCGGCTAACAAACTCACACGCAGGAACTCGGGAGAAAGACCATGGCGTACACGCGACTCAAGGTTTCGGTTTCGGATCGCATCGGGCACATCGAGCTGTCGGTTCCGGATGAGCTGAACCGCATGCCGCCCGCGTTCTGGACCGAGTTTCCCGCCGCGCTCGAAGAGCTCGATCGACGCGGCGACGTGCGCGCGCTGATCATTTCTTCCACCGGTCGGCACTTCACCGCGGGCATGGACGTGTCCGCCTTTACCGGTGATCGACAGGCGCGCTTGGATCGAGGCCGCGCGGGCGAGGCTTCGCGTCGCCACCTTGACCGGCTGCAGCGCGTGTTCTCTCGGCTGGAAGCGCTGCGCATGCCGGTGCTTGCGGCAGTGCAGGGCGGGTGCATCGGTGGTGGCGTGGACATGATTGCCGCTTGCGACGTGCGGTACTGCACGGCGGATGC
>DMUF01000152.1:1696-2059 GCA_003476445.1 Gammaproteobacteria bacterium | reverse complement strand
CTGCAGCGTTTGCCGAAACTGCTGCCTGATGGACTCATGCGCGAACTCGCCTATACCGGTCGCCGTATGCCCGCGACGGAAGCGTTGTCCCGTGGTCTTGTGAATCAGGTGTTTGCGACGCAGGCGGAAATGCTCGATGGCGTACGCGCGATTGCCGCTGAAATTGCGAGGAAATCGCCCCTCGCGGTCACGAGTACCAAGCACCTGCTCAACTATGGGCGCGAGCACAGCGTAGCCGACACGCTCGCGTATCAGCAGGTGTGGATGGGTGCGGTCAGCCAGGGCGATGAGATCGCGACCTACTTCAAGGCAAAGGCTGCCGGCGCAGATCCGGAGTTCGCGGATCTGCCGCCGCTCGACTGA
>DMUF01000152.1:0-1351 GCA_003476445.1 Gammaproteobacteria bacterium | reverse complement strand
GCCGCGTCTTCCTCTGTGAGCGGAACCGGGTTGCCAGCAGCGGTCGGATCGTGAATGGCCATGGTGGCTATGCGTTCCGTTTTGCTGTCGTTCACGCCGAGACCCGCGAGCGTGGGCGGTACCCCCACCCTGGCGCGCAGCTGCAACACGGCTGCGAGGAACCCGTCGAACCCGCCATCGATGTCGAGCCAGCGTGCCAGTCGCTCGATCTTCTCTTCGATCGCGGGGCGATTAAAACCGAGTACGTACGGCATGACGACAGCGTTGGTCATGCCATGGTGCGTGTTGAAGAGCGACCCGATGGGGTGCGAGAGCGCGTGCATTCCGCCCAGCCCCTTCTGAAAGGCGGTCGCACCCATGGCGGCTGCCGTCATCATGTGGCCGCGCGCGGTCAGATCTGACCCGTCGGACATCACGTTGGGCAGATTCTCGAAAACGAGGCGGATACCTTCCACCGCCACGCCCTCAGCCATTGGGTGATAGCCGGGCGCGCAGTACGCTTCCAGACAGTGCGCGAGTGCGTCCATGCCGGTCCCGGCGGTGATGACGGGTGGAAGTCCGACGGTCAGCGCGGGGTCACAAATAACGATGCCGGGCAGCATGCCGGGATGGAAGATGACTTTCTTGGTCTGCGTGGAGGGGTCTGTGAGCACGCCTGCCCGCCCGACCTCGGATCCGGTGCCCGCCGTGGTGGGAATCGCAATGACCGGCGCGATGGCGTCGGCGTTGGCCCGCGTCCAGGCGTCCCCGATATCTTCGAAATCCCAGACCGGGCGCGTCTGGCCCGCCATGAACGCGACCAGTTTGCCAAGATCGAGCCCGCTGCCGCCTCCGAACGCGATAACACCGTCGTGCGCGCCGCTGCGAAAGACGTTCACGGCGGCGAGCAGATTATCGAGTACCGGGTTGGGCTGCGCTTCGCTGCACAGCGCTGACCCGAGTCCATTTGCTGCGAGAATCTGCAGAACGTCGTGGGTTATGCCCGCAGTTGCAAGCCCGCGATCCGTGATCACGAGCGGTCGTTTCACGCCGAGAGCACGACAGGCTGCGGGGAGTTCCGCAATCCGACCCGCGCCGAACCAGACGCGAGTGGGATAGTTCCAGTTGGCATTCATTGGGGTCGTCTACCTGGCAGCCGTTGTCATCAGTAGCGTTCGAAACCGCGCGCGAGTTCCCAGTCGGTGATGCGCCGGTCGTACTCGGACTGCTCCCAGCGCGCGGTGTGCACGTAGTGATCCACCACGTCATCACCGAGTGCCGCCCGCAGCATCACGGAACTATCCAGGCTTGCGGCAGCCTCCCGCAGCGTTTTGGGAATCTCTGGCTGCTCGGCTGCAACGTAGGCGTCGCC
>DMUF01000209.1:3862-29683 GCA_003476445.1 Gammaproteobacteria bacterium | reverse complement strand
CGCCCGACGTACCGTATCTACGGGCTCGAGGCGCTGGACCAATTGTTCCTGCGCGGCCAATGACAGATCCCACGGTCGCCGATGACGCTCTGAGCGCGGGCGCCGCTCGGCGGCGCATGCTCGCGATCGTGGGGCCGACGGCGGCTGGCAAGACCGCGGCCGCGCTCGCGCTAGCCGATCTTTTTCCCGTGTCGCTCATCAGCCTGGATTCCGCCCTCGTGTATCGGGGGCTCGACATTGGCACTGCGAAGCCGTCCGCGGAGGAGCAGCGCCGCCATCCGCACCAGCTGATCGATATCCGCGATCCGACGGAAATCTACACCGTGGCCGATTTTGTGGCAGACGCCGACGCGGCCGCGCGAAGCGCCCTCGCTGCCGGGCGCATACCGGTGCTGGTGGGTGGTTCCATGCTGTACCTGCGTGCCTTCCGCGACGGGCTTGCGCCGCTGCCGCCGGCTGATCCGGACATCCGTGCGGCGCTCTCCGCAGAATTGAGCGAACGCGGGTCCGACGCGCTGCATGCCGAGCTCGCCGCCGTCGATCCCCAAGCAGCGAGCGGGATCCATCCCAATAATCCGCAACGACTCCTGCGCGCCCTCGAGGTCTGGCGGCAGTCGGGTCGTCCGCTTTCCTCTTACTGGGCGATGCAGGGCGATACCGGGGTGCAGCAGCGTCTCGGTATGGACCTCGACGTGATCGCCTGGACACCCGAGCCCCGAGCCCGGCTCCACAGCCGGATCGAGACCCGGCTCGCTACCATGCTCGACGCAGGTTTTGTTGCCGAGGTCGAGTCGTTGCGCAGGCGCAGCGACCTGCACCCGGACCTGCCAAGCCTGCGTACGGTGGGTTATCGCCAGATCTGGGACTGGCTCGATCGCCCGACGGATCACCGCCAGTTGCGGGAGTCGATCCTGGCTGCGACGCGTCAGCTGGCTCGGCGGCAGCTGACCTGGATTCGCCATCTTGGCGGCGTCGAAGCAGCCGAGCCGGAACAGGCGTTCAGGCTGGCAACGACGGCGTTGGCGCGAGCGACCGAAGCGCTGTGTTGATGTTGGTCTCCGCAGCTTGAATTATCCAAAAGTCGCCGCCATATTGCCCCCGCGCTGTTCGGTGCGGACGGCGAGGAGACCGACCCCATGCCGAAGGCCCATTCACTGCAGGACCCCTATCTGAACGCGCTGCGCAAGGAGCGGGTTCCGGTGTCCATTTATCTGGTGAACGGCATCAAGCTGCAGGGCCAGATCGAGTCCTTCGATCAATTCGTGGTTCTGCTCCGCAATAACGTCAGCCAAATGGTCTACAAGCACGCGATCTCCACTGTGGTGCCCTCGCGAAACGTGAAATTCACGGCTCAAGGACAGGATGCCGAGGAAGACGCGGACGCCACGGAGTGATCCGTTTTTCCTGATGGACTCTCGCGAGAGCGTCGAGAGATCCTGATCCAACGCCCGCGTACGGGCAGGAGTTCACGTGTTCTTCGATCGTCCTGAAGCAGGCCGCCGCGCGGTGGTGCTGCATCTGCAGTTCAAAGATCGCAGCATCGCCGAGCCGGACAGCCCGGAGGAATGCGTCGAACTGGCGCGCTCCGCCGGTGTCGAGGTCGTGGAGACGATGCTGGGCAGCCGCCAGAAGCCCGACCCCCGTGCGTTCATCGGCTCGGGCAAGGTAGAAGAGCTGAAGGCGCTCCTCGCGGACGCGAATGCCGACCTGGTGATCGCCAACCACTCTCTGTCCCCCACCCAGCAACGCAATCTGGAGAGCGCGCTCGGTTGCCGCGTGATGACGCGAACGGAGCTGATTCTGCACATTTTCGCGGATCGTGCCCGCACCTACGAAGGAAAGCTCCAGGTCGAACTCGCGCAGCTGCAGCATGCCCAGACCCGGCTGGTGCGCGGCTGGACTCACCTGGAGCGTCAGAAGGGGGGTATCGGTCTGCGCGGAGGCGCTGGCGAAACGCAGCTTGAGCTTGACCAGCGCATGCTCGCCGAGCGCGTGCGCGCGACGGAGCAAAAGCTCGAGGCCGTAGAGTCCCGGCGTGCGCAAGGCCGGCGCCGGCGGCAGCGCGGTCAGATCCGCACGATTGCCCTGGTGGGGTACACCAACGCCGGCAAGTCCTCGCTGTTCAATGCGCTCACCGCGGCCTCTGTGCTGGCTGAAGACAAACTCTTTGCCACGCTGGACCCCACTATGCGTCAGCTCCGCATTCCGGGTGTCGGCGCGGTGGTTCTGGCGGACACCGTGGGGTTTGTCAGTCATTTGCCCCACGCTCTGGTGAAAGCGTTCAAGGCTACGCTCGAGGAAGTGGCGAACGCGGATCTGCTGCTGCACGTCGTTGACGCGGCGGGCCCGGACCCCGGGGAGCGCATCGAGCAGGTGAACGCCGTGCTCGCAGAGATTGGCGCGCGCTCGCTACCGACGATCGTCGTTCTGAACAAGATGGACGCGTTACCTCCGGAACGTGCCGGGGTTCCCGCGCTCGGGCTCGACGACGTTCCCGTTGTGCCGGTCAGCGCGCGCACGGGATCCGGTTTGCCGGCCTTGGTCGATGCTATTGCTGCGGCGCTCGGTGTGTCGGCGCCGGTCATGCTTACGCTGGGGCCGACGGACGGGCGCCTGCGCGCGTTCCTCTATCGAATGGGCGCGGTGCTTGAGGAATCACCTGGCGATGACGGCGGCAGCGCCATATTGCTGCAGGGCGAACCCGCCCTGCTTGATCGAGTAGAGCGTGAAGCACCGGGTTTGTTGCAGCGGTCAGGGGTGCTCCCTAGACTTGCGCCCGCGCCCGACCCCGAATATGACAAGGAGCATGTTTGATGGCCTGGAATGAACCTGGCGGTGGCAAGGACCCCTGGGGCAATCGCGGCGATCAGGGCCCCCCCGATCTGGATGAGGCGTTTCGCAAGCTGCAAGCGCAGCTCTCCGGCATCTTCGGTGGCGGCCGCGGAAACTCGGGCAGCACGTCCGGGGGCGGTTTCAACGGGAAGATTTTCGGCATACTGCTGGGGCTCGGCGCCATCGGGTATTTCGCCCTCGGGCTCTATCAGGTGGATCAGGGCGAACAGGGCGTGGTGTTCCGCTTTGGTGCCGTGCAGGAACAGGTTGTGGGCCCGGGTCTGCACTGGAATCCGCCGATTATCGACCGCGTTGAACTGGTGAATGTCACCCGCGTCAACTCGCACAGCCATCAAGCGCTCATGCTGACCGAGGACGAGAACATCGTCGACGTATCGGTCACGGTGCAGTACGTGGTGTCAGATCCGAAAGGCTTTCTGGTGAACGTGCGTGACCCGCGTGTCAGCGTGACTCAGGCTACCGAGAGCGCGTTACGCCATGTCGTCGGCGGCTCAGGTATGAACGATGTCATCACCGAGGGTCGCGAGGCGATCGGTATCGGTGTGCAGGAACGCCTGCAGGCCTACCTCGACAGCTACGGCACGGGCATTCGCCTCGACAAGGTCAACATCGATCGCAGCGCACCCCCCAGCCAGGTGGCAGACGCATTCAATGACGTCCAGAAGGCGAAGGAAGACGAGCAGCGCCTGATCAACGAAGCCAATGCGCACGCGGAGACCGTGATTCCGGAATCGCGCGGTGAAGCGCAGCGGATTCTTGAAGAGGCGAATGCCTACCGTGATCGGGTGGTAGCGCGCGCCGAGGGTGAGGCGGATCGCTTCAACAAGCTCCTCGCCGAATACAAGCAGGCGGAGGGGGTGACCCGTGATCGCCTGTATATCGATGCGATGGAGTCCATTCTCGGCAATACCTCCAAGGTGATGATCGCGATGAAGGATGGCAACAACATCATGTACCTGCCGCTCGATCGCATCACGCCGAGCGCGGGTGGTGCGGCACCGCCGGCAGGGGAGGATGCCATCCGTGGCATCGCGGATTCGGTCGTTCGCCAGCTGGATGCCCGTGGCTCCGGCGACAGCGCTCGTACTAATCGTTGAATCAGCAATCTGAGACGGGCTGAGACATGAACACGCGAAGTTTGGCTTTTGGCATCATCATTCTTGTGGCGCTGGTCACTCTGTCGAACAGCGTCTACATCGTGCAGCAGACGGACCGCGCCATTCTGCTTCGTTTCGGCGCGGTAGCTGAGGCGGATGTCGCTCCGGGTCTGCATTTCAAGCTGCCGGTGGCGGAGACCGTGCGTCGAGCGGACGGGCGCGTGCTGACGCTCGACTCTCAGTCGGAGACCTATTTCACGCTGGAAAAGAAGCCGCTCATCGTCGACTCCTTTGCCAAGTGGCGGATCAAGGATGTGCAGCGGTTCTATGAAGCCACAGGGTTTGATGAGAGCGTCGGCAGCCGTATTCTGCAGGAGCGAATCAACGAAGGTCTCCGCAACCAGATCAGCCGCCGTGACATGCACGAAGTGGTTTCCGGACAGCGCGATCAGCTCATGGTCGACCTGCGTGACCAGCTTAATCGGGTCATGAGCCAGGCAGCCGGTATCGAGGTGGTCGATGTGCGCGTCAAGCGCATCGATCTTCCTGCGGAGGTGTCGGCGTCAGTGTTCGAACGCATGAATTCCGAGCGCCAGATCGAGGCGCGGCAGTATCGAGCGACGGGGCGCGAACTGGCTGCCGGCATCCGGGCCGATGCAGAACGTCAGAAGGTCGTCATCGAAGCAGAGGCCTATCGTCAGGCCGAGCAGGTGCGAGGTGACGGTGATGCGCGGTCTGCCGCCGTCTATGCGGCCGCCTTCAACAAGGATCCCGAGTTCTATGCGTTTTACCGCAGTCTCAACGCGTACACGAACGTCTTCAAGGATCGCTCGGACGTGATGGTTCTCGATCCCGAAAGCGAATTCTTCAAGTACCTCGACCCGGAATCGTGATCGTTTCGCGTCGCTGACCTGACACGTCGCGACGCGCACGAGCGGCCGCAATCGCAAGGAACCCTGTCGTGAGCGATTCCCTCAATTGGCGCTTGCCGGAAGGCGTCGAGGATCTGCTGCCGCCCGCTGCCTGGGCGCTTGAGCAGGTGCGCCGTCGCGTGCTCGACATCTTCCATCGCGCAGGGTTCGATTACATCGAGCCGCCGGTGATCGAGTATCTGGATGCGTTGCTGGTTGGCTCCGGTGGTGACCTCGATCTGCAGACGCTTAAGGTGGTCGATCAGCGCTCCGGACGTCTGCTTGGCGTGCGCGCGGATCTTACCTCCCAGGCGGCGCGCATCGATGCTCACAGTCTGCCCGATGCCGGCGTGCGCAGACTCTGCTACGCAGGGACCGTGGTGCACGCGAACCCCGCGGGGGTCCTGGAAAGCCGCATCCCGGAAAAGGCGGGCGCGGAAATTTTTGGCGCACCGTCGCTCGCCGCCGATGCTGAAGTCATCACGCTGCTGCTCGATGTATTGCACGCGGCGGGGCTTGCGCATCCGGTTCTGGTTCTCGGTCACGTGGGCATTTACCAGCACCTCGTGGCTCCGCTCGGCCTTCCCGCCGATCGCGAGCGCCAGCTCTTTGCCGCCGTGCAGAGCAAGTCGCAGACGGATATTGCCCAGCTGCTCGATGCATACCCCGGTGCCGCGGGCATCATTGCGCTACCGACGCTCATGGGGCGCCGAGCAGTGCTGGCCAAGGCGCGTGATGCGCTGGCGGATGCCCCGGCGGAGGTGCTGCGGGCGCTTGATTCTCTCTCCGAGCTGGCGGACAGCGTGGCTGCCCGTGTGCCGGGCGTCGACCTCCGTTTCGACCTGGCCGAGCTCGCCGGGTACGGTTATCACAACGGGCCGGTCTTTACGGCGTATCAGGGAGAGCGCGGGAACGCGCGCGCGCGGGGCACCGCGATCGCCCGGGGCGGTCGTTACGACGGTATCGGTGCGGCCTTCGGTCGCGCGCGGCCGGCGACCGGATTTGATATCAACCTGAAGCAGCTGCTCGCTGCCGACGCGCTGGCGGGCGATGCGGTCCCGGAGCGGGCGGTCTGGGTACCCTGGTCGTCGAACACGGCGGAAGGTCTGCAGGCGGACGAGAGGTCGGCTAGAATCCGCGCGCTGCGCGCCGCCGGAGAGATTGTGATCGTCGCACTCGCCGCGGACGAAACAGCGCCAGCGCGTTGCGATCGCGTGCTCGTGCACCGCGCGGATGGCTGGTCAGTTGAGCCTCGGAATTAGCGGGCATAAAGCATGGGACGCAACGTGGTCGTGGTCGGCACCCAGTGGGGTGACGAAGGCAAGGGCAAGATCGTCGATCTTCTGACCGAAGAAGTTGCGGCGGTCGTACGATTTCAGGGCGGACACAACGCCGGACACACGCTGGTCATCGGCGGGCAGAAGACCGTTCTGCACCTGATTCCCTCGGGCATTCTGCGCCCTGGGGTGCAATGCCTCATTGGTAATGGGGTGGTGCTCGAACCACACGCGCTTCTGAAGGAAATCGTGGGTCTCGAGTCGCGTGGCGTACCCGTGCGCGAGCGTCTGCGCATGAGCCCGGCCTGTCCGCTCATCCTGCCCTATCACGCGCGTCTCGACCTGGCTCGCGAAGCGGCGCGTGGCAGTCAGAAGATTGGCACCACGGGCCGCGGCATCGGCCCTGCCTATGAAGATAAGGTGGCGCGGCGCGGGGTGCGACTGGGTGACATGTACTACTGGCCCGAGTTCACCGCGCGGCTAGAAGAAGTCATGCACTTCCATAACTTCGTGCTGACGCAGTACTACAAGACCGATCCGGTCGATTTCCAGCAGACGCTTGATGAGTGTGCTGCGGTCGCCGAACAGTTGAAACCGATGGTCGCAGACATCGTTCCGATTCTGCATGCGCTGCGGGAAGCAGGGCGAAACATCCTGTTCGAGGGCGCCCAAGGTGCCCTGCTCGATATCGATCTGGGTACCTATCCGTTCGTTACCTCGTCGAACACCACGGCAGGCGGCACCGCGGTTGGCAGCGGCTTCGGTCCGCGCTACCTCGACTACATTCTGGGCATCACGAAGGCGTATTCCACCCGCGTCGGGTCCGGACCTTTTCCAACGGAACTCTTCGACGATGTCGGGGCGCGCCTCGCGTCCCGCGGCCATGAGTTCGGCTCGACCACCGGCCGGCCTCGTCGCTGCGGCTGGTTTGACGCGGTGGCCCTGCGGCAGGCCGTGCAGATCAACAGCATATCGGGTCTTTGCCTTACCAAGCTCGACGTGCTGGACGGTCTCGATACGCTGCGTATTTGCGTCGACTACAAGACGGCTGACGGTACGCAGGGCGTGGCGCGGTTCGCCAATGAGTATTACGCCGACATCCAGCCCGTATACGAAGAGCTTCCCGGGTGGCACGAGTCCACGCTCGGCGCGCGTCGCGTCGCCGACCTGCCGCTGAACGCCCGGCGCTACATCGCGCGCATTGAGGACGCGGTGGGCGCCTCCATCGACATCATTTCAACGGGGCCCGATCGGGATGAAACGATCGTGCTGCGCGATCCCTTCGCGGGCTGACGTCGCGTATGTCGATGGACCCGCGACTGCTTGAGTTTCTGGTCTGCCCCGTCACCAAGGCATCGCTCGTGCTGCATCGGGAAACCGATGAACTCTGGTGTCGGGCCAGCGGACTCGCGTATCCCATCCGCGACGGCATCCCGGTGATGCTGCAGGATGAGGCACGGCATCTGACGGATGAGGAGCGCGCCTCGATTCGCTCCTGACCAGCCGTCTCCTTGACAGCATTGCCTGTGCGCGCAGAAATGGTTTCGCTACAATCCTCCGCCGGACCGGCGCGGCGTTACGGTCCAGAGGGGAGCAATTCATGAACAAGCCCGAGTTGATCTCGGTCAGCAATATGCCCGACGTCTCCAGCATGGGACTTCAACAGCCCCATGCCACGCTCGATTGGGTCGGCATGGCCGGAATTCACCAGCCGCTGAACGTTCGTGACGGTCGCGCAGTGCGTCAGGCGCAGGCGCGGGTACAGATCTATGTCGACCTTGCCGACGAGCTGGCCAAGGGTATCCACATGTCGCGGCTTTACCTCATCCTCGATGAGCATGCCGAAACCCGTGCGCTTTCCCCCGCCGGGCTAAAGCTGATGCTGGCGAGTGTGCTTGAGAGTCATCGTGATCTGAGCACCCAGGTCTTTATCCAGTTCGACTTCGACTACATTTTGCGGCGCAAGGCGCTGGTCAGCGAAAACTCCGGCTGGAACGCATACCCGGTGACGATCAAGGGCACGTTGCGTCAGGGCGAGATCGCGCTGGAGCTGAAGTTGGGGGTGCAATACTCGTCGACCTGCCCACAGTCGGCGGCGCTCGCCCGACAGCTGATTCAGAACCAGTTCGAGACGGATTTTGCCGGTGCATCCTCGGTGCGCGCGAGCGAGGTGAAGGCGTGGCTGGGCACTTCGCAAGGCATCGTCGCCACCCCGCACAGTCAACGCAGTCATGCCTGGGTGCTCACGAAGCTCGCGGATGGGCTGGAAGACTTCCCCATCTCCGAGCTCGTCGACCTTATCGAGGGTACGCTCAAGACGCCCGTGCAGACCGCGGTCAAGCGCGAGGACGAACAGGAGTTCGCACGCCTGAACGGGCAGAACCTCATGTTCATCGAAGATGCGGGTCGCAAGCTGAAGCTTGCGCTTGTGGATGACACCCGGCTCGCTGACTTCTGGGTTCGTATCGAGCACCACGAAAGCCTGCATGCCCATGATGCCGTCGGTGTCTTCACCAAGGGAGTCTCGGGCGGCTACGCCCCGGTGCCCTGATTCGATTCGGGCGCGCGCCGCGTTCATCTACTACCGGAGCAGGTCACCATGAGCGTGGACGTCGTCATCAGCGGTGCAGGGCTCTGGCGCCCGCCGCATCGCATCACCAACGAAGAGCTTGTTGCGAGCTACAACGCCTGGGTAGACCTGCACAACGCGACGCACGCGGACGCGATCGCGGCCGGCACGCATGAGGCCAAACCCTATTCGAGCGCGGAGTTCATAGAAAAGGCGTCGGGTATTCGCAGCCGCTATGCCTATCAGAAGACGGGCACGCTTGATCCCGCCCGCATGCGTCCGAGCATTCCTCCTCGCGGCGAAGACGAACTCTCGCATCAGGCTGAAATGGCCCTGGCAGCCGCTCGGCGCGCGCTCGAAGCCGCGCATCGTTCACCCGCCGATATCGATATGGTGATCGTGTCCTGCGCCTACACCGAGCGTGCCTATCCGGCGATCGCCATTGAGGTGCAGCACGCGCTTGGTATCGAGGGCTTTGGTTTCGACATGCTGGTGGCGTGCTCAGCGGCAACGTTTGCGCTGCAGCGTGCCGTCGACGCGCTGAAGGCAGGCTCGGCGCGGGGTGTTCTGGTGATCAATCCGGAGCTCACATCACCGCAGATCAACTACTGTGATCGCGACAGTCATTTCATTTTCGGCGATGTAAGCACGGCGGTGGTGCTGGAGCGCGCCGACACCGCCCGCTCCCCACACCAGTATCAGGTCCTTGGAACACGCGCGCAGACGCTCTATTCCAATAACATCCGGTCAAACTTCGGTTATGTAGCCCGCGCGGAGGACACCGATCCGTTCGGCCCAGCCAATCTCTTTCACCAGAACGGGCGTAAGGTCTTCAAAGAAGTCTGCCCGATGGCAGCCGAGCATCTTGAGAAGCACGTTGCGACGCTTGGCATCGAGGTCCCCTCCGTGCAGCGCTGGTGGCTGCATCAGGCGAACCGCAACATGAATGAACTCATCATCAGGCGCCTGCTTGGTCGTGATGCGTCGCCCGCCGAGGCGCCCATTGTTCTCGACGAGTTTGCCAACACGGCGTCAGCCGGATCGATCATCGCCTTCTGCCTGCATCACGAGGATCTCCAGTCTGGCGATCTTGGCGTGATCTGCTCCTTTGGTGCGGGCTATTCCATCGGCTCGCTGGTGGTTCGCAAGATCTAACCGCGCTCCTTCGAAGACAGCGATATCAAGTCGCTGACGGTGCCGGCGGCATTCCCGGCAGGTGCCGGATGTGCACGTCGAGCTGCGGATAGGCCATGTTCACCGCGTGCTCCGCAAACAAATCCGCGATGCGAATGTTGAGGTCGTTCTGCACTACGAGACGATGATCGACGCTCGCCACGAATACCCGCAGCTCAAAGTCGAGCGAGTTGGCACCGAACGCGACAAACCAGCTCTGCGGCGCCGGATCAGGCATGACCAGCGCGTGTTCACGCGCGGCCGTCAGCAGCAGATCGAGCACCTGTTGCGGCGGCGTTCCGTAATCCACGCCAACCTTTATGGTGATCCGTGTGACGTTGTCGCTCAGTGTCCAGTTGACCAGCTGACCGGTGATGAAGCTCTTGTTCGGTACCACGATCTCCTTGTTGTCAAAATCCACAATCGTGGTCGCCCGCGTGCGGATTCTTGTGACACGCCCGGTGAGTTCGCCAACCGTAATGATGTCGCCGACGCGGAACGGCCGCTCGAACAGAAGAATCAGGCCAGAGACAAAATTGGCGAAGATTTCCTGCAGGCCAAAGGCCAGGCCCACGGTCAGCGCGGCAGCCAGCCACTGCAGCTGTGACCAGCGCATGCCAAGCATACCGAGGCCGATCATCATGCCTGCGATCACGATGGCGTATCGCAAGACGCTGGTAATGGCGTAGCGAGTCGCCGCGTCTACGTGGGTGCGTGACGTTAGCAGTATCTCGACGAGACCCGGAAGATTGCGCGCACCGATGCCGGTGAGCGTCAGTACGATGAGACCCAGCAGCAGCGCTTTCAGCGTCACCGGCAGAGCCGTTGCAGTACCGTCCGCAGCGGTTTCCGAGAGCGACCACAGAATGATCTCGTCCAGGCGGGCGAAGGCGGGCATGAGATCCATCCACACCCAGGCAATCGCCGTCGCAAACGCCGTGTAGCGCAGCGCTCGGAGCAACCGGCCGGTCTGCTGATTGATCATGTCGAGCGTGACTTCCGGCGTTCCCTCCGCCGTCCCGCTTACCCGCCCGGCATCGCGGTCGTCCGCTTGTCGCAGCCGCAGTCGCTTCTCGCCGACGACGAGCCAGCGTCCGATCAGCCCGAACACGACTGACAAAACCACACACATGGTGATGGTCGCGAGAACGGATTGCAGCAGAAGGCCCGCCGAGTAGACATAGCCGCGCAGGGCAAGCACCACGATGGCAAGTACAGCCAGCGGAAGCCCGCAGCGCATCAGCGCCCGCAGTCGGGAGGGCTCGACGCTCTGGCCGCGCGCAGCCCATACGCGCTTGGGCGCCAGCGCATACCAGAGCACGGCTGCCAGTGTGACGGTGGCGATAACAATGGTTATTCGCGCCTCGACATCATTCGAGAGTTCGACATTGCGGTAGAAGGCGAGCAGCGCAAGCAGGTAGCTCGGCAACACGACAGCAGACAGGATGGGCAGTATCTGGCGCAGCGTTTCTCTGCGGGAACGAACCCAGCGGAAATGGGCGTGACCGAGCCCCTGTTCCATGACCACCCAGCGCAGGAGCAGGAAGCCGCTGGCGGGCACGATGAGACCGAGCACGGCCTGGCCCGCGGAATCGGTGAAGCGACCGGTCTCGCCCGCGGCGAGCAGCAACACGCCGGCTGTGGTCAGCGCGGCAAGCAGCGGCGCGGTGCCGATTAGGGTCCACAGTAACGCGCGTGCCGTGGAGCCCAGATTGTCGCCGGCACTTCCGCGCGCCGCGTTTGCTTCGGCTCGTATTCGCTCGGGGGCCTGGCGCCGGATCACGAAGAGACCGAGAAGCACGGCAATGGCCAGGGTCCAACGCAGCGGATGAGCCTTGAGCTCCTCGACCACCCGATCAGTGAGCGCAAGGTAGCGCGAAGGTTTCAGCAGGTCGCGAAAGCCCTCGGGCAGGCGCGCGATCCAGGCGGTGTCCACGGGCGCGTGGCTGGCCGTCCAGAGCAGGTGACGATCGAGCAGCTGACGCAGCTCGGCGGCGGCCGCCGTCTGCGCTACAAGGGCAGCTTCGCTTTGTTCCAGCGCGGCGACGCGGCGTTCGAGCAGCGGCTGCAGTCGGCCAAGGATTTCCGCTCGGTCCTTGAGCAGCACCGTCAGTGCGTCAGCATCGACGGGCGCTGCTTCTTCCTCGTCTTCGTTTTCCGCAACGTATTCGGTGGTCAGGACCGTGATCGCCTCGGGGAGATCAAGCAGTAGTCGGCTTTCGGCGCTCAGATTGAAGAGACGCAGACGCGTGGTACCGAGCGCATCGCGCGTGGCATCGAGTGCTTCGGACAGCGCCGTGGGGGTGGCGATCTGGCGCCGCTCGCTCCACAGCCAGCGCCCGACCTGGTCGTTGCGTGCGCCAAGCTCGAGGCGGGCGCGACTCTCGCGCAGTGCCTCCGCGCCTGCATCGCGCGCGGTTTCGAGAGCTGTCAGACGGCTGCGATCGGCGCTCAGCGCCATGTTCTCGTTCAAAAGCTCCGCCCCCAGAGCCGTGTTCTCGTCCCGAGTCTGGGATACGAGGCCGGTAGTCGCCTCGAACTCCGCGGCTCGGGTCGCGAGTCGCTCTACCAGAGCGTCGATATCGCGCCGACCAAGACTGGCGATATCCCGCCGCAGCACCTCCATGCGCGCGAGGTGCAGTGCGAGCCTTGCCTTCAGTTCCGAGAGGGACAGCTCCAGAACCTGCTGACGCGCGATCGCGGTTTCCTGCTTGAGATTTTCCAGTTCGAGCTCGGCGCTGACGCGGCGTCGCTCCGAGGTCTGGGCGATGCGGCGCGCTTCGAGCACCACCTTGGGTTCGTCCTTGGCCGGCGTGATCGGCGCGGCCAGCGCTTCGGCCTGCTGACCGAGCACAACGATGTCGGTCGCGGAGTGGGGTGTTCCCGACAGAACCTCGGCCAGTCGAGCGCCGGTCTCTTCGATCTCGTCGTTGATCGCGGCGACCGTGGTGCGCTCCTGGTTGAGCAGTCGTTCCAGCGTTTCCGCATCTGCCTGGCGCGGCAGGCGTGCGGCCCACGTTTCGAGCGCGCGGTCCTGATCCAGCGCGAGCGCGCGACGCAGTTCATTGGTGCGGGCCGGCAGGCGGGCCGCATCGGCGCGCAGCCGGGCAATCTGCTCGGCGAACTCGTCGGCCGCCTCCTCGTTGACCATCGCTGCGTCGAGATCTGCTGCCGCTTTGCTGCGGTCGGCTTCGCTCATCTCCGCCGCGGCGAGCGCGCGGCGCCCCGATTCGATAGCGGATTTGCTGGCGACCCCAAGCGCAGGGAGCAGCAGGGCAAGCGCCAGAACCGCGAACAACAGCCGAAGCGATGGAAGTGACATGCCGTACCCCGAGTGCTGCGCGGATAGTACAAGTAAACCGGCCGCGCGCGATGTCGTCGTTTTCTCTGGTCGCGCCGCCAGTTCGCAATGCGGTCAGCTTACGCAGAGAATGTCGCGGAACCGATAGGCAGGAATCTGAGATCGTGGATTCGAGCAACGTTCGCAAGACCCTGCCGCGGGACATGACCGACGCGGTGATTCGTATCGGACTTCTGGTCTTGCTCGCGGTCGCGTGTGTTCAGGTGATGCTGCCGTTTGCCGGGGTCATTCTCTGGGCGCTCATTCTGGCGATTGCGCTCTATCCGTTGCAGCGCAGAGTCGCCCGCCGTCTGGGCGGTCGGCAGGGATTGGCGGCCGGGCTTATCGTGACCGTGGGTATTCTCGCTATCGGGGTGCCTACGGTCGTGCTGGGGAGCTCGTTTGCCGGTCGCATGCACGACTTCCACGCCCGGTTTCAGGATGACGCCCTCACGCTGCCGAAGCTTGATCCGTCCGTTGCGGAGTGGCCCGTTGTTGGCAAGCGGCTCTACAGTACCTGGAGCTCTGCGGCAGAAGACCTCCCCGCGTACCTCGCGCAGAACAAGACCGAGCTGCAGAGCATTGCCCGGAAGGGATTGACCGCGGCGGCCAATACCGCGGGCGCGGTGGCGCTGTTCCTGGCGTCGTTGATCGTGTCCGCGATCATGATGGCGTACGCGGAGCCGGGCAGCGTCGCCCTGGAGCGGATTTTCTGCCGGCTGACCGACCGCGAGCGCGGACCCCGGCTGCAGAACCTGTCGACGGCAACCGTTCGATCCGTCGCAATCGGCGTCATCGGCGTGGCATTCATTCAGGCGCTCTTGCTCGGCGTCGGTTTCCTGATGGCCGGCATCCCCGTCGCCGGCCTTCTGGCCTTGATCGTGATGCTCATCGGCATACTGCAGCTGCCTGCGGTGATCGTGTCACTGCCCGTGATCGGCTACGTGTGGTGGTTGGGTGATGGCTCGACGAGCAGCAATGCCATGCTCACCGTGTATCTCATCGTCGCGGGCATGGCCGACAACGTGCTGAAGCCGCTTCTATTGGGGCGTGGGGTGGAGTCGCCGATGATCGTCGTGCTCATCGGCGCGCTCGGCGGCCTGGTGTGGTACGGCCTGATCGGACTCTTCGTCGGGGCTGTGCTTCTGGCGGTCGGTTACCAGCTCTTCATGGAGTGGGTGGATGGCCCGAACGTTGTGCCTGAGGCTGAGACAGGCAGTGGCGTGCTTGAAAGGAATGGTGCCGAGGAAAGGACTTGAACCTTCACGGGGTTTCCCCCACCAGCACCTGAAGCTGGCGTGTCTACCAATTTCACCACCTCGGCGCGAAGCGGTTGCCGACTCGGTACTACCGAACGGGTCGCGAAATGTACTGAACCTCGCGCGCGCCTGTCAACGCAACCGGCATCCCTGCCTTCCCAGGCGCAGGCCGGGGTGCGAGACTCTGCGCCCGGTCATGAGCGAGGTGGTACATGGGTCGGCGTGCAGGCGATCACGGCGCGCGTCTAACCGCTGCTGCTTTGCAACGCGAGCTGCAGCAGTCTGGCCCGGGAAACCTGCGGGAACTCATGGTGCGCACGGGCATGGAGGACGCGCTTGGCCGCAAACGCCTGCGCCTGCTTCTGCGCGGCATGGCGCGCACCGGCGAACTGACTGAGGACCTGCAGGGGCGGTTCCATTCATCCGCCGGCAGCTTTCGTGAGCGCCTGGCCACCGTAGCAGTGGTGGAGGCGCGCGGTCGGGATCTCTTTTTCGAGGGCATACCGCTGCCGCGAACGCGGGGTCAGCGTCTGCGCGGCGGCGATCGAATCGAAGCTTTTATCGATGGTGAGCGCGTCGACGTGCTCCGCGTGCTCGAGCGCTCGCCGCAGCCGCTGGTCGGTGAGCTGCACGTACTCGGACGCAACGCCTGGGTCGAGTCGCTCGCCCCGGACTATCGCGGGCGCATCTCCCTCGACGGCGAACTGCGCGGCGCGAAGAGTGGAAACACGGTGCTCGTTCGCATAACCGGGGAAGACCGTGCCGGTCTCACGGGCGAGCTTGCTGAAATCCTGTCAACGCGTTCGGGGGCCGCTCACGCGGCAGAGACGCTCTTGACCAGTCATGGTGTTCCGGTCGCCTGGCCGGACGCGGTCGCCGCGGCCGTCAAGCGGCTGCCGAAGCAGGTGCAGCCCTGGCGGTTCAAGTCGCGGCTCAACCTGGAGTCGCTGCCGCTCGTGACGATCGATGGCGAGACGGCGCGTGATTTTGACGATGCGGTGTATGCCGAACGCCGTCGCGGCGGGGGCTGGCGCCTGATCGTTGCCATTGCCGACGTCGGGCACTACGTGAAGCAGGGCAGCGCGCTTGATCAGAGCGCGTGGGAGCGCGGGACCTCGGTCTATTTGCCCGACCGGGTCGTTCCTATGCTGCCGGAAGCCCTGTCCAACGAGCTCTGTTCGCTGCGCCCACGCGAGCCGCGGCTCGCGCTGGTCTGCACGCTCAACGTCTCGGCGCGCGGTGCCGTTACCGGCTTCGAGTTTCACGAAGCGGTGATCCGCTCCTGGCAGCGGCTGACTTATACCCGGGTGCAGGAGTTCATCGATGCCGGGGCGCTGGATGTCGAAGCGCCGGTGCAGGAATCGCTGCGCGCGCTGTACGGCGTGTACCGCGCCCTGCGCACCGCGCGCGAAGGCCGCGGAGCGCTCGACTTCGACACCCACGAAGCGGTGCTCGAACTGGCCGAAGGCCACGTGACCGCGATTCATCCTGTGGCGCGCCTCGATGCGCATCGCCTGATCGAGGAAGCCATGATCGCCGCGAATGTCGCGGCGGCCCAATTCCTCGAGTCCGCCGGTCGCGGCGGCATGTATCGCGTGCATGAGCCGCCGGATGCCGATCGTTTCGAGCAGCTGCGACAGGCGCTCGCCTATGCGGGGGTGCGACTGGATCGTGGCGCCATGGCACCGGCCCAGATTCACGCGGCGCTGGCGTCACTTGGTGACCGACCGGATCGTTTCATCTACGACATGCTCACGCTGCGGACCATGACGCAGGCCTATTACAGCCCGGCCAACAAGGGCCATTTCGGGCTTGCGCTCGAACGTTACATGCACTTCACGTCACCGATCCGCCGGTACGCGGATCTGGTGGTACATCGGGCGATCAAAGCGCTCTTGCAGGGCGAACCTGCGCCCGCCGACGAGGATGCCCTGGTGCGTACCGGCATGCAGATATCGACCGCCGAACGGCGCGCGGAATCTGTGGCCTGGGGCGTGGAAGGCTGGCTCAAGTGCGAGCATGTCGCGGAACGTACCGGCGAGGTATTCGAAGGCGTCGTCATGGGCGTGACGGAGTTTGGGCTGTTTGTCGAGCTCACCGGTTTCTTCGTGCAGGGGCTCCTGCACGTATCCGGACTGGGCAGCGACTTTTTCCGAACCACCGCGTCCGGCATGAGTCTTGTGGGTGACCGCTCGGGCAGGCGTTTCGGTCTGGGCGACCGGCTTCGCGTGCGCGTGCTGGACGTGCAGCCCTCGGCGGGACGGATCGATCTGGAGCTGGTCGCGGGATCAGGCGCTGCCGAAGGTCGATCCCGAGGCGTCCGCCGCAGGAGGCGCGAATGAGTCAGGTGATCGGCATCAATGCCGTCCAGGCGTTGCTCGAGTCGGCGCCGGAGCGGGTGCGTGCCCTGCATGTGGTGCAGGAGCGCCGCGATCGCCGCGTCGCCGCCATCGTCGCCAGCGCCCGTGCCCAGGGCATTCGCGTGTCCTGGGTGGAACGCGCCTGGCTCGACCGGCGTGCGGAGGGTGTGCACCAGGGCGTTCTCGCCGACTGTCACGAGCTTGCGCTTGCGGATGAAGCCGAGCTCGAGGCGCGCTGGCCGACGTTCACGCCGCCGTTACTTCTGCTCGTGCTGGACGGCGTGACCGACCCGCGCAATCTCGGTGCCTGCCTGCGCTCGGCGAATGCCGCGGGCGTGCAGGCCGTGCTGCTGCCACGGCGTAACAGCGCGCCCCTCAACGCGGCGGCGCTGAAGGCGGCGGCCGGAGCCGCTGAAAGCCTGTTCCTCGTGGAGGTAACCAATCTTGCCCGTCGGCTCGAGTGGCTGAAGGCGCAGGGGGTGTGGCTGTACGCCGCGGACGGTGCTGGCGATCAGGACTGGCATGCGGCTGATCTGCAGCGCAATGCGGCCATCGTTCTGGGTGCCGAGGGCGCGGGAATCCGCGCGCTGACCCGCCGCCTTTGCGATTTCTCGGTGCGCATCCCCATGGCGGGCTCGGTGTCGAGTCTCAACGTGTCTGTCGCAGCGGGTATTCTGCTGTTCGAGGCTGTCCGCCAGCGCGCTCCGCTGGTCGCGCCAGCGGGACTGAAGCCCTTGCCAGTGGGGCAGGCGCCCGTGCCAGCGGACCAGTTACCCTTGCCTTAAGGGCAGGCGCGCCCCTAGAATCTGCGCCCCTTCTACGGAAGGTCCTTGCCTCACGCCCAGTGCACCTGCCTTGGTGCGCGTGCGAGCGGAGGCGGTTACACCACAAGGAGACCATCGGCATGCGGCACTACGAGGTCGTATTTCTCGTGCACCCTGATCAGAGCGATCAGGTGCCCGGCATGATCGAGCGCTACGAGGCGCTCATCCAGCGCGGCGGCGGCGCTGTGCACCGCAAGGAAGATTGGGGCCGGCGTCAGCTCGCCTACCTGATCGACAAGGTGCACAAGGCCCACTACGTGCTCATGAATATCGAGGTCAACCAGGAGACCCTGCGCGAACTCGAGAACGCATTCCGCTTCAATGACGCTGTTATTCGCAATCTCATCATCGGTCGCAAGGGTCCGCCCGAGGGCAGCTCGCGCATTTACGAAGAAGAGCTGCGTGAGCAGGAGAAAGATCGCGAGCGCGAGCAGCGTCGTGGTCAGGAGCAGGCGGCGCGCGCCTCAGAGGGTGACGCGTCCGACGAGCAGGTTGAAGTCGCGGAGGATCGAGAATGAGCCGCAGGTTTGGTCGCAAGAAGTTCGCCCGTCTCGACTCTCCCGGTAGCGAGGTCGATTACAAGAACCTGGATCTGCTCCGTCAGTATGTCGGCGAGACCGGCAAGATCGTGCCCAGCCGTATCACCGGCACCTCGGCACGGCAGCAGCGTCAGCTGACGACGGAAATCAAGCGCGCGCGTTATCTGGCGCTCATCCCCTACACCGATTCGCATCGCTGAGCACAGGAGACACTCATGAACGTGATTCTCCTGGAGCGCGTCGGCCGTCTTGGCGGTCTTGGCGACGAAGTGAATGTCCGACCGGGTTTTGCACGCAATTTTCTGATCCCGCAAGGCAAGGCCGTGCGCGCGTCAAAGGCCAATCGCGAAGTGTTCGAAGCACGCCGCGTGGAGCTTGAACGCGCAGCGGCAGAGCGGCTGGCGGCTGCAAACGCACGCGCAACCGCGCTTGCGGATATGACGGTCACCATCGTCGCCAAGGCGGGAGACGAGGGCAAGCTTTACGGGTCGGTGGGCACGGGCGATATCGCTGAAGCCATCTCGGCCAAGGGCCAGCCCGTCGAGCGCAGCGAAGTGCGGCTGCCCGAGGGCGTCATTCGCAGCGTTGGCGAATACGATATCGATGTGCAGCTGCACTCCGACGTGCACGCCACGATCAAGCTTGCCATTGTTGCGGAATAACCCGCTCGCGTTGTGATGTTGTGTCGATCAGGCTGTGGTGCATGTTGCATTGCAGCCTCGATCGCAACGCCATTTCCCGGAATGCCCGAAGGCAAGCCCGCGGGCGTCCCCTGCGTCCATCTCACATCGAGCTTCGCCTGCGCCATTTATCTCGATCCACGTCGTCCGCCCTGTTGCGCGGGGTTAAAGCCTGCCACCGACATCTGTGGATCAAATCGCGAAGAGGCGCTGCGTCTCATTACGGCGCTCGAGCTCGCAACCCGTCCGGAGTCCGCTGCTTGATTTGTGATCCGCAAGCTCTCAGTCTGTTCTCCCCGAAACTGATCCGTACTGCCCCTCATGTCTGACCTGCCGGATTCGGAGTTCGATCCGTTTGCCGAAGTCGTGGATTCGGGAGCGGACGATAGTCCTATCGCCACTGTCGCCGCCCCTGCCGGTGATTGGCGCTCCACCGCGCGATTCTCCACCGCCGGTCTCAAGGTGCCGCCGCACTCGGTCGATGCCGAGCAGTCGGTGCTCGGCGGGTTGCTGCTCGACAATGACGCCTGGTTCGATGTGGCCGAGATCGTCGCACCTGCTGATTTCTATCGCGTGCCGCACCAGCTTGTCTTCAGCGCCATGTCGGAACTCTCGGCGGAAGATTCCCCCATCGATGCGCTGACGGTTGCTGAGCGACTCACGTCATTGGGCCAGCTCGACAAGGTCGGCGGTTTTGCGATGTTGGGCGAGCTTGCTGAAACCACGCCGGGCGCGGGCAATGTGCGCGCTTACGCTCGCATCGTGCGCGAATACTCCACACTGCGTCAGCTTATCGGGGCCGCGAACCGTATCGCCGAGTCCGCGTTCGCCCCGGAGGGCCGCTCCAGTCAGGACCTCGTGGACCTGGCCGAACAGGAGGTATTCCGCATCGCGGAAGGGCGTTTGCGTGAGGGCGGTCCGCAGCCGCTGGTACCGCTGCTCACCGGCGCGGTGGAGCGGATCGAGCGGCTGCACGCAAATCGCAGTCCCGTGACAGGCTTAGCCACGGGGTTTGATGACCTTGATCGCAAGACCGCGGGTCTGCAGCCGTCCGACCTGGTCATCGTTGCCGGTCGCCCATCCATGGGCAAGACCGCTTTCGCCATGAACATGGTCGAACACGCAGTCATGGAAGGCCCGGGTGCGGTGCTGGTGTTCAGTCTCGAGATGCCGGCGGAGCAGCTGGTCATGCGACTGCTCTCATCCCTCGGGCGCATAGATCAGACACGCCTGCGCACGGGCGAGATGCGCGAAGAAGACTGGCCTCGATTCAGCGGCGCGGTATCTCAGCTGCGCGACAAGCGGCTCTATATCGACGATACCCCGGCGATTTCGCCGCAGGAGCTGCGCACGCGCGCGCGGCGCGTTTCGCGCGAGGCGCACGGGCTCTCGCTGATCGTGGTCGACTATCTACAGCTCATGCGCGGCTCGGGTAATTCGGAGAACCGGACCAACGAAATCTCCGAGATCTCGCGCTCGCTCAAGGCGATTGCCAAGGAGTTGCGCTGTCCGTTGGTAGCTCTGTCACAGCTCAATCGCAGCCTCGAGCAGCGTACAGACAAGCGCCCGCTCATGGCTGACCTGCGTGAATCAGGCGCGATCGAGCAGGACGCCGACCTGATCCTGTTCGTCTATCGGGACGAGGTCTATCACCCGGATACAGCTGATAAAGGCACTGCTGAGATCATCATTGGCAAGCAGCGCAACGGCCCTATTGGCACCGTTCGGCTTGCGTTTATCGGCAATCTCACCAAGTTCGAGAATCTCGCGCCGGAACGCTACAACCAGTTTGCGCCGTTCGAGTAATGGCGCGGCAGAAACAGCGTATCGCGTTCGTCTGCACTGCGTGCGGTGCAGAACACATGCAGTGGCAGGGGCAGTGCACCGATTGCGGTGAGTGGAACTCCTTGTCGAAGATCAGTCTCGGCACCGCGGCTGCACCCGTGCCCGCTCTCGGCTATGCCGGGTCGGCGAGCGAAGTGCGCAGCCTTGCCGACGTAGAAGCCGAGGAAACGGTCCGCATCGGCACGGGCTTTGGTGAGCTTGATCGTGTTCTGGGCGGCGGGCTTGTGCCGGGCTCCGTGGTACTTATGGGCGGCGATCCTGGCGCAGGCAAGAGCACGCTTTTGCTGCAGGTCTGCACCGGTCTCGCCGCGACCACGCCCGTGCTGTATGTCACTGGCGAGGAATCCTTGCAGCAGCTCGCGCTGCGCGCGCGGCGTCTCGAACTGCCGCTCGACGCGCTGCGGGTGGCTTCGGAGACTCGGGGCGAGGAAATTGCCGCGCTGGTCAGTCGCGAGCGACCGGGCGTGCTGGTGCTGGACTCGATTCAGGTCATGCAGCTGGCGAGTGTAGAGAGCACGCCAGGTACGGTGAGTCAGGTCCGCGAGACGGCCGCGTTCTTCACGCGGCTCGCAAAGCAGACCGGCACCGTCGTGATCATGGTCGGCCATGTGACGAAGGAAGGCAGTCTTGCAGGGCCGAAGGTGCTCGAGCACATGATCGACTGCTTCATGATGCTCGACAGCCCGGCGGGCAGCCGGTACCGCACCTTGCGCGGTATCAAGAACCGCTTTGGCGAAGTGAACGAGCTCGGGATTTTCGCCATGACCGAACACGGCATGCGGGAGGTGGCGAACCCGTCGGCCATCTTCCTGCAGCGTGGTGAGATTGATTCCCCCGGCAGTGTGGTGACCGTCACATGGGAAGGCACGCGACCGCTCCTGGTCGAACTGCAGGCGCTCGTTGACGGCGTCCAGTCGGGGTATGCGCGTCGGGTGGCGGTAGGTCTTGATCAGCAGCGTCTTGCCATGCATCTCGCGGTGCTGCATCGGCACTGCGGTATCACGCTTGCGGATCAGGACGTATTTGCGAACGTGGTGGGTGGCGTGCGGATCGCGGAAACGGGTGCCGATCTCGCGGCATTGCTCGCGGTGCTCTCGTCGTTCCGCAATCGGGTGCTGCCCCGCGATCTCATCGTCTTCGGCGAACTTGGGCTCACCGGCGAGGTGCGTCCCGTAACAAGCGGGCAGCAACGCCTTGCAGAGGCGCGCAAGCATGGCTTTCGTGTTGCGATCGTTCCCTGGTCCAACCGTCCGAAGGAGCCGCTACCCGGAATGGCGGTGCACGGCGTCAAGAGCCTCTCCGGCGCGCTCGAAGTGATCGCGTCTCTCTAAACACCTTTTCGCAGTTCGAGTGACCGGGCGATTGTGACCTCGGGGGATATGGGTCAGTATCCACTCGCTTTCGCACAAGACCGGCAGGGGAGAGGTCAAGTGGCCGCAGGTAACGCCGCAGCGGGCGAGGAGCGGGTCAGTTGGCGCTCCTGGTATGCGCTCGGTCTGCTCTTCGTCGTTTACGTCTTCAACTTCATCGACCGCTCCATCCTCGGCATGCTGAATCAGCCGATCAAGGAGGATCTCGGTCTTACCGACACCCAGATGGGTTTTCTGGGTGGGGTGGCTTTTGCCATCTTCTACACCTTCATCGGCATCCCCGTGGCGCGTCTTGCGGATGTCTCCGTGCGCCGCAACGTGGTCGCGATCAGTCTGGCGGTGTGGAGCGGAATGACCGTGCTGTGCGGATTTGCCGGCAATTTCTGGCATCTGCTGTTCGCCCGCATCGGCGTCGCGATTGGTGAGGCCGGGGGTAGCCCGCCGTCGCACTCGATGATTTCCGACCTCTTCCCCGAACGGCGCCGGGCGACGGCGCTTGCCATCTACGCGCTGGGTATTCCCGCGGGGGGCATGTTCGGTTCCCTGCTTGGCGGCTGGCTGAACGAGGCCTTTGATTGGCGGACCGCCTTTATTCTCGTTGGCGCGCCGGGGCTCGTGCTGGCGATCTTCGTGCGGCTCACGCTTCGGGAGCCTATTCGCGGCGCGATGGATACCGTGCCGCGGCAAGTCGCGCCTGCACCGCCCGTGCGCGAAGTCATCGCGCATCTCTGGTCCCGGCGCAGCTTCCGCCTGCTTGTGCTCGGCGCGTCGCTGCAGTCGTTTGTCGGCTACGGGGTCGGTTACTGGATTCCCGCGTTCCTGATGCGCGCGCACGACATGGGCTCCGGGTCCATTGGCGTCTGGCTGTTCTGGCTTGGCGTGCCGGGCATGCTCGGCACGTTTCTCGGCGGTTGGCTTGGCGATCGGCTGTCGGCGCGCGACGTGCGCTGGTATGTCTGGCTGCCCGGAATAGCGAATCTCGTGGCGCTGCCGTTCTCCGTTTTCTTCTACATCTGGCCCGACGTGGTGATGGCGCTGTCCGTGTCAGCGTTCGCCGGATTTCTTGGTGGGTACTACCTCGGGCCCACCTTTGCACTGACCCAGGCTATGGCTACGCCGCAGATGCGCGCCATGGCTGCAAGTCTGCTGCTCTTCAGCATCAATCTGATTGGTATGGGGCTTGGGCCGCAGGTGACGGGGCTCTTGTCCGATGTCTTTGCCACGCCGGGGGATGCGGGCGCCGGCGGCCTGCGTCTTGCCCTGATCAGCGTCACGCTGGTCAACGGTCTTGCAGCGTTTGCGTTTCTCGGCGCCGGCCGCTGGTTGCAGAGCGATCTCGCGTCCGTGCGGTCGGGCGCCTGAGCCGCAGCGCTACAGCCGCAGGGGTTCTCCGGCCTGATCGGAGTGCCCGCCGATGTCGTAGCACATGATGACCAGGTCGCGGGATTGCCCGTTCCGATCCTCGACATAGTCGGCGAGCAGCGCCTCAGGAACGAAACCGAGCCGGCGAAATGCAGCCTGGGCGCCGTGCTGATCCGCGGTCATGTTCGCTTGCATCTTGCGCAGACCGAGAGCGCGCGCCAGATCGAAGATCTCGTTGGTGAGATTCCGCCCGAGCCCGCGCGCACGGTAGGCGCGGTTGACGTTGACCCGGATCTCGCCGACGCGGCGCGTCCAGGGCGCTGGGTTTCGGTGTACGGTGGCATAGCCCACCATGCCCGAATCGTCTGTGGCCACCACCGTGATCGAATGGCCCGATGCCGTGTTACGCATCCAGTCGTCCACTACCTCGGGCTGCGTCAGATCGACGCGCAGAAACAGCAGATCTTCCTCCGGCAGGCTTTGCGCGAAGGCGAGCACGGCGTCGCGATCCGCGGGTGTCATGAGACGCATGGCCACGCGGGCCCCGTCGGGCAGCGTGATGGTCTTCGGGTAACGGGCCATGGCCCGCTCGGGCAACGGCAGCAGGAGATTGCGGGTCATGCGGACTCCGAAGGTGGGGACTGGGTGCGGGTGATGCCTGCCGCGCGGGTGAGCTCGTTGAACGCATCCTGCGCGTGGGCGCAGAGCTCATCCACCTCGGGTAGCAGGCGCGGCTCACCCAGGAACGTGAAGTACAGCTGTCGGTTGTAGCTCAGCACGGTAATCCCGAGGCCAAGGTTCCCGGTGAGCACCAGCACGCCCATCATGTCGAGCTGGCGATGACCGCACAGGTATTGCGGCACCTGCACGCCGGGTACGTTGGTACAGACGAAGTTGATGCCGGGGTTAGGCGCGCGGAACCCGGGAGGGGTCGGCAGCACGGGTAGCATGACCCGCGCGGCAAGAGCCGTGGGGTCATAACGGGAACCCACCAGCTGGGAGGCAGCGAGACCCACCGGCGGCAGCTGGGGAAGGGATTCGCGCATCAGCGTGATGGATTGGGCTTCTTCGCCGTCCTTGATCTGATCCATGGTCTGGATCACGGTCCGCAGCCGTTCCACGGTGTCCATCGGCCAGGCGGGTACGCGAGGGAAAATCGCAGACACCTGATTGCCAAGGGCCCCCTGCTGGTCCTCGGTGCGCACGTTGACCGGGCACATGATGCGCAGATACTGGTTCGCGCTTGTCACGTCCTTTCCCGCGAGGTAGCGCGCGACCGCCTCCGAAACCACGGTGAGCACGACGTCGTTGATGGTGCCGCCCAGTGCGCGCCGTACGTCACGCAGATCGCTGAATGCGCAGCGCATCCACGACATATGTCTCTTCGGACCGACGAGACCGGCATTGAACGGCGCGAGCACAGCCGGCTGCAGTACGAAGCGCGCGCAGACCTCGGTCGCCTTGGCGAGCAGCGCCATCTGCTTCGGGCCGCCGCGGAACAGTCTGAGCGGATCTTGATCACGCCAGGCGGAGACCTGCTCCCGTACCGCTTGGCCCATGCGTGACAGCGCGTCCGGGGTCGGCGCGGGTGTCCAGGGTGCGGGCAGCGGCTCCGGCGCTTTCGGGTCGAGGTCGTAGAGGATGGTCGTGAGCTCGATACCGGATGCGCCGTCGATCATGGCGTGATGGGTGGCCTGCAGGATCACCGTGTGCCCCGGCACGCCCTCGATCAGCACGAATTTCCACAGCGGTCTCGATCGATCCAGCAGCGGCTCATTCAGCGTGACCGCCGCTGCGATGCCGTCCTCCAGGGTGCTGCCCGCGGGCAGCACGTGGTGCAGCACGTGGTTGGTCAGATCGAAATCAACATCATCGACCCACTCCGGGTGCGCAAGGTTCAGGGGTACGGGCGCAAGGCGCCGGCGATAGGCCGGCATCAGATGCACGCGCGCGCGGAACCGTTCCAGAACCCGTGTGTAGGCCAGCTCGCCTTCCAGGATATGGATCGACGAGATGTGCATCGGCCCGCTTGCAGACTCCGCGTAGATGAAGGAGGCGTCTGTTTCGGTGAGGCGCATGGGGCACTCCGGTTATGGGAAAACTATGCGCTGGGCACTTGTCCGGGGTCAATGCGCCAACCGCGATACAACGGGCGCACCAAAGCGCGTAAGCTGCGCGCCGCCAACGGTGCTGCTCGAAGCTGACCATGACGCGACTAGCCCTGCTCGCCATTCTGATCGCCAGCGTCACCGCCGTTCCTGCCAATGTTCTGCCGGTGACGCTCGGGCTTTTGACCGAGCGCTACGACCTCACTCCGACCCTCATTGGCTACCTTGTCGCAGCCAACACGCTGGCCGGGCTG
>DMUF01000209.1:1978-3558 GCA_003476445.1 Gammaproteobacteria bacterium | reverse complement strand
ACCTCATTGTCCGCGCCCTGGTGGGCGCATCGCCTGCCGCTGCGTCCACTGGTGGGCTTTCTGCTCGTCGCCATGGCGCTGGGTCTCGTGGCGCTGGGTCGGGCGCCATCACTGCCGGTGCTCTTCGGCGTTCAGATCCTGCTTGGAATGACCGCGGTGGGGATCGCCAGCATCTGTGTCAGCATCATCGCCCGACTGGACAACCCGGCTCGGGGATACGGTCTCAAGATCACGGCGGACGTCATCCTGGCAGGCACGTTCCTGGCGCTGGTACCCGTAGACACGCTCACGCTTGATACCTATGTGCTGCTGCTCGCGGCACCGTTTCTGCTTGCGATACCGCTTGTTGCCGGACTCAACGCTTCGCTCGGTGACGATCATGAAACGGCGGCCTCCACCGCGGCCCGAGCGGCTCCGGTCAGCGCGTGGCTGGTTCTCGCCAGCATGGTTGTGTTCTACGTCGCGGGCGCGGGCCTCTGGCCCTTCCTCGAGCGGCTCGGTCTCGAGGCGGGCCTCGATCAGGGTTCGGCCGCTGACCTCATCGCCGTGGGTCTCTTTGTGGGAATGGTGGGGTCACTGGGGGCTGTCGCCGTGTCCGGACGTGTCAGTGGAATCTGGCCTCAAGCCCTCTGTGGGCTCCTGTTCACCGCCTCGCTGCCGGGTCTCGCGTTTGCCGACAGCCTGACCACTTTTGCAGCGGCCGTGTTTGTCTACAACGCCGCCTGGAATTTCTACATTCCCTTCGTGGTGGCTCTGGTGGCTGCTCGCGATACGAGCCGTCGCCTCGGTGCGCTGGTTCCGGGAACGGCCATGCTGGGCGGGATCATTGGCCCGCCGCTCGCCGGCAACCTGATCGAATTCAGCGGCTATCGGACAGCGACGGTCGTCATGTTTGGCGTCGCCGCGGTAGCTGTCCTGGGCTATGTGGTGCTGGCGCGCCGGCGACCGTTCTGAGCGGACGCCACATCCTTCAGCTGGCGGCTCATTGCGTCGAACGCGTCGCGCACCGTGACGTACAGGTCTTCGTGCGCGTGTTCGTCAGCCGGATCGCGCGTGATGACCAGTTCATGCTCCGGTACTTTGACGTCGATGCGCACGCGAAACAGGTTGCCCTTGTGATGATGGCGATGGGACGCCTCGACCACCACTCGGCAACTCACAATGCGATCGTGGAACTCATTGAGCTTCTCCGCCCGTGTCCGAATGTCTGCTTCGACCGCGGGTGATCGGTCGAGATTGCGCCACGTGATCTGCAACGGCAGTTCCATGCTCCCTCCATTGAGCGCGCGGCGGATGTCCTGCTTCGGGATCTGCCCCCACGCGGCTCGCTAGCCTGATGTACAGGCATTGAGGCTCGGAATGCGGTCGCGTGCAGTCAGGGGCTCTACGTAGCGCTGCTCCGAAAGCAGGGTACGAAGCGTGTGCGCTACAGCGAAGCGCAACGGTCAGGGGAAGCGCGGCGGGCGTCGATCGCGCAGTGCTGCGACCCCTTCTGCCGCGTCGGGCCCCATGAAATTCAGCATTTCGAACGCGAGGCTCGCGTCGAAGGCAGGTGCGGCCTGATTCATCCACAGATTGAG
>DMUF01000209.1:1230-1590 GCA_003476445.1 Gammaproteobacteria bacterium | reverse complement strand
GGCGCCGGGCACCGCGCGGCTGACCAGACCGATGCGATCTGCCGTGACACCATCGATGAAGTCTGCGGTCAGCAGATAGTACTTTGCCTTGGCGAGTCCGCAGAGGAGCGGCCAGATGATGTTCGCATGGTCGCCCGCGGCAACGCCAAGCCGGATGTGTCCGTCGGTGATCTTCGCCTCTTCCGCCATCAGGCTGATGTCTGCCATGAGCGCGACAGCCAGGCCCGCGCCGACCGCGACGCCATTGATGGCCGAGATGATGATCTTGGTGCAGCGGGTCATGCCGTACACGATATCGCCGGCCTCGCGGAAAGCGGCCTGCATACCCGCGTAATTCCCGACCATGGTTTCGATCCAGGC
>DMUF01000209.1:438-892 GCA_003476445.1 Gammaproteobacteria bacterium | reverse complement strand
CCAGATCCGCGATAGCGCCCGATGCAAGGCTGCATCGGTTGCGTTCATGGCGGCGGGACGGTCGATGGTAATGAGCAGCACGCCCTCGGGATGACGTGTGAACTCGAGTCCCGGATAGCGCGTGAACCAGTCGTCAGCCATGAGTCGAACCCCTTCGTTTCGTGTCTTGTTAGACCCCTTCAACGCACCAGCGGTTTGTAGCGGATACGCGTCGGCGCGGAGTCCGTGCCGCTTGCCGCCAGGCGCTTGCGATGATCTACCTCGTAGTCACTGAAATTGCCCGCGAACCATTCCACGTGCGAGTCGCCCTCGAAGGCCAGCATGTGGGTTGCGATTCGATCGAGGAACCAGCGGTCGTGGGAAATGACGAGCACGGTGCCCGGGAAGTTGAGCAGCGCTTCCTCGAGCGCGCGCAGCGTCTCGACGTCGAGATCGTTGGTCGGCTCGTCGAGGA
>DMUF01000209.1:0-149 GCA_003476445.1 Gammaproteobacteria bacterium | reverse complement strand
GGCTCGTCGAGGAGCAGCACGTTCGCGCCGCGCCGCAGCAGTTTGGCGAGATGCACGCGATTTCGCTCGCCACCGGAGAGCTGCCCGACGAATTTCTGCTGGTCGGCGCCCTTGAAGTTGAACCGCGAGACATACCCCCGCGACTGGAT
>DMUF01000169.1:18682-19970 GCA_003476445.1 Gammaproteobacteria bacterium | reverse complement strand
AGGCCCGACAGCGCGGCGAGATCGTCGTTACCCCAGGGGGTTTCCAGAGCATTCACTCGCACGACAAGCTCACGGTAGCCAAATCCTCCGGCCTGCACCGTTGCAGCCACCTGCGACCGGGCCTCTGCCTTGGCGTCAACGGCCACTGCATCCTCGAGATCGAGAATGACGCCGTCACACGGCAGCTCACGGGCCTTGGCCATGGCGCGGGCATTGGCGCCCGGCATGAAAAGCATGGATCGTCTGATGCGTGGAGCGTCGTTCATAAAAGTCATCGCATTCCGGCAAAGAGCGTGCGCAGGGCGCGTGCAGGATCAGACTGCATCTGCCACAGCGACGCGCCAACAAAGCCCGCGTCATCGGTCGGATGCAGGGCTCGGTGATAGAGCATGAGTGACGCGACGCCGTGGACGGCAGCCCAGACCACCCCACCCAGGCGCGTGGCGGTGAGATCGGATCCGTCAGCGTGCTCGAGCCCGTCCTCCAGCACCTGATAGAGAACGCGGTAACAGCGCTGGCCCGCCTCCTGCAGGGACGCGTAGCCGCTGAAATCCGCCAACACAGAACCAAACATGAGTTCATAACGCGCCGGATGCTCCAGCGCGAACTCAAGGTACGCCATGCCGATTGCCAACAAGCGCGACTCCAGATCCCCCTGCGCGGCCGCAACCACGGACTCGAAGCGCTCGAACAGTCGGACATAACCAGCTTCCGCGATCGCAGCAAGCAGGCTTTCCTTCGAGGAGAAGTGGCGATACGGAGCGGTCGGCGAAACACCCGCCTCACGCGCAAGCGCGCGCAGACTCAGTTTTTCGGTGCCGTGCGCGGCAATGCTCGCAAGGGCGGCTTCCATGAGAGTTTCCCGCAAATCGCCATGGTGATAGGCGCGCACCGGCGCTTCCGTAGACGCTGCAGAGCTGACTGCGTTTTCACTACCCATGCGCCGATCATAACCGAGGCAGCCCTTGATACGCTCTTGCGGCGCGCCCGATATACTCACGCCCATCACGCCGTCACCGAGCTTGCGGCCGCCTCGTCAATGAAGCATCTCCTGATCGTGCATCACACCAAGACCGGCAACACCGGCCAACTTGCAGACGCTGTTTACGAAGGAGCGCGTGACCCCGAGGTAACGGGGGTCATCGTACGTGCACGGCTGGCGCAGGCCGCCGATGCGGATGACCTGCGTTGGGCTCACGGCCTCGTGCTTGGCACACCGGAAAACTTCGGCTACATGTCGGGGGCGCTCAAGGATTTTTTCGATCGCACCTTCTACGAAACCGAGGGG
>DMUF01000169.1:15323-18356 GCA_003476445.1 Gammaproteobacteria bacterium | reverse complement strand
ATTCGCCGCATCGGCAATGGATACCGATTTCGCGAGGTGCAGCCTCCCGTGATCGTGCGCGGAACCCCGGATGCGGCGGGACTGGCGCGATGCCGTGAACTTGGCCTTGCGCTCGCCGCCGGACTCGAAGCGGGCATCTGGTAACACGATGCCGGGAGATACACGCATGAACGCCAGCGCAGTCCGCGTGGTCGAAAGCCTCGCTGACATATCAGCCGACGAATGGGACGCTTGCGCCAATCCCGGAGGCCCCGTTCCCTACCAACCCTTCCTGCGCCACGCGTTCCTCGCGGCGCTCGAAACAAGCGGCAGCGCAACCACGGATACAGGGTGGCAACCCGCGCATCTCGTGTTGGGCGGAGCAACGCCTGACGCGCCGGTGCGCGGCGTTGTACCCATGTATCTCAAAAGCCATTCACAAGGCGAGTATGTCTTTGATCACGCGTGGGCGGACGCATGGCGCCGCGCGGGGGGGCGCTACTATCCAAAGCTGCAGATCTGCGTCCCCTTCACGCCCGCACCGGGTCGCCGCTTTCTTGCCCGGGAGAACGATGACGCTACCCGCCTTGCGCTTGCGAACGCTGCTATCGGGGTCGCTCGGGATAACGGCGTAGCAACAGTGCACGCGACATTTGTTTCTGAGCAGGAATGGAACCTTCTGCCGCAGGCGGGCTATCTGCAGCGCATGGACCAGCAGTTTCACTGGCACAACCCGGGCTACCGCCACTTCGATGACTTCCTCGCCGATCTCGCCTCGAAGAAGCGCAAGAACCTGAAGCGCGAGCGCCGCGACGCGCTGGCCAACGGCATCGAGATCGAGTGGGTGACAGGCAGCGACCTTCGGGAACACCACTGGGATGCCTTCTACCACTTTTATCTCGACACAGGATCACGCAAGTGGGGCTCGCCCTACCTCACCCGCGAGTTCTTCAGCCGGGTAAGCGCCGCCATGCCTGACGACATCCTGCTTATCCTGTGCAAACGCGCCGGCCGCTATATCGCAGGCGCACTCAATTTCATTGGCAGCGATACGCTATACGGCAGGAATTGGGGCTGCATCGAGGATCACCCCTTTCTGCATTTCGAGACCTGTTACTACCAGGCCATCGACTTCGCCATCGCGCGCGGGCTGCGCCGCGTCGAGGCAGGCGCACAAGGAGGGCACAAGGTAGTGCGAGGCTATCTGCCTGAACCTACCTACAGCGTGCACTGGATCGGACACGACGGTTTTCGCGACGCCGTAGCCCGCTATCTCGATGACGAGCGAGCCTACGTGACGCGGGATATCGAAGCCATCGAAGCCGCAGGACCGTTTCGGTCCGATCTCGACCTCAGCCGTCTGCGCGCATCGCCGTTGGCGTGATAGCCATGGCTGCGGCCAGCCGTCGCGCCCACCCTTGCACGCGGAGCACGTTGCTCGGACCGCTGCGCATGAGCAGCCGAGCGAGCGCAGGTTCACTTTCGAGCGCCGGATCCGCGTACTTGTAGAGCACATTAGGTCGGATGAGTTCTTCAGACTCCGTCAGGATCGGCGTATCCAGCACCACCCGCAGCCCCGCGGCGAGGAGCGGTCGCAGGGTCGCGCCCGTTCCAAGTTCCGCGAGCGAAGCGTCAACGAGCGGCTCGAGAAACGCGAGCAGCCGCCCGGCCGCAACCGGATCAATCGCCTCGAGCGCGCTAAGCCAACCCTCGTAGCGCGCGTAGTTCACGGGATCAACATAGAAACGCCCGTCGCGCTCGGTCACTCCGAACGGAGCGGCAAGCGGGAACGCCTGCAGCTGCCGGCGCGGGTACTCGCCGCGTGAACCGTTCTCGAGGAGCACGGTAAAGCGCCGCACCAGTTCCTCCTGCTCGCTCCAGCGCGCGGGCGCGCCAAGCGCGGCCAGCTGTTCGCGCACAAACGCATCGCTCTGGTTGAGCGGCGGCAACACCCAGCTGGGTTCCTCGACAACGGGTGCGGGCTCGATGATATCGCTGCTGACAGCCGGCTCCACGGGCTGGGGCTCGGCGGCGGGAGCGTTGAAGGGAGGCACCTCAGCGGGCGCCAGTTCCGCAGGAACGCGAATCTCTTCCTCCGTCGAGGTGAAGACCCAGGCGCCAATGCCGCCCAGTATCACCGCGGCCAGGACTACCGCCCATCGCCACATTGCCTATGCTCCCCGCGCGTTCGCGCGTTATCCAAGCCTATCGCCCCGCCCAGCGCCCCGCCCAGCGGGTCGCGCCCGCCTGACACGGCGTTTGTTCTATCATGCCACGTACTCCGACCAGCAGCTGAACGGACACCATGCCTCAATCCGATATCACGCCCATTAGCGCCATCCTGCGACACGAGACTGCCATCGGCAGCGCACTCACCGTCGCCGGCTGGGTACGCAGCCGCCGCACGTCAAAAGGTGGCTTTTCCTTTATCGAACTGAGCGATGGCTCCTGCTTTGACACGCTGCAGGTGGTCGCCGCCGACGCGCTACCGAACTATCTCGCCGACGTGGTCGAGCTGGGCACCGGCTGCGCCGTGGAAATCACGGGTACCGTCGTCGAACCGGTGGGCGCAAAACAGGATCGCGAGCTCGCGGCAACCCGGGTGGTCGTGCACGGTCGGGTGGACGATCCCGAAACCTACCCGATCGCGAAGAAGCGCCACACCTTCGAGTATCTGCGCACCGTCGCGCACCTGCGGCCACGCACCAACACCTTCGGTGCCATTGCGCGCGTACGCCACGCCATTGCGCGCGCGGTGCACGAGTACTTTCACCGGCACGGGTTTTACTGGGTCAACACACCCATCATCACGGCTTCCGACTGCGAGGGCGCGGGCCAGCTATTCCGCGTCTCCACCCTCGACACGGCCAATCGGTCAGCGACGCCCGATTTCGAAGAAGATTTCTTCGGCACGGAAACGTTCCTCACCGTCTCCGGACAACTCAATGTGGAGAGCTACTGCCTGGCGCTTTCGCGCGTGTACACCTTCGGCCCCACGTTCCGCGCAGAAAACTCAAACACGAGCCGGCACCTCGCCGAGTTCTGGATGATCGA
>DMUF01000169.1:0-15035 GCA_003476445.1 Gammaproteobacteria bacterium | reverse complement strand
AGTTCTGGATGATCGAGCCCGAGGTCGCCTTCGCGGACCTGAACGATAATGCGGCACTGGCCGAAGACTTTCTCAAATCAGTCTTCAGCGCGGTGCTCGAAGCCTGCCCCGATGATATGGCCTTCTTCGCGGATCGCATCGACAAGGCGGCGATCGAGCGCCTCACGTCGCTCATTCGCGCGCCGTTCGAGCGCATCGACTACACGGACGCCATACGCATTCTCGAGCAGGCGCCGGTCGCGTTCGAGTACCCAGTGCACTGGGGCGCGGACCTGCAGTCCGAACACGAGCGCTACCTCACCGAGCGGCACGTGGGCGGACCTGTCGTCGTCACCAACTATCCGAAGGATTTCAAAGCGTTCTACATGCGTCTGAACGACGATGGTCGCACCGTGGCGGCGATGGACGTGCTGGTGCCCGGCGTGGGCGAGATCATCGGGGGCAGCCAGCGCGAGGAACGTCTCGACGTACTGGACGCGCGCATGGCGGAGCACGGCCTGAGCGGCGCGCTCGGCTGGTATCGCGATCTGCGCCGCTACGGCACCGTGCCCCACGCGGGTTTCGGGCTTGGTCTTGAGCGCCTCGTGCTGTACGTGACCGGGATGGAGAACATTCGCGATGCCATTCCGTTTCCACGCGTGCCCAAGAGCGCTCCGTTCTGACCGGGCGCCAACGCTTCATGCGAGCTTCACTGACGCGCGTCGCCCCGTTCGTTCGACCCTACCGGGGGCGGCTTGTGCTCGGCATCGCCGCTTTCGGCGGATCGCGGCTGCTGGAGGCGCTCGTACCCTGGTACCTCGCGCTCGGCATCGACCGTATCGCGGCCGGCAGCTCGGATCTGACGCTGCCGACCTTTGGCATTCTGCTCGCAGTCATTGCGCGTTACGGCGTCGTGACCTATGCGCGCTATACCGTGCGCAGCGTGGGACAACATGTTTCTTTCGACCTGCGCGCAGCGCTGTATGCGGCGCTCCAGCGCCAGGGCGCCACGTTCTTCGCACGGCATACCATCGGCGACATGATGACCCGCGCGATCTCGGACATTGCGCTCATTCAGCGATTGATCACGATGGGCACGATTCTCGTCGTAGTGCTGGTGTATGCCACGCTCGTCGGCTTCGGCTTCATGTTCTACCTGTCGCCCTCGCTCACGCTGCTGATGCTGCCGCCGCTGCCGTTCATCTACCTCTACGCCCAGCGTTCTGCCGCGCAAATGGCCGACACGTCGCGCGAGGTGCAGGACCGGTTGTCTGACCTCGGCACGCATGTGCAGGAAAATCTCTCCGGCATTCGCACGATCCAGGCGATGGTGCAGGAGGAACCGGAGATCCGACGCTTTGCCGCGACCAATCAGGCGTATGGCGACGCGTTCTATCGTCAGGCGCGCGTGAGCTCGCTCTTGACCGCATGGATGCCTTCGCTTGCCGCGCTCTGCTCCGTCACCATCCTGGGCTACGGCGGATCGCTCGTGCTCTCCGGGCAGCTCAGCGTGGGGTCACTCGTCGCGTTTTTCATGTATGTGGCCATGGCGGTCGCGCCGTTCCGCGTGGCAGGTTTCATCATCAATCTGTTCCAGCGTGCCGCCATCGCCAGTGATCGCCTGTTCGAGGTCATCGCGCTCGAAGCCGAAATCCCTGACCGGCCCAGCGGCCGCACCCCGGCGCGCATTCGCGGTGCGATCGAGCTCTCTCATCTCGACTGGCAGTACCCGGACCGCGCGACACCCGCGCTTACCGACGTTTCGCTCGGCATCGCCGCGGGGGAATCGATTGCGATCATGGGTCGCGTCGGATCCGGTAAATCCACGTTGCTGAAGCTCATCGTGCGTCTGCTCGACCCGCCACCCGGCAGTATTCGCGTGGACGGATCCGACGTGCGTGACTACCCGCTCGCCGCGTTGCGCAGCCAGATCGTCCTGGTGCCACAAGACCCGTTTCTGTTCGGCGAGCCCCTCGCGAAAAATCTGACCTACGATCTGCCGGAGCGTGAGCTGGACGCGATCTGGTCCGCTGCCGATGCAGCAGCGCTCAAGGAAACCATCGAGCGCTTTCCGGCGCAGATGGCAACCGTGGTGGGCGAGCGCGGCGTCACCCTGTCCGGGGGCCAGAAGCAGCGCGCCACGTTGGCGCGTGGGCTCATCCGCGCCGCGCCGGTGCTGGTGCTCGACGACTGCTTTTCAAGCGTCGATACCGCGACCGAGGATCACATCCTGCGCGCACTCAAACGCGTGCGCCGCGGTCAGACGACGATATTGGTCTCGCACCGGGTCTCCACCGCGCGCCATGCTGATCGCATCGTGGTTATGGATCAGGGACGGATCGTCGAAGTCGGCACCCACGATGCTCTGATCGCGGCGGGCGGGCTCTATGCCGATCTGGAACGCACGCAGCGTGAGGGCGGAGTCACAGAAGGGCTGACGCCCGCGGGAGCGGGCACATGAGCAGCGCGCCACGCAACTATGCGCTCTTCGAGGCCGAGCTATCCGGAGCCGTGCTCAACCTCGCGCTTCTGCGTCGACTGCTGCGTTGGCTACGACCCTATCGGGTCACGTTCGCAGCCAGCGCAATCCTGGTTCTCATCGCCTCGACGCTGCAGGTGCTGATGCCCGTGGTGCTCTCCCTCGTCGTCATCGACCACATCATCCAGGGCGAGTCGGACAGCGCCGCCCCCGATTTTGGCATGATCGACCTCACGGAATGGCTTGCGAGCCTGCTTTCCGTACACCCACTTGTTGCAGCCTGCGGGCTCTACATTCTGCTGCAGCTCGGCTGGGCGACCACCGGCCACGCCCATCGAATGACCCTTATCAGCGCCGTGGTGAACGGCCTGCGGGACCTGCGTCTCGATCTCTTTCGCCACTTGGAGACCCGCCCGGCAGCGTTCTACGACCGGGTCGCGGTCGGCCGCATCATGACCCGCGTCACCAATGACGTGGAGGCGCTGTACGAGCTGCTGCGCGGCATCGGGGCGCTCGTGGGAGAGTTTGTTCCGTTCTTCGTCGCTCTCGCGATCATGCTCAGCATCGACGTGGAACTGACCCTGCTGCTACTGCTCGTGATGCCGATCATGGGGAGCGCAACCGCGCTGTTCCGCCGCACGACACGAGAGCTGTTCCGCAAGGTGCGGGCGTCCGTCTCCGCGCTGAATCAGAATCTGCAGGAGAATCTGGCTGGGCTTCAGGTGGTCCAGCTCTCAGTTCGCGAAGAAGAAAATCTGGCTTGCTACGGCCGCATCAACGCCGAAAATCGGCGCCTCGAACTGACCAGCGCGCGCGTCGAGACACTCTACGGCGCGTTCACCGACAGCATGGCGCACATCGCGATCGGTGCGATCGTCTGGTACGGCGGCGGTGCCGTGGTGCAGGAGCAGATGACCCTCGGTGGTGTGATCCTGTTCACTCGATTCATTGATCTTTTGTTCCAGCCCATCGTCGTGTTGGGCGAACAGACCAACATCCTGTTTCGCGCGATGGCGAGCGGCGAGCGTATTTTCCAGGCGCTCGACTGGGACGAGCGCATCCACGAGCCAGATCAGCCGGCGCTTCTCCCCGCCCGATTGCGCGGGGCCGTTCGCGTCGAACACCTCGACTTCGGGTACGACGCGGGTGTACCGGTACTGCACGACGTGACGTTCGACATCCGCCCAGGTGAGAAGCTCGCGATCGTCGGACCAACGGGCTCCGGCAAGAGCACCTTCATTCGACTGCTAGCCCGCTTCTATGACATTCCCGATGGTCATCTCTTTCTCGATGATATCGACGTGAACCGAATCCACACGCGCGACCTGCGCCGACGAGTAGGTGTGGTCCTGCAGGATTTCCACATCTTTTCCGGCACCGTGCATGACAACATTGCGCTCGGGAACACGGCCATCTCGCGAGCCGATGTGGAGACGGCGGCTCGACGCGTGAATGCGCACACCTTCATCAGCGCGCTCCCGCAGGGTTATGACACCAACCTGTCCGAACGCGGGCAGAACCTGTCCCAGGGGCAGCGGCAGCTGCTCGCGTTCGCGCGCGTGCTCGCGGCGGATCCGGAAATTCTCGTGCTGGATGAGGCAACCGCAAGCATCGATACCGAGACCGAGCGTTTGATCCAGGACGCTCTGCGCACGCTGACAGCCGGGCGCACGTCAATCGTGATCGCGCACCGGCTGCAAACTATTCAAGAGGCAGATCGCATTCTCGTGCTGGAACACGGCCGGGTGCGCGAGCTCGGAACCCATGCCGAACTGATCGCGCAGGGCGGACTTTATCAAGCGCTGCACGCGCTGCAGTTTCAGGACATCTGATCGAGCAGCGCTCGGGCTGCGCGATAATTGACCTTGCCATTGTCGTGCCGAAAATCCTCGCCGGTCACGACATAGCGTTTGGGGTGCTTGTACCGTGCCAGCAGCTGATCGAGCAGCGGACGGACTGCCTCCGCATCAACGGCAACATTTCCCGCGGTCCGGACCAGCGCCACAACTGCCTGACCCCAGCGCGGATCCGGCAGCCCCAGAACCGCCGCGTCCTGAATGCCGGGCGCCTGCTTGAGCGCTTCTTCCACCTCTTCCGGGTAGACCTTCTCGCCCCCGGTATTGATGCAGTTGCTGCCCCGCCCGAGCAGGATCAGCGTGCCGTCCAACTCGACCCGGCACCAATCACCCGGGATCGAATAGCGCACCCCGTCAATGACGGGAAAGGTGCGCGCGGTGCGCTCGGGATCCTTGTAGTAACCAAGGGGCAACGCACCCGCCTTCGCAATGAGCCCGGTCTCGCCTGACCCGGGCAACACCTCACGAAAGTCCTCGGTGAAGACCTTCACATTCGCGCCGATCCTGAACGCCGCTGTGGCCACTTCTTCGCCGCGCCGCATCTGCGACGAAGCAAGTCCGGAGCCCTCGGAGGATCCCAGCGCATCCGCGAGGGTTGCGTTCGGGAAGTAGTCGAGCAGCTCGCGCTTGCAGGGCGCGCTCCACATGGCACCTGCCGACGTGATGGTGGTTACCTGGCTGAGATCATGGCGATCAGGATACGCCCGCAGGTACTCGAGCAGCGGGACAGAGAACGGGTCGCCAACGATCGCGATCCGCGTCACCGCCGACCGCTCGATCTCACGGATGCACGCCTCCGCCTCGAACAGTCCGCCCGGCAACAGCACGATGCAGCCACCCTGGCAGAGCGCTGACAGCATGGTGGTGAAACCCGTCGAATGCATGAGCGGGCAGGCAGGCAAGGTCACCGGACCGGGCGACTGCTCCGCCACGCGCGCGGCGTGCGTGGCTGCGTCAGGCGCATCGGACATGCCGATGACCGCAATACGATCGCGGTGCTGCCACATCACGGCCTTGGGATAGCCCGTGGTACCACCGGTGTACATGAAGTAGAGATCGGTGCCGGAACGCTTGTTACCAAGCGGGGCATCATTCCCGCTGCCAACCACGTCTTCGAGAGCGTGAGAAAACTCGTTAAGACAAGGCGCCGCGTTCTCAAGCCAGATCTTGACCGCCGGCAGACGCGAACGGAGCTCGCGTACCTGTGGCGCGAATTCGGGATCATAGACCACCGCTTCCGCATCTGAATTCCCGATAACGTGCAGCAGCTCGGCGCCCACATAGCGGTAGTTGACGTTGGCGTGAGTGAGCCGCGCCTTGGCGCAGGCGGCAAAGAGTTCGACATAGGCGGGGGTGTTGCGGAGATAAAACGCGACCTTGCTTCCGGTTTGCAGTCCGGCTGCAAGCAGAAAGCGGGCAAGACGATTGGTACGTCGGTCGAATTCACCCCAGCGGATCTCGCGGTCGCCATAGCGAATCGCAGGACGCTCGGGAATCACCTGAGCGATCGCCTCGAACAGGTCGCCGTAGTTGAGATCAGCAGTCACGTTGCTCCCCCCAGAGCCACTCCGTCAGCAATGGGCGATCAGTACAACTCCACCACCTTGTCATCGACAAAAGTATAACGGGGCTGCTTGTACCACCCGTAGAGCAGCGATCGCCGCGGCTCCTTGTGCACTTTGGTGTCGTAAACCACCAGCACACCGTTCTCTGGGCGCAGCCAGAAATCGATGTCGTAGAGCTGGTCCTCGTCTTTCTGCACCGAGAAATCAGTGCATGCGAAATAGGTGTCTGCATCGATGCGACGGACCGGATCGTGAATCTTCACGAACCGCAGCGCGAGCATCTCTCCGGTGCGATCGTCACGCAGATGGAAAATGCCTTCTTCGTCCACGCTTGCTGCGATGTGGCTGTCCATCGCGCTTTTAATGTCCTCGACATAAAACGTGCGCGGCTCCGCGGCAACGCCCGTCGACATAAACCCGAACGCGCAGACGCACACCCACCGGCGCAGGGCGCCGGGGGGTGCGAACATTCCTCGTAGCCTGGCAATCACTCCGGCTGCGACGCTGCCGCCTCGCCGCCATGCTCAGCAGGCTTGCCACCGTGCTCAGCCGCATCGCCGCCATGCTCCGCAGGCTTGCCACCGTGCTCAGCCGGCTTGCCGCCATGCTCCGCGGCACCCGCCGCCGGTGCTGCCTCCGCCGCCTGACCGCCGTGTTCAGCGGGTTTTCCGCCGTGCTCGGCCGCAGAACCGCCGTGCTCCGCCGCAAACGCAACCAGCGGAAGCGACACGAGAAGCGCTGCAATGACTCTGATCATGACTCTCTCCTGATTTGACTGGACGTCTGAACACCCTACTGCGTTGCTCACCGGAACTCTACTCTGCCGACACCTACGCTCAGCCAGGCCGCAGCGCAACGGTCAACGCCGATCCACGTCGAGATTGCGGGCGGAAAACGGCTCGACCAACCACGCGCCCGCGCGAAAAGCCACCTCTCTTCCCTCGGGTAATCCATAGTGGACCTCGAGGCTGTGCGCCTGCTGGCGCGAGGGAGGCGGTGCCGAGTAGCTGCCAAACAAACGATCCCAGATGGGAAGAATGGTGGAGAAATTCGCGTTACCTAGATGCCGCTCGACACGGTGGTGCGCCGCATGAAAGCGCGGCGTGACCAGCACCCGGCCCAGCCAACGCTCTACCGGATCCGGCAGATCGACATTGGCGTGATGAAACTGCGCGCAGAGGCTGACCAGCGCCTGAAACAGGAACCAGGAGACCACGGTTGGTCCCCAGACCACGAGCCAGACGGCTTTCACCGCCGACGACACGAGCAGTTCAAAGGGGTGAAACCGCAGCGCCGTGGTCACATCCATCGCCGTATCAGCGTGGTGCGCCTTGTGAAAACGCCAGAGCAGTCGCCAGCGGTGATTGGCGCGATGCCAGGCGTAGTCGAACGCATCGAGCACGATGATCGAGATAATGATCTCGGCCCAGCCTACAAGCCCAAGCCAGCGCGCGAGACCGTAGCCCTCTTCCTCGACGTGAACGGCCCAGAGCAGCAGCGGTACGTAAGCGACTATCCGCACGATGGTGGTATTGAGCGCAGCCACAAGACCGTGAAAGACCAGTCGCCGCGCGCGGGTCCCAGCCGCGGGACGCGCCGGGACGAGCGATTCCAGCAGCAGCATGACCCCAAAGCCGGCGAGAAAAACCCACAGGCGACCGGTGTCGAGATTCAGCTCCATGCGCGGAACCTGAGCGATCGGGACTCAGGTGACAATGCTGCCCACGGAGGCATCCTTGTAGCCTCCGCGATCCCACGCGAGCGTGCCGTTCACGAATACTGCATCGACGCCCACGCTGTCGCGCACGTAGCGCATGCCACCGCCGGGCACATCGCTCACCGCACGCTCCGGCCCACGGTCAATCGTATCGGGATCAAACACCACAACATCCGCGGCGTAGCCGGCGCGCAGAAGGCCGCGATTGGGCAAACCCCAGATGCTCGCAGTATCCAAGGTGATCTTCTTGACCGCCTGCTCAAGCGACAGCAAACCGGTTTCGCGGACGAACTTGCTGAACAGGTAACCCGTATCGCCATAGGTCGAGAACGAACAGATATGCGCACCGCCGTCGCTCGCTCCAATGTGTACCAGCGGGTCTGCCAGCAGGGGCCCCACCCGCTCGGGGATCTCGTGCCCGCGGTTGGCGGCAAGGAAGTGCGCCTGCAGATCATGCTCGAGCGAAAGCTCGATCAGTGTTTGCGCAGAGCCCTGCCCGCGCGAATTGGCGATCTCACGCAGGGTGCGCCCCTCGAGCCCCTCGTTGTCACCGGGCAGCTGCCGCAGGATAAGACTGCCAAGCCAGGCATCACCACCGTCAGCTCCGGCCGCCGCCACCAGACGCGCCTGGTGCGTGGCATCCTTGAGCAGACGCAGCCGCTCCGGGCGCGGGAGTCGCATGGCGTGGTACCAGGGCGGATTGCCAGCAAAGAACAGACTCGGCAGATCGAGACTGAAGCTGATGTCGATCGGGCGGGTCTGCACCTGAGGCCAGACGCGCGCGCCGCGTCGCACCTGCTCGCGCACACGCGCCATGACACGGCTCACGTTGTCCGGCGTGTTGGCGCTGTCGAAGAGGGGTGAGAACGTGGTCGTTATGTTGTGACGGAGAGACAGCTCCGCCAGCTGATCGACCCGCGCAATCGTGATGTCGGTGTTGTAAAACTCGGGCACCACCTGCAGCACCCGACCGAACTCGCCAAGCACCGCTGCCAGCCCATCCAGCTCATCGCTGTGCGCGAAACGGCTTGGCACCGGATGCAGATTGGCATCGACGTCGACATAACTGGTCGACAGACCGACCGCGCCCGCTTCAAGGCAGGCCCGCAGCAGGCCCTGCATCGCTGCCTGCTCTTCTGCCGTCGCAGCGCGCTGGTTCGCGGCTTCACCCATCACCCACAGCCTGATCACGCTGTGCCCGACCAGCGGGGCCACATTGATCTTGAGCGTTCGCCGCAGCGCGTCGAGGTAACCGTCAAAGGATTCCCAGGTCCAGGTAAAAGCGCTGCCGTCCAGCGACTCTTTCGGCAGCTCCTCGATCTGGCGAAACATGCCGGACAACGCTTCGCGGTCCGCAATGCGCAGCGGCGCGAGCGACAGCGAGCAGTTGCCGGGCACCACGGTCGTGATGCCGTGCTCCAGCGCCGGGCGCGCCGCGCCGTCCCAGAGCAGCTGCGCATCGAAGTGGGTATGCGGATCGATGAAACCCGGGGCAACCACGCGACCACCGGCGTCAAACTCCACGGCGCCCGCTCCGCGAACGGCGCCAACCACCGCGATGCGCCCGTCTGACAACGCCAGGTCACCCTTGAACGCAGGCAGACCACTGCCGTCGACAATCAATCCATTGCGAATTACACAGTCGAACACGCTGCCCCTCTCCGAATGTGACCAAGGGCTCATCATCCCCTAGTCCTTGTTCGAATCCAAGCAGCACCCGTCATACGAATCAACGGGTTAGACTATTCCGTTCGCGTCGCGATCACCGCAGCTTGAACAGCACGGTGATGCCGGCCTCGAGCTCGCCGCTCGCACTCACGATCGGACTGTCGCGGACGTCCGAGGCGAACCGTTCGTAACCAACCTCCGCGCGCACAAGCCAGCGTTCGCTGGCCGCATACTGCAGATAAATCTGACCGCCGAGAGCGCGGAAGCCGTCTTGCGGTTCGAACGCGGGATAACCGGAGCGGGCCGCCTGTGCAGGCGTCACACCGAAATCCTTGCGTTGAAAATCCTCGGTAGCGAACGTCGTATACAGCACGAAGTCAGCCTGCCATCGGGGCCCCGGCACGGGCAATTCGCGACCCACCCCGATGACCGCCAGAGCACCGAGATCAGAATTGCCGGCGAGCAGACGCGTGGCTAACCACCACGGCCAGTCTTCGCCAAACCCGCGCCGGATATCGACGGTGAGAGCCAGTTCATCGTCCGTATCACCGAGCCCGCGGAGAGACGAGCTGTCCGATTCCTCCCGGCCGAACTCGAGCTGAAGACCGACGCCGAGCAGCCACTCTGGCGAGGGTGTCCAACGTGTGCCAAGCGAATTTCCTTCCCAGTAGTAGCGCAAGTCGCCACGACGCAATTGCGCCACTACCGCTGGCTCGAGCTCGGTCTCCGCTTCGTCCGAGCCATCGTAGACTTCACCGTACTCCGCCTCGGCACCCAATGCGACGGACCAGTCGTCGGGGCCCGCGAGATCGGGCATCTCGGCGGTGGGCAGCGTCCAGCTTCGCGTCTCAGCGTGAGCGTTGGTCGCGCAAGCCGCCACCAAAATCAGGATCCATCGAGCGTTCTTACGTAGCCCCTGGGCGGCCTCCGCTGAAGCTAAAGATGGCACCTTGCTCATACGGCTCATACGTTCACTCCCGATGATTGACGAAACGCCAAAACCCGACCTGCACGAAAAGCGCCTACCCAGCGCCGCTCGCGGCGGATTACAGAGCGGGTGTTGCCGGGTTGCAGCAGGTGATGAATGAACGGCAGGAAGAATGAATGAGAGGTGGTGTTGCTACGAGGAGAAGCCGGCCCGTTGCCGCGCGCGAAAGAGGCGCAAGAGCCGCGGCATGAACACTTGACGTTCGTTACCCGGGTTCCGCCGTATCTTGGTCGAGAAGTGCCTGCCGCACCTTCCGCCATGAATGCCCCACCAACGCCTCGAGGCGGTCAACGCCACAGCTCGCCAGCAGGCGCAGCCCGGCATCGTTATCGATGATCACATCTCGTTCCGCGCCATTTTCGAACCGGATACGCACGATGAGTTCAGGCAGACCGTCATGCCCCGCGGCGGGCAACGCCGCGACGATGTGCGGCTCAGGGTTCAAGCGCCCGCGGTCGCGAGTGGCGGCTCGACAAAAACGACATCGCAACCAGTCAGAAGTCCGGCGGGCCGACGCATCAAGAAGATATGCAGATTCCACGCTTCAAGGTGCTGCATGGCTGCAGCTGCATCCATGCCCGGCAATTCCCTGGCCGCAATGGCGGCAAGCGAGTCGCCCGGCTGCGGCAGGATGAAACGACGCTGACGCGACAAGCTTGCGCTGGACACTATAATCTCCGCTCTCGCCCGCAACTGAGCTCTGGCGGCAGCCTAGCCGCTCCGAAGCCCTGCGGGCAACAAGGCGCAGAAACCGCATGAGCACACCGATCAAAAGCGGCCAGAAGTTCGTCACCGAGCACGGGGTCACCGCCATCAAAGACGGCATTAAGGCTCGCTCGGCCACACCGGAGCCGGGCGGCCGCAAGCCCGCCTGGCTGCGTGTTCGCGTGGGCGGCGGCGAGCGCTACCAGACGGTGCGGGAAACAGTGCGTAACCACCGTCTGGCCACCGTCTGCGAGGAATCACACTGCCCGAACATCGGCGAATGCTGGAACAACGGCACCGCCACGCTGATGCTCATGGGCGCCGTCTGCACCCGAGCGTGTCGCTTCTGCTCCGTCGATACGGGCAATCCGCGCGGCTGGCTGGATCAGGACGAGCCGCGTCACGCCGCGGAATCGGTGCGACTCATGGGCCTTGCTTACGTCGTACTGACCTCCGTCGATCGTGACGATCTACCGGATGGCGGAGCCGCTCACTACGCAGCCTGCGTGCGCGCGATCAAGACGGTCAATCCGAACACGGCGGTAGAAGCGCTGACGCCGGACTTCAGCGGTGATCCGGCGGCTGTTGCGACGGTCGTTGAGAGCGGGCTCGACGTCTTCGCACAGAATCTGGAAACCGTGGAGCGCCTCACCCACGTGGTGCGCGATCCGCGCGCGGGATACGCCCAGACGCTGAACGTCCTTGCCCACGCCAAGCGCGTACGGCCGGGCGTACTGACCAAATCAAGCCTGATGCTCGGTCTTGGTGAAAGCGACGACGAAGTACTCGCTGCGATGCGCGATCTGCGCGCGCATGGCGTCGACATCGTGACCCTGGGTCAGTACCTGCGCCCTACTCCCCATCACCTGCCGGTCGAACGCTGGGTGCCGCCCGAGGCGTTCGAGGACTTGCGCCAGATCGGTCTCGAACTCGGTTTTCTCGAGGTCGCCGCCGGCCCCCTCGTGCGCTCGAGCTATCGCGCCGACCGGATCCTTGAACGTAACAATCTGGGACTGGGCGCGATTCCGGTCCGCCAGCTCTGAGGATGCTCATGGACGACGTGCTGATCACCGGGAGCGACGGCCCCGTCACCCCCATCGAACGCCTGCGCGCCGAGGAACTCGAGGCCTTTCGTGCAAACCTCGATGACCGTGGCAAAGCCTGGCTCGATCGCTCGGGCTTTCGCGCGAAGGCGGGTCAAACGGCGTGGCTGCCCGACGCGGACGGCATGCCGGCGCGGGTCCTGGTCGGCGTCGAGGGTGCACCGTCGCTCGCCACGCTGGGGGGGCTGCCGCTGACGCTGCCCGCCGGCGCCTACGCGGTGAGGGGTCCGCTGACCGAGCTCGAAGCGCTTGGATGGGCAACCGGTGCGTACCAGTTTGCTCGCTACCGTGAGGCGTCTCGCGAGGCAGCCCAACTGATACTGCCGGCGCAGCTCGACGCCGGCGCGCTCGACGCGCTCGCATTTGCGACGGCGCTGGCGCGCGACCTGATCAACACCCCTGCCGCGGACATGCTGCCATCGCATCTCGCCGCAGAGGCCGAGGCGCTTGCCGAGCGCCACGGCGCGACCTGCAACGTGCTTGTGGGTGACGAGCTGCTCGATGCCGGTCTCAACACCATTCATGCGGTCGGGCGCGCTGCGGCTGACGATCCGCGTCTCATCGATATCGAGTGGGGCAACAGCGACCATCCCGAAGTGGTGCTGATCGGCAAAGGCGTTTGTTTCGACAGCGGCGGGCTCGATATCAAACCGCCGGGCGCCATGCGCACGATGAAGAAAGACATGGGCGGTGCCGCGCACGTGCTCGGTCTCGCCCACCTCGTAATGAGCGCACGTCTGCCGGTCCGGCTGCGTGTGCTGGTCCCCGCGGTGGAAAACGCCATCGCCGGCAATGCTTTTCGCCCAGGCGACGTGATCGCGACCCGCAAGGGGCTGACGGTCGAAATCGACAACACCGACGCCGAGGGGCGACTGGTTCTGTGCGATGCCATGGCCATCGCCGCCGAACGTAACCCCGCGCTCATGATCGATTTCGCAACGCTCACCGGCGCGGCACGTACCGCGGTCGGAACCGAGCTCGCAGCCATGTTCAGCAATGACGACGCGGTCGCACACGCAATCGCGACGGCGGGCAGCGCCGTCGACGATCCGGTATGGCGGTTGCCCCTGCATCAACCCTATGCCGCCATGCTCGAGAGCAAGGTCGCCGACCTGGTCAATTCGGCGAGCTCACCGTATGCCGGTGCCATCACCGCGGCCCTGTTCCTCGAACGTTTCGCCGCGGGTCTGCCATGGGTGCATTTCGACATCATGGCGTGGAACCTGCGCGCGCGGCCGGGCAGACCGGAAGGCGGTGAGGCCATGGGCATGCGCGCGGTGTTCGAGTACCTGCGGTCGCGATTCACACCATGACCGTGCCAACCTTCCAATTCGCCGATCTCGAGGCCGCCGCACCCGGAACGAGCGTTGCGCTTGCCCGCGCGCTCGACAGCCTGCGCTATGACCCGGATGGACTCGTACCCGCAATTGCGCAGGACGCCGCCACCGGCGCCGTGCTGATGCTCGCGTGGATGAATCGCACAGCGATCGAGCGCACCCTCGCAGAGGGCTACGTGTGCTACTGGTCGCGTTCCCGACAAACCTTCTGGCGCAAGGGAGAAACGTCGGGGCACCTGCAGGCGCTGGTCGAGCTGCGCGTAGACTGCGATGGTGATGCCCTGCTGCTGCGCGTCACCCAGACCGGGCCGGCCTGCCATACGTACAGAGAAAGCTGCTTCTATCTGCGCGCCGACAACGATCGGCTGTGCATTACCGACGCACCGGTGCGTTAACCAAACCTCCACTGGAACGACCGATGGACCTTCATCTGCAAGACTCGCAGAGCGGCCAGAAGCGCCGCTTCGAGCCCGCCGACCCCGCGCGCGTGACCCTCTACGTCTGCGGACCGACGGTCTACAATCTCGTTCACATCGGTAACGGTCGCCCGGCGGTCGTGTTCGACGTCCTGTTTCGCCTGTTGCGCGCACTCTACCCGAATGTGGTCTATGCCCGGAACATCACTGATATCGATGACAAGATCAACGCGGCGGCACGGTCTGGCAGCGAATCCATCGCGACGCTGACGGAGCGGTTCACGGCGGCGTACCGCGAGGACGTGAATGGGCTTGGCGTGCTGCCGCCCACGGTCGAACCCTGTGCGACTGGCCACATCGAAGAAATGGTGGCCATGATCTCCACCCTGATCGAGAAGGGTCACGCCTATGCCGCCGACGGTCACGTGCTGTTCCACGTGCCCTCCGACCCCGACTACGGCAGCCTGTCGCACCGTACGCTCGAAGATATGCTGGACGGCGCGCGCGTCGACGTGGCGCCGTACAAACGCGACCCCAAGGATTTTGTGCTGTGGAAGCCTTCGACGCCCGACCTTCCCGGTTGGGAGAGCCCGTGGGGTCGCGGTCGCCCGGGCTGGCATATCGAATGCTCAGCGATGATTCTCAAACATCTGGGTACGAGCATCGATATTCACGGTGGCGGTTCGGATCTCGCGTTCCCGCACCACGAGAACGAGGCTGCACAGAGCCGCTGCGCCAATGACACGCACACCTGCGTGCGTTACTGGCTGCACAACGGCATGCTCACACTCGGTGCGGAGAAGATGTCGAAGTCCGTTGGCAACATCGTGACCATTCGCGCGCTGCGCGCCAACTGGTCCGGTGAGGTGCTGCGCTACGCCCTTCTCTCCGGGCATTACCGATCGCAGCTGGTCTGGTCGGATGATCTCCTGCAGCAATCCGCTACGAGTCTGGATCGCCTGTATCAAGCGGTGCGGGTTGCAGGCGCCGACGCGACCACAGCGGTTGCCTTCGCTGATCAGCGTGCACACGCATTCCCGGTTGGGGTGCTTGACGCGCTCTGCGACGATCTCAATACGCCGCTGGCACTCGCCGCGCTGCATCAGCTCGCAAGCGAGATTCACCGAACGACTGACACGACCCTGCGCGCCCAACTGCGCGCGGCGCTGCTCGCGGGCGGCTGGCTGCTCGGTCTGCTCACCGAATCGGCCGATGCCCATTT